>JBOIBN010000001.1:0-99042 GCA_050739575.1 Gammaproteobacteria bacterium
GGGCAATTCCCTCGCTGGCGTTGCGTCTCGCCGCCGGTCCGGATCCGGCCAAGATGGCACACTATCCGGCCAGCATCCGCATCGACTGGCGACGCCACAGTCGCCTCCCCGACATCAGTGCCGCCAACCTGCTCGAAGGCAAGCGAATCTGCGGCGATCCCGCCGTGGCCCCGCCCCCGCTCAAGGGCACAACCGTCTTGATCGGCTACACCGCCGCCGGGCTCAACGACGCCAAGCCTACGCCGGTCGACGCGGCCATGCCCGGCGTGGCGATCGAAGCCGAGGCCGTCGAAGCCCTGCTGACCCACCACTGGATCTGGATGCCACCGCCCTGGTTCAAGTACGTGCTGGCCGCGCTCCTCGTGTTATTGACCGGCTATGCCTTCTTCCGCGGTGAACCATCCTGGGATCTCGACCCGATCTTCGTTTGCGGCAATCTCCTGTTGCTGCTGATCGCCTATATCGGCCTCAGCTACTTTGGCGTGTTCCTGGACATTTTTGCCGCCGTCGGTTTCGTCGCCCTGTTTTTCGCCATCTGCCGTTCGTATGCGCATACGCAGCGCAGCTATGCGATCGGTAACGACGACTACCGGCAGGGATTCGACCCCGAGCATCACCCCTGGTTGGCGATGGTGCGATTGCGTTTTGTCCCCGATCCCGGCATCGAGGCCAAAGCGCTCGAGCGGCGTCTGCGCGAATTCCGCCGCAGACTGCGGCGATTCCTGTACCGCGGCACCGATGCGGTGGCGCTCGACTGCGTCGTCGAGTATGACACCTGGTTCTGGGACTCCATGATCGACGTAACGGTACTTCTCTGGGCCGGCACCGATCGCGCCGCCGTCATCGCCCGGGCCGAACGCGAACTCGATGCACTGCACGCCTACCTCGCGGGAATGGACTCCGAACTCCCGGACGACGGTAGCGTGCGGATTGCCTGCGTGATCACGAGCGCAGCGGACGAAGGCGAATGCGCGGCGACGGCCCGGGTCCGGGTGAGCGCGGCCCTGGGCGACGTGTTGCGCGAGCCGATGGAGACGCCGCTCGGGGTGCGGAATGTGTTCGCAGCTTCCGGGACCTGAGAGGAACGCAGGCGGCAGGAGCGCCTGCCACCACGACTACCGTCCGGCGAACGTGTATCATTAAATCGGACTCGGAGTCGCAAGAAATGGGCCGACGCGCAGCGTCCTAGGGAGATCGTTATGCGCATTTCGAAAGGCGTCGTGTTCGGCGCCGGATTGCTGACCGCCGGAGGCGTCCTCGCCACGATTCTGACCGGACTTCCCGCGGTGGTCCAGAAGCAGTCTGTCACCGCGTTCAGCAAGCCCGATTTCAGCGCCTCGACGATCGGCACGCTCCATCGCGGCGACGCAGTGCGGGTCGCCGATCAGGACGGTCTCTGGTATCGGATCGCGCTCGGCAACGGCGCCACCGGCTTCGTGCGCGTCAACGAAATCCGGATCGCCCAAGGGAGTGCGACCGATTCCTCGGAGACGATGCAGATTCTCCTGACCGGCAAATCCGGTCAGGGCCGCGTCACCGAAACGGCCGGCGTGCGCGGCCTGAACGAAAGCGATCTGCACAGTGCGGCGTTCGACCCCGTGCAATTGGCGAAGATGCAGTCCTATCGCGTGAGCCCCGAGGCGGCCGCAGCGTATGCCCGCGAACACGGCTGGTCGAGCACCCGGATCCCATGGCCCGGAGAAGCCGGTCCGGTCGGCGGCAAGGTCTCGAAGGATACCGTGCACAATGTCACATCCGCCGTCGGCGGCTTGCTCGGCGGCGTCTTCGGATCGACGGCAAAAGTGGCGGACCAGGCCGCTCCCGAGTCGGAGGCCGAGTTGCTTCAGACCGAACTCGACCTCGGCCCGATGATCGCCGGTCGTGTGCTGGGCGCACGTCCCTTGTGGGACAACCCGCAGGCACAGGCCCGGGTCAACCTGATCGGCCGCTGGCTCGCCTCGCAATCCTCGCGCCCGAACCTGCCGTGGACCTTCGGCATCATCGATACTCCGGAATACAATGCGTTTGCCGCACCCGGCGGCTACATTATGGTCACCCGCGGTCTTTACGAGATCGTCGCGAACGACGAGGAGCTGGCGGCCGTGCTGGCCCACGAGATCACCCACATCGTGCAGCGCGATCACTACGATGTCATCCGCAAACAGGGCCTGTTGTCGACTGGTCTGCAGGCCGCGGATGAACAGGTCCAGACCGGCGGCGGCGAAGCCGGGTCCATTGCCAGCTCTTACGTGGAAAAGAACGGCGCCGGCATCCTGTTGACCAAGCTGGATCGAGACGCAGAGTACCGCGCGGATGCGATCGGAGAAGTCTACCTTGCCCGCGCCGGCATGAACCCGCTCGTAATGTACGCGATGTTGCAGAAGATGGCGGCGACGGGCACCGCGACCGGCAAGCTGGCGGAGCTGTATTCGACCCACCCCTCGATCTCCGATCGCCTGGATCACATCGACCAACGCGGGTACGGTGCGCTGACGCCCTACCTGAACCGACCAGTTCCGCAGTAGCGGAATCTCTGCGGCAACCCGGGTGTACTGCGCGGGACCGCCGCAGGTTCCCGCGGCTCCGCGGATCTATTTCCCGCCTGAGAGCGAATTCGACCGCCGCACAGGCGGCCACGATCTGCGCTGGTGAACTCGAGCCCATTGTCGAGGATCAGGATGCGAGGGATGCAGCGTGCCCGCGCGAGTATGTCCAGGAAGCAGGCGAGCTCCGCGCCGCCGATTCAATGTTCAGAAAAGTCCACAGATGTCCGCTGCGAACCCCGTCAGCGACGATAGCCCCGTTATGCACCAATGCGCAAGACGCAACTGATCGGAGCGGCACGCGTTGCGGGTATCTTCCGCCAGCCCCTGCTCCCGGCACGACGGAGTGAAAAAACGTTCGATCAGCACCGTGGTGACGGAGTCACTTTCCCGACCGCCTCTACTACTTCGTGGTGTTTCCCGCTGTGGATACTCAGCGGCTGCCGGATCCGTTTCCGTTGCTTCCTTGGGTGGTCAACACATACTGCACCCACCCCTGCGCCTGCTTGGCCTGATCCTGGTAGTTCTCGGCATGGTGGAAGGCGTCGAGCGCGGTATTCCAATCTTTCTCCGCAAAGGCCGCCTCGCCGAGAATCATCCAAGCCTGCCCGGTATCTTTCATGCCGCCTTTGTTGACCGCGTTGCGCGCCGCCTGCACGGCCTGGGCGTACTCCATCTGGTTGAGATAGATCGAAGCTTGGCGCAGATAAATATCGCCGTTCGGCGACAATGCCGCTTCCTCCCCCAGAGCCGTAAGCGCCTTGTCCCACTCCCGTGCCTGCATCCAAACATCGGCAAGCACATCGTAATTGTCCGCCGTCTTAGGGATGAGGCCCTTATCCATGCCTTCCTCCATTAACTTGCCGGCCTTGTAGGGGGCGTGTGCCGCCTGGTAGAGATTGGCCAACTGGAGGTAATCGTCCTTGCTCTTGAACATGCCGCGATCGTACATCAGCGCATAAACCGCGGATGCCTGGGTGTCGTCATGGAGCAGGAGGAAGGTGTTCGCATAATAGCTCCAGAAGTCGTCGTCGTTCGGCCAATTCGCGACCAGTTGCTTGGCGATGTCGTTCGCCTTGCTGAAATTCTTCAGTTTGTAGGCGACGACGAACCAGTTCTGGTACCAGTCCTTGTTCGGCTTTGGCACCAGTTGAATCGCCTGCTGGATATAGTTGTAGGCCTGCTGGTAATCTCCCTTGAAGGAATACGCAAGTCCGATGCGGTAGTAAAGATCGGGGTCGGGCTTCTTCTTTGCCTGTTTGTCCTGGGTCAGGACTTCCTGGTAGAGCCGGATCGAATCGTCGTATTTCTTCTGGGTCAGGTAAATCGTCGCCAGTTCATAGACTACCGAAAGCTGATTCTCCGGCGGGAGCGCGTCGAGCTGAATGATGCGTTCCAAGTAGGGCTCGGCCGCGTCGTAGTTTTTCTCCAGCAAATAGCCTTCGGCAATCAGCTGGTTTACCAGTGCCTCCGCATAGCTGCTCTCCTTCTTGGCCCGGCCCAGCGTGTCTTTCGCAACGGATATCGCCTGTGAATAGTTATTGGCCGCAAGCAGCTTCTGCACGCGCTGAACCTGATCAAAGGTCGGCTGGCTCAACGTGTAGGCGTTCGTCTGATCGCTCTTGTTGTTGCTCTTGTTGTTGCCGCCATTCCCTCCTTCGGTCTGGCCTCCTCCCATCTGGGCCCGGGCGACTGACGGTAGACCGGCGAACGCCAAGACCATAGCCAATGCGGCCACAGCTGCTAGGAGCCGTAAGGGATAATCGCGAAGTCTGACCGTCATGAAAATCGCCTCCATCCTCCCGCGCTACTGGCTGCCTTTACCACCGGGGAGCTTGAATGTGATGACCTGCCTTACGCCACAGGGCGGCGACGCAACCGGCTTACCGTTGATCTTCTCGGGGAAGAACTTCCACTGCAAGATGTTTTGCAACGCCGACTGGGACAACATCTGACGCGCTTGGGGTGAACTCGCACCGATCACGTGAGGATTGCTCACGGAGCCATCAGGTTCGACCGTGAAGCAGGTCGAAACCGTACCCTCGACGCCTTGAACTTCTGCATCGGGCGGATAGAGCGGCTGGACGAGGATCTCCGGGGTGAGCGGCGCATTGCCGCCTGCGTCCGTCGCCGGACCGGTGGCGTTGGGATTGCCGATGAAAACGCCGCCTCCGTTTCCCAGGCTGTTGTTATCGAACTTGACGTTCACCGGCAACTGCGACTGCTGCACATTCGAGGCTTGGGTAGTATTCACCTGCGTTCGCGGCGGGGGATTCTTCGGCGGCGGCGGCGGCGGCGGATGCACCCGCTGTATGGTGGTTACCGGAGGCTGCTTCTGCACCTGCACGAAATTGACCAGATTGACTTGGGTGACCTTGGATTTACTCATCTTGTTGTTCGAAATCATGGCGTGCATCATCAGAAAGAGGGCAAGCCCGATGACGATGCCGCCGATGAGCGCCGGCAGAAAGCGGATATTCGCCAAGGTCGAACCCATGTCAGCTGCCTCCATTTGCCTGTTGCTGGGTTGCGGCGAGGGCGATATTGGACGCCCCCCCGGCCTTGGCCTGACCCATGACCTTGACGATGAGTCCGGTCTCGGCATCCTCGTCGGCAATAATCACCACGTCGCCGTTGGGCGCCTGCGCTCGAGTAGCCTCGACCAGATCCGGTATCTGGTCGAGCGTAACCTTCTCCTTGTTCATCCAGATCTGACCGCTCGCCGTGACGGCGATCAGAATGCTCGCATTGAGCTTCTGTGCAGTGACGGCGGCAGGTTCGTTCACGTCCACGCCCGGCGGACGCACGAAAGAGGTCGTCACGATGAAGAAAATCAGCAGGATAAAGGTCATGTCCAACATCGGTGTGATGTTGATCTCCGCCTCTTCCTGCGCTATTGCGTGTCGCCGTGCCATGACTTTATCTTAACTCCCTCGGGATTCGGGTTAAACCCCCTTCCGAACCGGCAGCCGCTGCCGCTTCAGACGGGGTTATAGACGGTCTCCTAGCTTGCGGTGGTCGCGATGGATACCTTCGTTGCCCCCGCCTGTTTGGCCTGGTCTATGGCATTGACCAGGGAGCCCGCGTGCGAGCCCGGGCTCGCGGCCACGACGACTTGGGCCGTGGGATTGGCGGCGAGATCTTTTTGCACTTCGGCCCGCAAGGCACTGGGATCGATCGTCTGTCCGTCGATCTGGATCGTGCCGTCGCTCGCGATCTCGATCAGCACGACCTTGCTCTCCTTCACCACCTTCTGCGTCGAGGTGCTGGGCCGGCTGACGTGCAGCCCCGTCTCATGCACGAAAGAGGTTGTCACGATGAAGAAAATCAGCAGAATGAAGACCATATCCAGCATCGGCGTGATGTTGATCTCCGCCTCCTCGGCCGGCTTTTCAAAGCGTCTTCTCGCCATCGCGTATCGTCCTCAGAAGTAACGCAGACCGTCTTCGATTTCCTCGTCCACGGAGCGCACCCGCTTTTCCACCGCATAGACGAAGTAGAGCGTGAACACGGCGACGGTCATGGCCGACATCGTCGGAATGATGGCGGCCGAGACGCCCTGCGCCATCGCCCGGGCGTTGCTCGAACCCAGCGAGGAAATCGCCTCAAAGACCTGAACCATCCCCGTGACCGTTCCCAACAAACCGAGCAGGGGAATGAGTCCTACCAGCGTTTTCATCAGCATAATGCCGTAGTTCGACTCGATCTTCACCTCGGATATTACTTTTTCCCGGATCCGCCGCGCGTACCAGGAGGTGGTGTCGGAACGGGACTCCCATGTCTTCACCACCATGTCGCGCCGCCGCGGAAAAACCAGGAACAGGTACCAGTAGCGTTCGATGATGATGGCCCACAGAAGTATCGTCGCAAACAGAATCGGCCACAGTACCGGACCTCCAGCCTCGAAGTAGTCTCTGAGATCGACGAAGAGCGGGGTGAACATTTACTGCTTGGCCTTTTCCGCCTGCGCGGCCAGGATGCCAGCACTCTGCTCCTCCAGAATCTGGATGAGCTGACGGCTCTTGGCGTTGATGAAGCTGTACAGGAACACCAGCGGGATGGCCGTCACGAGGCCTTCCACCGTCGTCACCAAGGCGTAGGAAATGCCCTGCGCCATGTAGGCGGGGTTACCCGTGCCGAACAGTGTGATCGCGGTGAAGGCGACCACCATGCCGATGACGGTGCCGAGCAGTCCCAGCAGCGGGCCGACCGCGGCGATCAGCTTGATGAAGCTTTGGCGCGCCTCAAGCGGCGGCACTTCCTTCAGGATGGCCTCGTCGAGTTTGAGCGTCAGGGTCTCGACATCGTCCTTGCGGTTCTGGTCATAGACCGACAGTACCCGCCCGAGCGGGTTGTTGGTTTTCGGCGTATCCGGCGACTTGAGCTGGTGCTTCATCTTGCGGCTCGTGATCGTAAGGTAGATCCCGCGCTCCAGACAGACCAGCAACGCAAGCGCGAACAGAACCAGAATCGAATAACCGACCGCCCCGCCTTCATTGAGGCGCTGCTGGAAATTAGGCACCTGGATCAGCAGGGTCAGGAGCTGGCCGCGCAGCGGATCCAGGCCGAACGGCATCAGCTTGTCGCCGGAGGCCTTGTACAGATTGCCGGCGAGGCCGGTATAGCCGCCCGGCGGTTGGCGCGGGACCACAACCAGGGCATTGGCGCTCGATTCGTACTGCAGGTACTCGTTGCCCATGATGGTATTGAAGGCACCGACCCGCACGACGTCGTTGTGCACCGTGGTGCCGTTCTGCAGGGTCACGTTCGCCGGAAACTTGACGACCTGTCCCTGCTCGACCAAGGTTTCTAGCATGTCGTACCAGAATATCTTCAATTGGCGGATCGACGGCAGCGAAGTGCTGGCGGCGAGCTTCGCCGCGAAGTTCTCGCGCTCGGGAAACTGCGCCGAGAGGATGGAATCGTCAAGAATACCCTTGAACTGCGCCGCCGTCTGGCGCACGGAGCCAAAAAGCACGCCCAGGTTGCCTTCGCGGGTGCTGAGTGTCGTACTCAGCGTGTCCAGTTGCTTGTCATTGGCATCGAACTGAGCCTGCAACGCGGTCGAGCGCGCATTTTCCTGCGCCACCTGCTGCTTGACCTGCGCCACCAGTGCCTGCTGCTGATCGCGAGCCTGCATGAACGTCTGCACTCGGGCCTTGTCTTCGGCCGTCTGGCGATTGAGGTCTGCCTGCACCTGATTGAGCAGGGACTGCAGGCTTTCCGGCTGCGCGGCCGACGATTGCACCGGGACGGCGAGCGTGGCAGTGAGCGCCAGCAGCGTAGCCGCGAAAACCGACAAAATCCCCTTCACGAATAGTTTCATCTGTGCCTGCTCCTAATGCGTCTGCGGTGCGGGCGCAGACCGCGTCTGCGACGGCATTGCGGGTTGCGCCTGCGAGGACGGCGCCGCCGTCGTTTGTGGCGCCGGGATGATCTTCGCCTCCGGCGGCGCCGGCTCCGGTGCCACCACCGGAAGTGTCAGGAGGTTCGGCTGCTGCTGCTTGAGTGCGACCGCAATGGCCGTGGTTACGGGTTGGCGGTAATTGCCGTTGGCCTGCCACTGGCGCGTCCGCTGATTCCAGCAGCCGGTCTGCGACTGATCGAGCGTCTGATAGCAGAGCACTATCCGCCCGACCCGCAGCATGTTCACGGTCTGCGTCTTGCCGTTCACGCTGAGCTGCGCCTGGTAGGAATCCACCGTACGGCCGGAGTCCAGCTCGTCGAGATAGGCGCTCGTGATCTGGCTGTACTTTTCGGATATCTGGACGTCGGAATTGGTCATCAGGTCTTCGAGGGTCTGCACCGCCTGCTGACGTTGATCGAGTTGGAAGGGTACGTCGAGCTGGATGAAACTCTTCAGGCCCGCGATCATCTGCTCCATCAGCGGCACGATGCCTTGCCCGACGTCGCCGATCTGGCTCAACTGCAGGTTGAGCGAGGCAATCTTGTTCTGCTGATCGTTGACCAAGGCCTGCAGATTGGCGTTGTACTTCTTCAACTGATTGACCTGTTGTTCGTCAGTCAGGTACTGGCTGAGCAGCGTCTGCGTCTGGTCGGCGAGACCGTTGATCTGCTGCTGAGTCACGGCCGCATCCTTGACGATTCGATTCTGCGTTGATACGGACTGATCGAGCGTTTGTTGCTGGGCCCGTGCCGTCGGCGGTCCCGCCGTCAGGGCGAACCCGAGGAGTAGCGCGCCGAGTCCCGCAATTGACGATCTAGGCATAACCTTTACCCTATTGGTTGAAACCGAAAACCCGGGCGCACGACCCGGGCAGCATGTTCCGGCCGGAGCTTCCGAAAAGCGGAGGCCCCGCCCGGCATTTGTAACTATAGCCTAATTTACAGATTTTTTACAGGGCTGAAAAGCCCCTGTCTTTCGTCGTGTTAGGAACACGCAATCTGTTTGGTCTTGTAGCACATGAATTGTCCGGTTTTCATAGACACCCTCAAGGAGATGGCTCATAAAGTGGACGGAGTGGCCACAGGAGACGCGCAAGATGGGTTTTGAGCGGCCTATGGGGACTTTTTTGAGGCCAGGCACGGCGGTTGATGCAGGCACAGGCGGCCCGATTATTGGGGGGTGGATGAACGGACATCCCGCCGCTACATTGAGCGGTTCGAAGACGAGGGTCCGGAGGGGCTGATCGACCGAACGGTGTCTGAGCCGGACGTCGGCGCGGCGGGCGCCGGCCGATGGAGGAGGTGCAGCGCCTTCAGGCGCTGTATCGGGAGCGCTACGAGGGCTGAAACATGAAATATTTTACAGCTTCTACATTTTACAGCTTCTACCGCCACCGCCACGGGGGCACGCGCAGCTACAGCTGGGTCAAGCAGACGTTGCAGGCGCGCGCTCCGCTACCGGGGATAATGATCCGCCAAGACGGCAGCACCTATGAATGGGTGGCGGCCAGAGGTGGGACTTGGTGGATTCAAGTTGCAAGTGCACCGAGCTTGGTTCGCTGAAGGACTTCGACGGGTGTGCGGTAGGCGAGACGTTTACACGGTCTATATATTCAACTGACGCACGACGTATGCAAGGCGCTTGGGGTCGATGAGGCGAAAGTCGCTGCCCTTGGGGAAGTATTGCCTGAGTAGACCGTTGAGGTTTTCGTTGCATCCGCGCTGCCAGGGCGCATACGGATCGGCGAAATAGATGGCCAAGGCCGTGCCCCGTTCGATCTGCTTGAACTGAGCGAATTCACGCCCGTTGTCGTAGGTCAAGGTATGGCGCAGACGTTTGGGCTGACGCCGAAACGCCTGTTGGCTCTGGCGGCCCAGCTCCTCGGCATGTTTACTGAGCGGTTTGAGGGCGGGCAGATAACCGCTTTTACGCTCCACATAAGTGACGATGACACCGCTGCCCTTGGCTCCCTCGATGATATCGCCCTCCCAGTCTCCGAAACGGCTGCGTCGGGCCACGATAGCCGGGCGCTGTTCGATGCCGACTCGCCTTGGCAGGCCACGCCGTGCCCGAGCAAGACGCGTTTGTCGGCGTCGACGCCGATGCGCTCGGCGTAGGTGCCGATACAGTTGGCCGCCGCCGCCGGCATCGGCAAATATCCACTGGTAGATCTGCTCGGCACCATCGCCTCTTGGTGGGGGAAATTCGGCACCAAGCGCCCAGCAATCGTCTGCGCCGGCCAACCCCGTTGCAGGCGGGCGCGGACATGAGCCACTAGCCTGGCCTGTCCGCCACGACGATCCCGAAGACTAAGTGCACCGCATCGGGCGCACCGGAGCGCCGGCAACGAGGGCGAGGCCGTGTCGTCGGTTTGCGGCGCAGAGCGGAAGTATCTCGCCGACATCGAGCATCTGCTCAAGCGCGAACTGCCCAAGCTTATTCTGCCCGGCTACGAACCCGCCGCAGGCGCCGCGCCCGAGTCACCTACGCACACGCATCGCCCGCGGGGGCGCGTCAACCCCGGCTGGGCTGTGGCGCCCGGTCTCACCGCAACACGCACCGCCCCAAGCGCCGGCGCACGACACACACGGAGCGCTAGGCGCTAGTCGTCGGCCAGCCGGTAACCTACGCCCGCCTCGGTGAGCAGATAGCGAGGCTGGACCGGATCCTTCTCTATCTTGCGTCGCAGTTGAGCCATGTAGATGCGTACGTAGTGCGTGTCTTCGCTATGCGTGGGGCCCCATACTTCCCTGAGCAACTGCCGGTGCGTCATGACCTTGCCCACGTTGCGGATCAGCACGGTCAAGAGACGATATTCGATGGGAGTAAGGTGTATGTTACGGTTGCTTTCGAACACCCGTCTGCGCTTGAAGTCCACCCTGAGTGTGTCCAGTACGAATTCATCGTGCTTTCCGCTCACGTCGCCATGGCGAAGCGCGGCGCGAATGCGCGCCATGAGTTCGCTGACGCTGAACGGCTTAGTCAAGTAGTCGTCGGCGCCTGTATCCAAGCTGACTATCTTGTCGGACTCCAGGCTGCGCGCCGAGAGCACGATGATGGGAATCGTGCTCCATTCGCGCAGCTTCCGCACCACCTGTACGCCGTCCATATCCGGCAGGCCCAGATCTAGGATCAGGATATTCGGTTTTATCGTTGCCGCATCGTCCAGTCCCTGCCCCCCCGTGGAGGTTTCGTAAACTTCGAACCCCTGTGATTCGAGCGTGGTGTGTATGAAGTGACGTATCTGTACGTCATCCTCCACCAGCAGCACACGGGTGCGATTGTTATTCATCCATTTCCCGCCTGATCATCCGGGTAGCGCCGCCGGCTCCCAGGGTGAATTTGAAACTCGCGCCACCGTCGGCACGATTTTCGGCCCAGATATTCCCGCTTTGACCTTCCACGATAGCCCGGCAGATGGCGAGGCCCAGGCCTGTGCCGCCGGGAGAATCCTCCACGCCGACGCGATAGAACTTCTCGAATACCCGTTCGTGCGCTTCCTCGGGCAATCCAGGCCCACGGTCCGCGACTTCCACGACGACTTCATCGTTCTGCAGGGCGGCATTTATCTCGATGGCAGTGCCGTCCGGCGTGTACTTGATGGCGTTTTCCACCAGATTAATCAGTACCTGCTCGGTCATTCCTCCGTCAATGAACAACCAGGGCAGGGTTTCCGACAGTTTGACCGTCACCGGGTGTGTTCCGAGTTGCTCCTTGAGGCGCGCGAGTACGCTGCCGACGATTTCTTCGAGTGGATACCATTGGCGGTTGAACGCGATGGGGCCCGCCTGCAGACGCGCGATCTCCAGTACATTGTTGACCAGCCGGGTCATTCGCTGCGCGCTTTCCAGGATATTACGGGCAAGTTCGCGCCGGGGTTCGGCCCCGAGCACGGCTTCGTTCTCCAGCAGGCTGCTGGCGACGCCGACGATGGCGGCCAGCGGCGTACGCAGGTCGTGGGAAATGGCGCTCAGCAGGGAATTTCGCAGACGTTCGGTTTCCACCCGTACTTGCGCCTCTGCGGCCTGGCGGACCAGTGTTGCGCGTTCCAGCGCGAGGGCGGCCTGGTTGGCGAAGGCTTTGAGCAAACGCTGTTGCTCGGGCATCAGCCCCCGTTCCGGCTCCCTTGAAGTCAGCGTCAATACGCCCAGAGGCTTGCCGGAGCCGATCAGCGGCAGGCACATAAGGGCGCTCGCCGGGAATGTGTTCGTACCTTTGCCGGCCGTCCGGGCATGTTCATAGGCCCAGTGAATCGTCTCCAAGTCCGCAGACGTCGTCGCATTCGTCACGGGAGTGATGCTGCCATTCTTGTCTGGCAACAGTATTTCCACGCGTGCATCGAAAATGCCGGCGATGTTGTGCTCGGCGATCCTGGGCAGATCTTCGGCGTCGCGCTTGTCGGCCAGTTCCCGGCTCATCGCGTAAAGCGAGGCCGTCTCGCGTTCACGGTCCATGGCTTCGCGAGCCTGACGACGCATGTTCATGGAACGGTTGCTGATTACGAGCGCGACGACCAGCACGACAATGAAGGTCACCACGTATTGGCTGTCCGGTACGGCGAAGGCGAGAAAGGGCAGGACGTAAACGAAATCGAATGCGGCTATACCGAACACGACCGCAAGCACGGATGGCCCGTATTCGTGGCGTATGGAGATGAGTACCACGCCCAGAAGATAAATCATCAGCACGTTCGATAACTGGAAATACCGGGACAGAGGCCAGACGATCAGGGTGCAGAGGATCATGACGACCATCGCTTCGCAATAGTCGCGCAGACGCGGCCCGATATTGCCGTTCTCGAAGGAGGTGCGTTTCAAAACAAAAATTTCTCCTATGCTGAAACCGAACGAAAAGAATCGTCGCGAGCCACTTTGTCCGATGTCCACGATATTGACGCCTATGCCGTCGCTTTTGGCGATCGTCGCATCCGCGATGAACCCGAAAATTCGGCGGCGCCAGGCCTCGCGGCGCGGCTTGCCCATGAAGATTGTTCCGGCGTTGCGGACGTGTGCATATTCCAGCACGGTCTCGCTGAAACGGGTTCCAGCCAGAAGCGCGGCCACTTCCGTGCCGAGACTTTCGGCGAGCGCCAAGGCCTCCGCGATGGCCGGGCGCTGGGCCTCCGACAGATGTGGGGTGTTTTCATGTTCACTACGATCCATTCGCTGTGCAATGAAACCGCCAGCCGCTTGCCCGCCAGCACCAGTTTTTTGCCGTCAGCTCCGGGTCCGATGCCACACCATGAGTCGTTCGCGCGCGGGGAGCGGCAAGCCGGACGCTGCGTTTTGGGCAAAATCGGGCCATTTTAACAGTACTTACTCCATGCGCTCTCCGTTTGCGAAAGAGCTTACACGAGATGCGGCGACCGAGAATGATTCGGGAAAGTTCTCGCGAGTAGAACCGCCTGCGCCGGAGCCCGAAGCACCGCAGGTCAGGCCCCGCCCGCCGTGCCCCCCTTGGCGGCGGCCGTGTGTTTCGGCTTCGTCGAATGGGCCAGATTTTGCAGGCAGTTCAGCAATTCGCCGGCCATTTTTTGCAGTTCCTTGCCAGTAGTGGGAGGGTTGACTACATTCGGGCAACCGGCAGCCTTGCGGTAAGGCGCGAATGCTGGGGCGGCAACCAGATTGCGCGCCTCGTCCAGCCATTCTTCCTCTGCGGCGAAGGTTTTGTTTATGGCGTCGGTGTTGTCCGGAATCGCCTCGTTGAGCGCTTGGCTTTCCGTATTGTACTGTGCGATTTGCTGCTGCAAGGCCTTTTGTTGAACTTGCAGATTTTCGGTGCCGGAATTGATCTGATCAATCTGGGCATTCAATTGCTTTTGCCGACGGTTGCACCTGTCGTGTTGTGAATTGTTGAGATCCGTGCTCTGGCAAGTTTTTTTGTAATCGCTCATGTCGCTTTGGAGCTGCTCATCGGCCTGGTTGTGCTGCTGCACGGCCTGATTCAGCTTCGGCTGGGCCTTGCCGATGGTAGCCGCCGCGGCTGCCAACTCGATACTTTTCTGCTTGAGTTGTTCGTGTTCGGCGGTAAGACGTTTCATCTTGAAAATGATGACCTGACCATTGGCTATCAGTGTATAAACCGACTCCGCAGCCGAGGCCGAAAAGGCTGCGGCACACAATGCGGCGGCGACGCAGATCAGGGCGTATCCGGATAATTTGTTCATAAAACCTTCTTTCAGAATGATACGGGTTGAAATTGAATGGTTTCCGTTATCAATAACGGCTGACCCGGTGGTATATTGGGCGGCGGCGGGGGCATGTGGGCACTGAGTATCATTTTTTCAGCTTCCTGGTCGAATACGCCGTAGCGACTGTGCTTGATGATCTTGACGTCGCTCACGTGGCCGTCGGTGTAAACGAAGCTTACAGTCACCTCTCCCGACCAGCCGCTCAGCAGCGCATCTTGCGGGAATACCTTCTGTTCCATGATGGCCTCGCGAACCGCATTGAAGAAGGCCGACGAAACGTACTGAGAGTTCGGCGGTGGCGACGGCGCCGGCGAGCTGATTGACGGGAGTACCTGGGCCCCTTGCTGGGCGAGCTTTGGCATCACCGGCAGCGGCTGGATGTTAGGCATGACATTATGCGTCGGGATCGGTGTGATTACCTTGGGTTCTATCTTGGGCTTCGGTTTGGGAGGTTGTTTGGGCTTGGGCGGCGGGACGATGTGCACGGTGATCGGGACCGGCGGTTTCGATTCGTTGGTTACGTTATGCACGACGGCCCGGGCAATCCATGCGCCAAAGCCGATCTCGATCACAATCGCAATACCGAGCGAATAGAGCAAGCGGCGGTTCTTGTGGTCATCATGAAACCCGTCGCCGGGTCCCCGTGCCAGTGCAACTTCAGCAGTCATGTGATGCCTTGGCGATCCGTCACGGCTTCAGGCCGACGATGCCGATGTCGGTTATCTTCGCGTAGCGGATGGCATCCATGACGATCAGCAACTGTTGCAGGGTCACCGATTTGGCGCCGGCCACCGTTACCGAGGTTTTCTGGGCGTCGTCCTTGAGCAGGAGTGCGGTCAAATCCGCCGGTGTCACCGTTTGACCGTTGACGATGATGAGGTTGTCGGGCGTGAGGCTGACCACCACATGCGTGCGTTCGAGTTCTTGCGCCGTGGAGGCAACCGGCAATTTGGATTGCACGCCGGTCGCGGGGATCATGTGAATGGTGATCTCCACGAAGAAAACCAGCAGGAACAGCATCACGTCGATCAGATTGATGATCTCGATGCGGGCTTTTCTCTGTTCGAGAAAAACGTTTTTTACCATGGCCGTGCTCTCCTTGAATCAGTCGCGGGCTTCAGAAAAGATGCTCGGTGGTATCCCCCAGCGCGGCGCCCTGCGACCTGAGGCGGTGATCTTCGTCAACGCCTTCTTCGCGGCGCGTAACCCGCAGACGGTTGATCAGCACGACCTTGATCGTTTCCAGTTGGTGCATGACATGACGTACCCGGGTATTGATGGCGTTGTAGAAGATAAGGCCCAGGCAGGCGATGAAAATGCCTTGCCCGGTAGTTACCAGCGCCGCGGCGATACCGCCCGAAACCTGACTGGTTGCGCCGCCGCTTTCGATGTTGCCGAGCACGCTGAAGGTGTCGAACATGCCGATAATGGTGCCCAGCAATCCGAGCAGTGGACCCAGCGTAATGGCGGTATCCAGAATCCAGATGCGTTCGTTGAGCACGAGCTGCTGCTTGAGGATGCTCTCGTCAAGGAACTCATCTACCTGAGAGGTTGTCATTCCGGGTTGTTTGGCGTATTCGACAAAATCCTTGACGAGATCCGATTGAGGTCCGCGGCTCGATTCCGCCATGGTCTCTAGCTTTGGCACGTCGATTCTGGTCATCGTCGAAAGAAAGTTCGATAACGCGCTGCCGCGGCGAATCGTGCGCGACAGATACCACACCCGGTCGATGATGACGGTAAGCTCGATCAGCAATATGACGATCATTACGTAAAAAACGCCGGCCGATATGTTAGCGATACGGACTATATTGGCGAAGGAGAACATGCCGGGGCTCGAGGGCGCGTTCAAGCCCTTGGAACTGGTGCTGCTTGCGGGCGCCGCGCTGGCGCCGGTTGCTTTGGCGGCCGCAAGCGCGGATGTCGTGGCGGCAGCGGTTGCCGCAACGGTTGCCGCAGCGGTTGCCGCGCCGGCCGCCGCTGTAGCCGAATGCGCAGACGTTCCCGCCGGATTTGCAGGAGCCTGGGCGAACGCCCAGGACGAGATGACGAGAACCGACACCGCGGCTCCGGCAAGGGCTAAATGTCTAATGCTTCGCATTGTCTTTCCTCTGATTGAATTGGTGCAATCCCGCTTCGTTGGATATCCTCGTTTGAGTGCGTTGCACTCCGCGCGACGCAGGAACTCGTTATCGTACAAATCGCACGCACGATCCGAACGTGCTGAAAATGTCATAAAAGCAGGCCGGAGACTACTGACAGGCGGCTTCAGAGTGGTTACTCGCATGCCGACCGTATCGATCCTGCATGCTTATTGACTCCGGGTGCGTATAGCGGCACATAGTTTGCCATCGCCGGTACAAAAATGTCGTAAAAATCAAGTAAAAATCAAGTAAACAGAACTCTGATCTATTCCGCCGCTTCGGTAGAGCAGCCGGATGGACGGCCGCGCATCAAACGGCCAAATACCTTATCCGTCGGAAAATTAGCCAGGACACATGTACCGAACTGGTCGTCTATGAATGTCAAGGATGGCTTTTCGGCGTAAAGGCGGGATTAACGCATCGCCGTGAGTGATGCACGTTATCAGCTTGATCGCGGGACTGGAAAGTCCGCCTTGACTGTGGCCGATCACCGGACGGCGGCGTTCGATGTTTATCGCCATGCCCGATATGGTATTGATGACGGCGAGGCATGCACCGACGGAAAGATGCGGGTCGTCGCCACGATCTATTGCGACGTAGTAAAGCCTACGCGTGGAAGAAACCATACTTGAAAATTTAGGGGCTGAAGTAGCTAAGAGCATCTAACAAAATGAGGATCGCGGAGATCGCCAACAGATGAGCGCACAGCCCAGAGTGAGGAACGCTTCATGGATGCAAGGCAACCGTTCGTAGCGAACGCGCAGGCGGCGGAACTGATATGACCAGGCGATGCTGCGTTCGACCACCCAGCGGGTCTTGCCCAATCCACTGCCGTGTCCGGTGCGCCGCTTGGCCAGTTGGGTACGAATCCGACGGACGTGCAGTCGGTCGCGGTGCGGTTGCGAATCGTAACCCCGATCCCCTTGCATGCAGCCGGGTTTGCGCCGCGGGCGCCCGGGCTTGCCGGCAATCGGCGCAACGGCCTCCAGCAGCGGCAGCAGTTGGGTGATGTCGTTGCAATCGACTGTGGGGTCAGGATCACGCTCAGCGGCAGGCCTTGGACCTCGACGAGAAGGTGGTGTTTGCTGCCCGCCTTACGGCGATCGGTTGGGTTCGGCCCCGTTTTTTCCCCCGTGCACGGCGCGTACCGAGGAGCTGTCCACGATCACTCGCAAGAGATCCAACTGGTCGGCCCCGCGTAGCTTGGACAGCAAGACCAAGTGCAGCCGATCCCACACCCCGGCCTCTTGCCATTCACGCAAGCGGCGCCGGCACGTCATCCCCGAGCCACAGCCCATCTCCTGGGCAGCATCCCCCAGGGGATGCCCGACTGGAGCACAAACACGATACCGCTCAGCGCACGCCGATCGTCGAGCCGTTTGCGCCCCGGATACCGCGTGCGCCGTGGCTTGAGCGGAAGCAACGGTTTGATCACCGCCCAGAGCGCACCATCCACCAGTTCGCGTGCCATAGTGCCTCGCAACAGCAATGGATTGCAAGTATGTATGACCGCTTTACATTCATTTTGAATGACGCTCTGAGGGTTAGTGTTTGGCCTGTTTGTGCCAGGATTTAAGCTGCTTTAGCAGCTGTGCATGGTTGCCTCCATTGAAGCGCCATTCAAATTCCTTCAGGAACCAGTAGAAATGCTCTGGCTTGATGCCGTTGTATTTGCGCATATGTCGCTTGGCCTGGTTCCAGAAATTCTCGATCCCGTTGATGTGGTTGTGCTTGGCGGCGAACAGCTTTGAGTGGTTGATCCGGCGGTGATGGAAGTCAGAAATATCGAGGGCATTGTAGGCCCCGAACGTGTCCGTATAGACAATGCTATCGGGCTGCACCTTCTCTTGGATGATGGGCAACAGGGTCTCGGTCTTGGCGTTGGGAATGATCGCCGTGTAGACCTTCCCGCCTCGCTTGAGAAGCCCGAATACGGCCACTTTGCCCGCGGCACCACGACCCCGTGTGCCCTTGAGAACGCCACCGAAATAGCTCTCATCCGCCTCGACTTCACCGCAAAGCCGATAGCTCGGAAGCTGGCTGGCGATCAACTGACGCAGATGCATGAAAAAGCGGATCGCCGTGTTCGCCTGAACGCCGACAACCTCGGCCGCGGCACGCGCTGTACTGGCGGCCACAAAGTGCTCAATCAACTTGCTTTGCTGACGCGGCGTAAGCCTGCTTTTGCAGCCCGTACATCGTAGCCATAATAGAACCTCATAAGGCTCTTGGCTACTTCAGCCCAAAAAGAAAAGCACCCGTACCTCATAATTACACGCACTTACCCCTACCTCGCACTTACCCCTACCTCTTCATCACATGTTCCTGCGGTAACGTCCCCCCACCCGATAAAGAGCATGGCTGATCTGGCCGAGCGAACAGACCTTGACCGCCTCCATGAGTCCGGCGAAGAGATTCTCGCCGGCCCGGGCGGCAAGGTCGAGACGTGCGAGAGCCGGTTCAGCCGCTTCCCGATGACGGGCCTGAAAGGCGCGCAGGGCCTCGATCTGGCCCCGTTTCTCATGCTCGGTCGAGCGGATCAGGGCGACCTCCTTGGGCGTTTCGAGTGCCTGCCCCTGAAAGGTGTTCACCCCCACGATGGGCAGTTCCCCAGAGTGCTTGAGCCGCTCGTAGTACAGACTCTCCTCCTGAATCTTCCCGCGCTGGTACATGGTCTCCATAGCGCCGAGTACACCGCCCCGGTCGGAGAGCCGATCGAACTCCTGATACACGGCCTCCTCGACTATTGCCGTCAGCCGTTCGACGATGAACGCTCCCTGGAGCGGGTTTTCGTTCTTGTTGAGTCCGAGTTCCTGATTGATGATCATCTGGATCGCCACCGCCCGGCGCACGCTCTCCTCGGTGGGCGTAGTGATCGCCTCGTCGTAGGCGTTGGTATGGAGCGAGTTGCAACTGTCGTAGAGCGCATAAAGCGCCTGCAGCGTCGTGCGGATGTCGTTGAACTGGATTTCCTGCGCATGCAGGCTGCGGCCCGAGGTCTGAATGTGATACTTGAGCATCTGACTGCGGGGGCTGGCCCGGTAGAGATCGCGCATCGCCCGCCCCCAGATGCGCCGGGCGACTCGGCCGATCACCGCGTATTCCGGATCCATGCCGTTGGAGAAAAAGAACGAGAGATTGGGAGCGAAGTCGTCGATCTTCATGCCGCGCGCGAGGTAGTACTCGACGATGGTGAAGCCGTTGGCGAGCGTGAAGGCGAGCTGACTGACCGGGTTCGCGCCGGCTTCGGCAATGTGGTAGCCGGAAACCGAGACGCTGTAGAAATTGCGCACGTTGTGTGCGATGAAGTATTCCTGCACGTCGCCCATCATCCGCATGGCAAAGCCGGTGGAAAATATGCAGGTGTTCTGCGCCTGGTCCTCCTTGAGGATGTCGGCCTGCACCGTGCCGCGCACGCTGCCGAGAGTCTCCTCGCGCAGTCGCGTGTAGGTCTCCGCGTCCACCACTTGGTCGCTGGAGACGCCGAGCAGCCCGAGTCCACCGCCGTCGTGCCCGTCGGGAAGTTCGCGCCGATAGCCGGGCGCGGAATCGCCCCGCAGTTTGCCGATTTTTCGCGTCGTCTCCTCCCAACGTCCGGTCTCCTTCAGGTGACGTTCCACGCGCTGATCCACCGCGGCGTTCATGAACATCGCGAGGATGATCGGCGCCGGACCGTTGATGGTCATCGAAACCGAGGTCGTCGGCGCATTGAGGTCGAGACCCGAATAGAGCTTCTTCATGTCGTCCACGGTCGCGATCGAAACACCCGAGTTGCCGATGCGCCCGTAGATGTCGGGACGTTCGTCAGGATCCTCGCCGTAAAGCGTGGCCGAATCAAAGGCGGTCGAGAGCCGAGTCGCCGGCTGGCCCTTAGCGAGGTAGTGGAAACGCCGGTTGGTGCGCTCGGGATCGCCCTCGCCCGCGAACATGCGGGTCGGATCCTCTGCCGTACGCCGGTAAGGATAGACCCCGCCGGTGTAGGGATAGGCACCTGGCAGGTTTTCCGTGAGCAGAAAGTGCAGCAACTCGCCCCAGTCGCGAAACTCCGGCACGGCGAGCTTGGGGATCTTCAGATGCGACAGCGACTCGACATAGTTCGAACCCGTGATCTCGCGTCCGCGCACCCGATAGCTGTAGGTGTCGGCGGCGGCGGCGGCGGCGCGTTGCGGCCATTCACGGAGCAACGCAAGGGCCTCTTCGCCAACCTTCGCGAGCGCTGCATTATATTGCCGACGCAGCTCCGATCGCGCATCGTCCCCGCCGCCCGCCACAGCGGCGGCGAAATAGGCCTCAAACGGCGCAGGCAAGCCGGGATCGATAAGCGCGGTGAGGGCCTCGTAATAACTCTGCGCCTGCGAAGCTGCGTCAGAGCGCTGCCGCGCCTCCCGGGCCGCGCCTCGCCCGTTGGCGGAGATTTCGGAGAGATAGCGCTCGCGCGCGGGCGCAATCAGGGCGGCTGTGCGCAACGCCGGCGCATCCTCGAAATCCGGTTCTGCCCAGAACGCCGGATCGAGTCCGAGCTTCTCGCGCATTCCCACGATCAAAGCCCTGAACAGTTTATTGACGCCCGGATCGTTGAACCGGCTTGCGGTCGCCGGATACACGGGAACCTTGTCCTCGGGCAGCTCGAACGCGGTGTGATTGCGCCGCCACTGCTTCTTGACGTCGCGCAGGGCATCCTCGCCGCCGCGCTTCTCGAACTTGTTCAGCGCAATCATGTCGGCGGCATCGAGCATGCCGATTTTCTCGAGTTGGATCGGACCGCCGTACTCGCCCGTCATCACGTAGAGCGAATAATCCACCAGCTCCGCTGCCTCGGTATCGCTCTGGCCGATGCCGGCGGTTTCGAGCAGGATCAAACCAAAGCCCGCCCACTTGAGGGCGTCGATCGTCTCGCCGAGCATTGCGCTGGTCGCCAGATGCCGACGTCGGGTCGCGAGCGAGCGCATGTAAATACTGCCCGCGGCGAGCGCGTTCATACGGATGCGATCGCCGAGCAGCGCGCCGCCGGTGCGCCAGCGCGTCGGATCCACGGCGACCACGGCAATCTTCAAATCCGGCCAGCTGCGGCGAAAGCGGATCAGCAGTTCGTCGGCGAGGCTGGACTTGCCCGCACCGCCGGTGCCAGTGAGCCCGATCACCGGGACCTTGCGCCGTTCGCGCCGGATACGCTTGAGAAAGGCTGCGAGCGCCTCGCTCTCGGGTGGCCCTTCCTCCAGCCGGGTCAGCATCTCGCCGACGGCAGCGTCGTCGGTCGTCGGCGCCTCCGGGAGTGCCGCCTCGGTACGCCGGTGGGCACGTATGCGCGCGAAGACATCAGCGATCATGCCGTCGAGCCCGAGGCGCATGCCGTCGTCCGGACTGTAGACCTTTTCGACGCCATAGGCCTCGAGTTCGGCGATTTCGTCGCGCACGATGGTGCCGCCACCACCGACCACGATGCGGATGTGCCCCGCGCCGCTCTCGGCGAGCATGTCCACCATGTATTTGAAATATTCCATGTGTCCGCCCTGGTAGGAGGACACGGCGATACCGTCGGCGTCTTCTTGCAGCGCCGCGGTGACGATCTCGGCTACGGAGCGGTTGTGCCCGAGGTGAATGACCTCGGCGCCGTGCGCCTGCAGTACGCGGCGCACGATGTTGATCGCGGCATCGTGTCCGTCGAAGAGCGACGCGGCGGTAACAAACCTGAGCGGTCGATCACCAGCAGCGTCGGTCCGGGTCTCGATTGCCTCGGCGGGCGTGGCCATTCCATTCTCACAAACCTCTCGCCTGCATTATAGACCGCCGACGCGGCCCTTTCGGTGCGAACGGTATAATGAGACGTTATCCGAATCGCGGCATCGAAACCGCCTTCATAACCCCACGCGGAGGACTCAATCGCATGGAACTCATGTCCAAAATTACCGAAATGGGCCACGAAGAAGTCGTGTTCTTTCATTCGCGCGACCTGGGCCTGAAGGCTATCGTTGCCATTCACGACACCACCCTGGGCCCAGCCTTGGGCGGCTGTCGGATGCTGCCCTACAAGAGCGACGAAGAAGCCTTGTACGACGTGCTGAGACTTTCCCGCGGCATGACCTACAAAAACGCCGTGGCCGGGCTCAATCTCGGCGGCGGCAAATCGGTAATCATCGGTGATCCCCACAAGGACAAGAGCGAAGCCTACTTCCGCGCCTTCGGCCGCTTCCTGGAATCGCTCGGCGGCCGTTACATCACCGCCGAGGACGTGAACACTTCCGTACCGGATATGGAATACATTTTCCAGGAAACCAGCCACGTGGTTGGCATTCCGCCTGTATTCGGCGGCAGCGGCGATCCCTCACCCTTCACGGCGCTGGGGACGCTGCGCGGCATCGAGGCCGCGGCCGAGCACAGATACGGCTCGAAGGAACTCGGCAAGCTTTCCTTCGCGGTGCAGGGCGTCGGTCACGTCGGCGTGCATCTGGTAAGGATGCTGCGCGAGACGGGCGCCAAGGTATACGTCTGCGACCCCGACCCGGAGCGCGTGAAGCACGTGGTCGATAAGTACGGCGCCGAAGCCCTGAAACTGGATGACATCTACAGCACCGACGCCAAGGTCTTCGTGCCCTGCGCGCTCGGCGGCTCGGTCAATCCCGAAACGCTCGAAAAGCTCAAGTGCGAAATCGTCGCGGGCTCGGCCAACAATCAACTGGACACCGATGCCACGGGCGATGAACTGGAAAAGCGCGGCATCCTCTACGTGCCCGATTACGTCATCAACGCCGGCGGCGTCATCAACGTTGCGATCGAACGCCAGGGCTATAACCGCGAACGGGCGACCCACCAGGTCAACCGCATCTTCGACATCTGCAAGCACGTCTTTCACACCGCGGAACACGAAGGACTGCCGACCTACAAGGCGGCCGACCATCTGGCCGAGAAGCGTATTGCCGAAGTTGGCAAGGTGCGCCGCCCGTTCCTGCCCGCGCGGCGTGGCCCGATCAACGGCCGCCACACCTTGTCCTGATGGCATTAAAGCCGCCCGCATTGGGTCAAGAACTCGATCTTTTGCGCGAAACGGTGCGCCGTTTCGCCGCGGCCGAGATCGCCCCGCGGGCGGCGGAAATAGACGAGAGCAACACCTTTCCGCGCGAGCTGTGGCCGAAACTCGGCGAACTCGGGCTGCTCGGCCTGACCGTACCCGAAGTCGAGGGCGGCGCGGGCCTCGGCTATCTCGCACACGTAGTGGCGATGGAGGAAGTCTCACGCGCCTCGGGTTCGGTGGGACTCTCCTACGGCGCGCACTCCAATCTCTGCGTCAACAACCTCGCCTTGAACGGCACAGCCGCCCAGTGCAAAAAGTACTTGCCGAAACTCCTGTCCGGCGAGTGGGTCGGGGCGCTCGCCATGTCGGAGGCCGGCGCCGGTTCAGACGTTGTGGGCTCAATGAGCTGCCGCGCCAAGCTTCACGGCGACATCTGGATCGCCAACGGTTCAAAAATGTGGATTACCAACGGCCCAGACGCCGACGTCGCCATCGTGTACATGCGCACCGGCGATTATTCCAAGGCGGGTTCAAAGTCGATCACCGCGTTTCTGGTCGAGC
This sequence comes from Gammaproteobacteria bacterium, assembly GCA_050739575.1. Lineage (GTDB taxonomy): Bacteria > Pseudomonadota > Gammaproteobacteria > JAKDMP01 > JAKDMP01 > JBOIBN01. Next base: position 23,855 of record JBOIBN010000001.1, read on the forward strand.
GTGGCATGACCGGCTTCAAGCCTGCGCAAAAACTCGACAAGCTCGGCATGCGCGGTTCCAACACCTCCGAGCTCGTCTTCGAGGACTGCGAAATCCCGGCCGCAAACGTGCTCGGCAAAGTCGATCAGGGCGTGTACGTCATGATGCGCGGGCTCGATTCCGAACGTCTCGTGCTTGCCGGCGGTCCGCTCGGACTCATGGCGGCGGCGTTGGATGCAGCCTTTCCTTATGTGCGGGAACGCAAGCAGTTTGGCCGCGCAATTGGCGAGTTCGGTCTCATGCAGGGGAAGCTCGCCGACATGTATATCGCCCTCGAAACGGCACGCGCCTACACCTATGCCGTCGCCCGCCATTTCGATGCCGGCGAGCCCGTGCGCAAAGAAGCTGCGGCGGCGCTGCTTCATGCCTCGGAGCAGGCCGTGCGCGTCACCCTTGAGGCGATTCAGACGCTCGGTGGCAACGGCTACATCAGCGAATATCCGACCGGCCGGCTGCTGCGCGACGCCAAACTTTACGATATCGGCGCCGGCACCAATGAAATCCGTCGCATGCTGATCGGACGCGAACTCTTCAACGACGCCTGAAACATTAAAATTTGCAACGATTCCCGTCGCAATCGGCGTACCGGAATTTCTATCGCCGAATCGCGGTCGGGGCGATCGCTCCTACAAGGGCGATGTTCTGCCCGCCGCGATTCGCCCGCGTCCCGCGAAAGCGTAGATTGCTAAAATTCATTATTCGATTAGGAACGGAGTTGTCATGAGCAAAGAATCTATCGTCATCGTCAGTGCCCGCCGTACCGCCATCGGTTCGATGCTGGGCCAGTTCGCCACGGTCACTGCGCCGCAACTGGGCACAGCCGCGATCAAGGCGGCGGTTACCGACGCCGGCATTGAGTCGCGAGAGATCAGCGAAGTGATCATGGGTTGTGTGCTGCCCGCCGGCCTGGGTCAAGCGCCGGCACGTCAGGCCTCCCTCGGTGCAGGCGTTCCCGTTTCGGTGGGCTGCACCACGCTCAACAAGGTTTGCGGTTCGGGCATGAAGGCCGCGATGCTCGGCCATGACATGATCATCGCCGGTTCGGCCGACATCATCGTCGCCGGCGGCATGGAATCCATGACCAATGCGCCGCACATGGTCAACGCCCGCGCCGGCATCCGCTACGGCGACGCCAAATTGATCGACCACATGGCTTGGGACGGGCTGACCGATCCCTACGACGGCCAATCCATGGGTGTGTCCGGCGAACTGTGCGCGGAGAAATTCGGCTTCACCCGCGAGCAACAGGACGTGTTTGCGACCGAATCGGTCCGGCGTGCACAGCGCGCGACCGAGGGGGCCTTCAAGGCCGAGATTACGTCGGTCACGGTCAAGACCCGCAAGGGCGAGGTGAACGTGGACATCGACGAGGAGCCGGGTCGCTGCGACATCGAAAAAATCCCGAACCTCAAACCAGCGTTCAAGAAAGACGGCACGGTCACGGCGGCCAGTTCCGCCTCGATCTCCGATGGCGGCGCGGCGCTCGTACTGATGCGCGAATCGGAGGCCAAAAGACGAGGCATCCAGCCTCTCGCCCGCATCGCCGGCCATGCCAGCTTCGCGCAGGAGCCGGCTTGGTTCACGACCGCTCCGATCGGCGCCATCGAGCGCCTGCAGAAAAAGCTCGGCTGGGCGGAGAAGGATGTCGATCTCTATGAAATCAACGAGGCCTTCGCCTCCGTGACCATGGCCGCGATGCATGAACTCAAACTGCCGCACGAAAAGGTGAACGTGAACGGCGGCGCCTGCGCCCTGGGCCATCCCATTGGCTGCACCGGTGCGCGCATTATCGTCACGCTGCTCCACGCACTCAAGGCGCGCGACGGCAAGCGCGGCATCGCCTCGTTGTGCCTCGGCGGCGGCGAGGCCACCGCCATCGCGGTAGAGATGCTTTAAGGAACCTCCGATTCTTAGGGGGCAGATGGTTTGCGAATGCGGGATGACGCGGGAATTCGCGGGATTATGTGGGACGGAAGTCCCTCTCCGTGCGGGTCTCACGGCTATTGGAAGAAAAAAAACGGCGCTGGTTTGGGTTTGCGACTTTTCGGTGAATGAGGCGGAATCGAGGTTCCCGGTCACTTGGTTTGTGAAAACGACGCCGGGCTGCATGATCGTTTAAGAACCCTTCAAATGTCGGTCGCCGGCGTATTTCGGCGGCTTCGAAGTTGCGAGGCAATGTGGCTAATGACGTCGGAGGCGGCGTCGGCCTTGAGCGCGCCCAAAAGCACCAGGTCGCGGACAAATATAACAGCGAGCTCACCGGCTTCGCTTCGATCCGACTCTGGGGCTTTCAAGATCGCATTGGTGGCGGCCGTCAAGCGCTCTTGTAGGGGTTTTTCATCCGCTTTATAGGGAGAGCCATCCTCGGCGACCGATTCGTCTTTATATAAAGGGCCTTCGCCGGACGCCAGATAATCAAGCGAAACGCCGGATGCTTTCGAAAGGCCAACCATCGCTGTGAATGGTGGGGGATTCTCTTCGCGAATATAACGATACAGCATGTCATCGGACACGCCAGCGGCTTGAGCTGCCTGTGATCTAGTGCCGATCCGGCTCGCAGCGTCAGAAATTCTAGTTCCGATTCCGGTGGCTAGAATCGGAAGCGCCTTCCGTTCCGCAATTATAACTTCTGATTCGTCATTTTTCATAGAAAAAATAACACCTTAGCTAAAAAATGCGTTTTTGCGAGAATATCCACGATCGGAAGCATCACGGTATATGTGAAAGTGGCTACCGCATGAATACTTGACTTCTGTGAAACATGTTCTATACTTTGCCGCATGAGTAGCCGCATGAGTATTCGAGCCCTTCCAAAAAAAGCCGGTCTTTTGGAGGACTGGCATCCGGCCGACATCGTGGCCGAGCTGCGCAAGGCGGGCTGGAGCCTACGCAAGTTGGCGATCCATCACGGCTATAAGGCACCGAGCACACTGAAGAACGCCATTGCCGCGCCGTGGCCGAAGGGCGAACGCCTGATCGCCGAAGCCATCGGCGTCAAGCCCCAGGACATCTGGCCTTCGCGCTTTGCCGAAAGGGCGCGGCGTAAAGCCGAAGCCCAGCGGGAAGCCGCGTGAGCGCCACGGCATCACGGATCGGAATGTTATCACCGCCGCGGCCGTCCCGAAAGGGCACGGCCGCTTTTTATTTGGAACCCCTTATATAAAGGAAGGGCAATGCCGGGGAAGAATTGGAAACGGGCGCGGGCGCGCTCGATTTGCCACGGGATAGAACTGTGTCTGGACTTCGCCAGGGAGAAAGGGAACCTTTCCGTCGATCGCGTCGCGGATTTGATGGGGCTTCCGAATAAGTGGGTACTTTATAAATGGATGGAGTCGGGGCGCATGCCGGCGAACCTAATTCCGCCCTTCGAGCATGCCTGCGGGGCCTCGTTCGTGACCGATTATCTCGGCGGGGTGATCGGCGGCGTGCTGATCAAGATGCCGACGGGCCGAAAGTCGGGACCGGAAGAGGTCGCCGCCCTTCAGCACTCATTCGCCGATGCGATCCAGCAGCTCGCACAGTTCTACGACGGCAAGCGCGGCGCCGAAGAGACGATTGACGCCCTGACCTCGGCGCTCCGCGGCGCGGCCTGGCATCGGGAGAACGTCGCGAAGCTCGCGACGCCGGAGCTGGCGCTCTTCGATGAGGCGCAGACATGAAGGAATGGTTTTCGGCGGCAGAATTGGCTGGATTGCCGGGGATGCCAATGACACCTCGCGGAGTGAACATGGTTGGTGATCGCGGTGGCATACAACGGCGAAAAAAGACGTTTGGAAAGGGATGGGAATATAGTTTTTTGACTTTGCCGGGCGAGACGCAGGCGGCTGCGCTCAAGAAGTTCGGGGCTGCGATGCTGCCGGCGCCGGCGGATGGTGACGACGTACCGGCGGCGACGCCGACGAGATCGTCCCGGCGCGCCGAATTCAAATACGATCCGGAGGCGCTGTGGGCGTGGGCGGCAACGCGGCCGCAGCGGGCGCGCGATCGCGGGGTCGAGCGCGCGGGGCTGCTGATGCAGGCGATGCGGCTCGCTGAGGCCGGGCAGGCGTTCGGCGTTGCGATGGAGACGGTCGCGCGGGCGAACGGGATCCCGGTCGTGAATTTGCGGAACTGGTTTTATGGCGTGAACGGGCATCCCGGCGCGCGGCTGTATGCGCGCAACGACTGGGCCGCGATGCTGGTGCCTTCGTACTGTGGCCGCACGGCGCGGGCCGAGTGCAGCGAGGAGGCGTGGGACGTCTTCAAGGCGCTGTATCTGCGGCGGCGGGCGCCGAATTGTTCGACCTGCTACGAGCAGGTCGCGAAGATCGCCGCCGCCAAGGGCTGGGACTGGCCGTCGCAGGCGACGATCCTGCGCCGGGTGCGGGAGCTGCCGCGCGCGGTGCGGGTGCTGGCGCGCGAGGGCGCGGAAGCGCTCGACCTTTTGATGCCGGCGATGACGCGCGACCGCAGCGGCTTCCACGCGATGGAGGCGGTAAACGGCGACGGCATCGAGTGGAAGCGCTATTGCGTGTGGCCGGACGGCGAAGTGGCGCGGCCGCACACGTGGATTACGCAGGATCTGTACAGCAACAAGCTGCTCGCGTGGCGCACGGATCGCAGCGAGAACAAGGGCATGTTCCGGCTCGCCTATGGCGACCTGGTCGAGCGCTTCGGAATCCCGATCTTCTATTACATCGACAACACGATGGCGGCGGCGAGCAAGTGGATGACCGGCGGCACGCCAAACCGGTACCGCTGGCCGATCAAGGACGAAGACCCGATCGGAATCATGCCGCAGATGGGCACCGAAGTGCGTTTCGTGCAGCCCGGTCACGGGCAATCCAAACCGATCGAGCGCGCGAACCGGGAGCTGCGCGAGCGGGTGGATGTTCATCCGCAGTTCGAGGGACGCGGGACGCCGGGACGGCCGATCCCGATTGCCGACTTCGTGACGTTGATGGAGGCCGAATTCGCGGCCTATAACGCGAAAAGCGCGCGCCGGGTGCCGAACGCGGCCGGGCGCAGCTTCGACGAGACCTTCAACGCGAGTTATTCGAGCGCGCCGATCCGCAAAGCGACCGCCGAGCAGCGGCGCCTGTGGCTGCTGGCCGCCGAGCGCATCTATGCTCAACGCGACAACGGCTCGATCGTGCTCGGGCGCGGCCCGCACGGGGAGAACCGTTATTGGAGTGAAGCGCTGGCGCCTTATGCCGGGCAGCATGTCGTAGTGCGCTTCGATCCGCAGGATTTCAGTCGGCCGGTGCACGTGTACGAGGTCGGCGGCCAGTACGTCGGCGAAGCGCCGTGCACCTGGCAGGCCGGTTTCGCCGATGCCGAGTCCGCACAGACCTATCACCGCGAGCGTTCCCGCTGGAAGCGCGACAGAAGGAACGCGCTGGAATCCGAGAAGCGCATGACGACGGCCGCGGCGGCTTCGCTGATCGAGACACCGCAGCCGGAAGAGCCGCCGGAATCGAAGGTGGTGCAGTTGATGCGCCCGCGGCTGCAACGCGCGGCCAATCACGATGTTGACCATGACGACGAGGACGGCGAAAACGAACAGCACTTCATGGCCGCAATGGCGAAATTAACGGGTCCAGTGCGCGATCTGGAGGCCGAACGCGAGGAACGCGAGCGACATTTCGGGGCCGCCGTCGCGCAGATGAAGGTGCCGGGGAGTTCGTTGTTGTGAAGCATAAAACTGATGACGAACTCTACCGCACCATGCAACTGATGTTCGAGGAGAAGCGCGCCAACTTCAGGTGCACGCCGACAGATGGGAAATGGTGGCGCGATTACCTGCGCGGCCTGGATCAAGCAACGAGACGAAGGCTGATCTGGATCAATAGAGCCCATATGAACAGTGCTATCTACGGCGCGCTGGCCGGCATTCTCGATGAGATCGATGAACAACGCGGGCAAAAAGCGGCGCCTACGAAGCCGGATTTGCGCCTGATTATCAGTAATCCAGAGGATTCGCCGCCGAGCGGCGGGTAAAGGTGCGCCGGGCTGACACCCGGCGCGAGTTGGGCCGCGAGGCCCGGTTGGACACAGGAGATTTTACATGGCTGTAACGGCTATTTCAATGCGGTCCATCTCGGATCGTAATTTGCGCGGCGAGGTTGCCGCGCTTATTGCGAGCGAGAACGGCCCGTCACAGGCGACCTTGTCGCGCGAGGCGGGACTGTCGCCGAGCGCGCTCAACCAGTGGCTGCGGGAACGCTACGCGGGCGATAACCTCGCGGTCGAGATCAAGCTTTCGCAGTATCTCGAAACCTATTACGCCCGGCTCGCGCGCGAGAAGGCGTTGCCGCAGGCTCCGGGCTGGATTGCGACGCCGACCTCGGAGCGGATCCTGCAGACGCTCGGCTATGCGCAGATCGCGGGCGACATCGTGATCGTGTACGGCGGCGCGCTCGACGAGCAGGACTGGGGCATTGACGGCGCCGGCGCGCCGGTCGCCATACGCTCGGAGAATCTGTATTCGGGCGCCATCGATGCGCTGAAGGTCGGCTTGTGGGGCCTGCGCTGGGAGCAGCGCTTCACGCTCGATGCCGTTGATCCGGCGACGCTCGCGCCGTTCCTCACTTTCCACGAAGATACCGACATGGCGCCGGCCGACGGCGTGATCGACATGTCGGAAACCGACGAACTGCAGCAATAGGAGTCACCGTGAACGAATTCAACATCAAGCCGGCAAGCGATGCAGTGAGGGTGCGCGATCCGCGCACCGGCCGCGCACTCGCCAAGGACGGCGAGACCAAGCCGCGCAACAGCTACTGGCTGCGGCGCCTGCGCGACTGCGACGTGGTCGAAGTCGCCGCGTCCACTTCATCCGCATCCAAGGCCGCTCCCGTCAAGGCAGACGCCGAACAGAAAGGAGGCAAGTCGTGAGCATCGAGTTCAATACCATTCCGGGCGACGTCCGCGTTCCCGGCGTCTATGTGGAGTTCGACTCCAGTCAGGCGCAGACCGGCCTCGCCGACGACAGCTATACGATCCTGGTGATCGGGCAGCGGCTTGCGAGCGGCACCGTCGCGGCCGGCGTCCCGACTGCGGTGCAGAGCGCGAGTCAGGCGCAGCAATTCTTCGGAGCGGGCTCGATGCTCGCCAACATGCTCACGGCGCTCAAGGTCGCGAACCCGTACACCGCGTGCGTCGCGATCGCACTCGATGACGACGAGGCGGCCGTCGCAGCGACGGTGACGGCCACCATTACCGGGCCGGCGACGGGCGCCGGAACGCTGGCAATGTACATCGCCGGTATCGCCGTGAAAATCGCAGTGGCTTCCGGCGACAGCACGACGACGACGGCAACTGCGCTCGCGGCGGCCATCAATGCGAACGGAAACCTTCCCTTCACGGCCGGCGCCGCCGCCGGCGTGGTCATGCTCACGGCGCGCAACAAGGGCGTCGCCGCGAACTACATTGACGTGCGCCTGAACTATTACGCGGGCGACGTGACTCCGGCCGGCGTGGCGGTGGCGATTGCCGCCGGAACCGCGGGCACGACCAATCCGGACATCACGACCGCGATCGCGGCAATGGCGGACGACTGGTACCAGGCGATCGCGATGCCCTATACCGATTCCGCGAACCTCGCGGCACTGGAGCTAGAGCTGATTTCGCGCTGGGGCGGCACGCGTCAGATCGACGGGATTGCCTATGCCGGCTACCGCGGAACAGCGAGCGCGACCGACACCTTCGGCGCCACGCAGAATTCGCCGTTCGTATCGTGCATGGGCACTTCGATCTCGCCCACTCCGCCGTGGATCTGGGCCGCAGTCTACGCCGGCGTCGCGGCGGCATCGCTCGCGACCGATCCGGCGCGCCCGCTGCAGACGCTCACGCTTCCCGGCATATTGCCGCCCGCACGGGCCGATCGCTTCACCTTCGACGAGAAGAATCTCCATCTGCACAGCGGCATCGCGACTTTCAACACAGCGCCGGACGGCACCGTGCAGATCCAACGCGAAGTCTCGACTTATCAGTTCAACGCCAATAAAATCGCCGACACTTCATTCCTGGACATCACCACACCGGCGACGCTCTCCTACTTCCGCTTCACCACACGCGCGGCCATGACGGCAAAGTTCCCGCGCGAGAAACTCGCGAGCGACGGCACGACCTATCCTCCGGGCGCGAACGTGGTGACGCCTTCGGTTCTGCGCGCGGAGCGCATCTCGATCGCCCAGGACTGGGTGAATGCCGGGCTGATGGAAGACCTCGCGCAATTCAAACAGGATCTGGTAATCCAGATCAATGCGACCGATCCCAACCGGGCCGATTCGCTCAGCTCGCCGAATCTCGTCAATCAGCTCCGCATCATGGCGGACCTGGTCGAATTCATCCTTTAAGGAGGCTAGACCGTGGCAAACAAATTATTCGGACGCGCAGTGGTGGCCTACGACGGCAACCAACTGCGCGTGGACAAGGGCGCGAAGCTCAACACCGGCGGCATCAAGCGCAACACCGTGGTCGGGATGCAGGTCGAGGGCTTCGCCGAGGAGGCCGTCGAGGCATCCGTCGAAGTCTCCATCTTCATGGATGCGAGCACCGACCTCGACGCGCTCAACGCCGCGGAGGACGTGACCGTGCTGTTCACCGCCGACAGCGGCCAGCAGTACGTGCTCTCGCATGCGTGGCTCGCCGAACCGACCGAGGCCACGGCCGCCACCGACGGCGGCAAGGTGCCGCTGAAGTTCTGCTCGGCCAGCGCGGAGAAACTCTGATGGCGAACGTGAAGGGAACGCTCAAGCACGGGCTCAAGGTCGGCGACAAACTGCACAAGGATTACGAGCTGCGCGAGTCCACCACGCAGGACATGTTCGATGCGGAGGCGGATGCGCCGAGCGATCGGCGCCTGGCGTTCCAGGGCGCGCTGCTCGCGCGCCAGATCGTCAAGCTCGGCGACCTCGGCGGCCCGCTCGACTTCTCGCTGATCGGCAAGCTGCATCCGGAAGACTTCACGGATCTGATCGCCGATGCCGCCGCAGCGGATGCAGCGGGAAAAAACGCACCGGCGAGCTGAAGGGCCTGCATCAAAAAACCCTTTTGCTCGCGCGCAAAACCGGCTGGACCCGAAGCGAGATTCTTGGGCTGTCACGTTCGGAGTTCGATTTTTATGTAGAGACGCTGATCGAGTGGAGCACAGAGGAAGACGAATACGATGAGTGACAGCACCCTCGATCTCGCCATGCGCATCACCGCAATAGATGTCTTCAGCGGGGTGCTGAATCGCTTCCGCACGCAGATCATGGGCGCGGGGGCGCAGTCCAAAGAATTGATGCGCGACTACGACCTCGCGCTTTCCAACATCCGCAAGGGGTTCAACGGGCTCGCAGCCGCCAAGTACGGCTTCGACAAAATGAAGCCCGCGCTCGACAACGCTGCGAAGCTCCAGCAGGCGACGCTTGCCTTCTCGCAGATCCTGCAGGGCGCCCATCCGAACGCGAAGAAGCTCGCCGATCAAATGCAGCGCGTCAGCGACAATGCCATCAGCGTGGCGCGGCACATGAAATACAGCGCCATCGAGGTCATGGACGTCTCGCGGCTGCTCTACAAGTCCGGCATTCCGCTCGCGGCCATTCTCGACCGCGTGGGCAAAAGCGGCAAGACCATTTACGGCCTCGCCTACTACACCGAGGCGCTCGCCGAGACGCAGGGCACGACGCCGCAAGAGACGGCGGCGCAGATCGGCAACGTCGGCCATGCGTTCCGGTTGAAGCCGAACCAATATGCGCGCGCCATCAACCTGATCACGCAGGCGCAACCGGTCGCATCCGGTTCGCTCACCGAGCTGTTCCACAATCTGGCCCAGTCGGGCGCCATTACCAAATACCTCAGCCATACGAGCCTGCTCAGCCTGCTGGCGGGACTTAAAACGGTAGCGCCGCTTGGTGAAGAGGGGGGTACCGATTTCGCGACCATGCTGGAGACCTTCGGATCCATGCGGGTGCGCGGCAAAAAATATCTGCAAAAATATGGACTGAATTTTTACGATAAACAGGGCCAATTCCTGGGCCTCGATAAATCGTTAGACGTGCTGCGTAAAACCATTGCGGCGCGGCACTGGACGCCAGAGCAGATAAACAAGATTTTGGGACCCATCTTCGGGCAACAGGGACTCAAGGCCATCGCGCTGATGACCGCGCCGAACGCGCCGGGAGTGAAAAGTTACCAGGAAATCAAAAAATCGATCACGGAGCAGGCCAACCTCAGTCAGCAACGGATCGAGTGGGAGAAGGGTTACCTCGCGCAGCTTTCCGAGCTGAAGACTACGGGGCAAACGTTGAGCGCGGTGCTCGCAACGCCGGTCCTGAGCCCGACCGTCGGCGTGATGAAAACGCTGAACGACTGGATGGGCGATTTCACGCTCGCCGCCCATCATCACAAGTCCATCGGCATCGCCGCGACGGCCGCAGGGGGCGCCGCGCTTGCCGCCGCCGTCGGCTATTCGGCCTGGAATCTGATCAAAACGATAAAGCCCGGCAGCCACGTACTGCGCAGCCTGCTCGGCAAAGGCGGGGGCTTGGCCGCCCGCATCGGCGAAGGCAAGCTTATCCAAAAAGTCGCCGGGGTGCCGTCGGTCTTCGTGGTGAATATGCCCTCCGGTGGGCTTCCGGCGCCGGCCGGAGGCATCCCCCCGGGCGGCTCACGGATTTTGCTGCCGCCATCATTCGGCGAGAGAGGCGCGGCGATCGCGGCAGGCAGCATTGCCGCGCGCCTGAAGGGCTTCTTGCTGGCGCCGGCGTTGGCATCCATCAGCTCGGCAAAAGGATTGAAGGCGACCGCGGGCGCGGCCGGGAAACTCGTCGGTGCATTGGGACTCGCCGCCAGCGCCGGTTGGGCATTAGGCAAGGCGCTCGACCGCATCCCCGCCGTGCACAGTTTCTTCGACAAGGAGTTCCAGAACAGTCTGGCGAATGCAGTGATCACGGCTGCTTCCGGCGCGAACAAGAATGCGGTCGAATTGACCCGCGGCGCGCAACTGGAGCGCGCATGGCGCACGCAGCACAAGGACTTCAAGGGCGCGATCAAGATCACGATCGATAGCAAGGGCAAAGCGCATGTGACCGAGCTGCGCAGTAGCACACCGCGCGTGAACCTGAGCGTCGGCCATGCGATGAGCACGCCGTGATGTCAGGGCGTTACGAACATCGCGCCGGTCCAGTAGGAATAGACCTGGCCTTTCGGTCTGATCTTGACGAGACGGCCGTCCGTGGTCATGTCTTCGATATAGACCGCCTCTCCCGACGTGAGCGCAACGCATTGGCCCGCGTTGACGCCTTCGGCAAGAAGCTCTTCGGCGGTCTGCTTGTCGCCCTCCGCCGCTATGGTTGCGATCTTGTCGAAAAGCGCCTGAGACTGGCATCCGGCGACGTTCGCGTTGATATGGCTCGGTCCTGTCGGAGCGGCTTGCGCGGACGTGGCCGAAGCCAGCGCCGCCAGCGCGGCTATGAAAAAGGCTTTACGCATCATTTGAATCCCCCTCGAATGGTGGCCCGGAGCATAGCACCGTGAGCTGGCGCGATCAAATGCTGCCGGGCTCCTTCCGCGGCGCGCCGTTCCTGATCAAGGTGGCGCGCACGGGCGTCGGGCGGCGCACGGAGCTGCATCAGTATCCGCTGCGCGATACGCCGTGGGCGGAGGATCTTGGGCGCCACGCGCGGAGCTTCACGGTGGAATGCTTCGTGCTCGGGGCGGACTACATGAGCCAGCGCAATGCGCTGATGGATGCGCTCGAACAGGGCGGCGCGGGCACATTAGTGCATCCGTATCTGGGGACGAAGAGCGTCGTCGTTAACGGCAGCGCGGACATCACCGAGGACACCGCCGAGGGCGGGATGGCGCGCTTCTCGATTCCGTTCGCTGAAAGCGGCCAGAAGCTCGAGCCGGCGGCGGCGACCGATACGGCCGGTGCGGTCGCCGATCAGGCGTCAGCGGGCAATGCGGCGCTTGCGACGCAGTTCAGCGACGACTTCGCGACCGAAGGGTATCCGCAGTGGGTGCAGGACGCGGCGAGCGCGAACACGAACGAGTTGACGGACACGCTCGATTCGCTGCGGAGTTCCATTCCCGGCATTCCCGATTCCGTGGTGGCGTTCGATTCGCAGCTCGCGGAATTCAGCCAATCGCTCGCGAGCCTGATTCGCACGCCGTACAACCTGGCGGCGTCTGTGGTGAGCTTGATCGCGGGCCTCGGCACGATCGCCGAGCAGCCGCTGGATGCGGTGAATCTCTATTCCACGCTGTCGACCTGGCAACCCTCCGGACCGCTGCCGGCGGCGACGACGCCGGCGCGTGCGCAGGCGGCAGCGAACCAGCAGGCGCTGACGGATCTTGTGCAGCGCACGGCGATCATGCAGCAGGGCGCGGCTGCGTCGCGGGTGCCGGCGCAGAGCGGCACGGATACATCGGTGGACGGCACGCCGCTCGCGGGTTACGACACGGCCGATGTGGCGCTTGCCGTGCGCGATGCGATTACCGGTTCGATCGATACGCAGCAGCTCACGGCGCCCGACGCGGTATTCGATGCGCTGACGGATCTGCGCGCGGCCGTGGTGACCGACTTCGATGCGCGCGCGGGAGCGCTCCCTTCGCTGGTGACTTTCACGCCGGCGACGGATCTGCCGGCGACCGTGATCGCCTGGCGTCTGTACGCGGATGCGAGCCGCGATGCGGAGATCGTGCAGCGCAACGCCGTGGTCTATCCCGGAGCGGTGCCCGGCGGCGCGCCGCTGGAGGTGGCCAGTGCCTGAGCTGCAGCTCAAGGTCGGCGGCCAGATCTACAGCGGCTGGGAAGAGGTGCGCGTCTCGCGCGGCATAGACCAGCTTGCCGGCTCCTTCGAACTGAAACTCTCGGAGCGTTTCGACGGCACGAGCACACTGCGGCCGATCCGCTACGGCCAGAGCGCGACGGTGCTCGCCGACGGCGAGACGGTGATGACCGGCTTCATCGATACGGTCGCGCCGGACTACGACGACACCACGCACTTCCTGAACGTGTCCGGGCGCGATGCGACCGGCGACCTGGTGGACTGTGCGGCGATCCACAAGTCGAGCGTGTGGACGAATCAATCGCTCGCGCAGATCGCCTTCGACCTGGTGCAGCCGTTCAAGGCCGGCCTCGAGGTGATCGCCGACGTCGGCGCGCCCTTCCCGACCTGGCGGATCGAGCCGGGCGAAACCGTATTCGAAAATTTGGACCGCGCCGCGCGCTACCGCGGCGTGCTGCTGACTTCCGACGGCCTCGGCAATCTCGTGATCACGCAGCCGGGCGCGGACGTCGCACCGGCGGCGCTGGTGCTCGGCCAGAACATTCTCCGCGCCCAGGGCCATTCCAGTTCGCTCGAACGCTTCGCCGATTACATCGTGCGCGCGCAGCAGGCGGGCACCGATACGGTCTATGGCACGACTGCCGCTTCGCCGAGCGGCGAGGCGCTCGATTCCGCCGTCGGCCGCTACCGCCCGACCGTAATCGTGGCCGAGGATATGGCCGACCAGGCCGCGTGCCAGACGCGCGCCAACTGGCAGCGTACGGTCGCCGCGGCGCGTTCGCAGCAGATCGTCTATACCGTGAGCACCTGGCGTGCGGACGGACGCCTGTGGCAACCGAATGCGTTGGTGCCGGTGACCGATCCCTTCATGGGCATAGACGAGCGGCGCCTGATCTCGCGCGTTGACTTCGTGCTCGATTCGCAGGGCTCGCGCACCGAGCTGACGGTGGTGCCGCGTCACGCCTACGATCCGCAGCACCTGCCCGATCCGCCGGCGGGCGGAGGGTTGTTCTGATGGAACTCGCACGCGTGCTCGCGCGGCGCATCCGCATGATCGCGGGCCGCGCCGTGATCAATCTCGCGAACGACGCGCTCAAGGTGCAGAGCGTGCAGATCTCCGCACTCGATACCGAAGTGCTGCAGGCGCAGCGCTTCCAGGAGTACGGCTTTACGTCGGTGCCGCTCGCCGGCGCCGAAGGCATCTTCCTCGCGATCGCCGGCGTGCGCGGCCACACGATCGTCATCGCGAGCGACGACGGGCGCTATCGGCGGAAAAATCTGCAACCCGGCGAAGTCGCGCTCTACACCGACGAGGGCGATTACATTCAGCTCGCGCGCGGCAAGAAGATTCAAGTCGTGAGCGGCGGCGAGGTGGACGTGACCGGACCGAACGTGAACGTGATGGCCACGAGCAAGATCACCTGCGACACGCCGGAGCTGCACTGCACGGGCAAAATTACCGCCGCCGACGAGATCAGCTCCGACGTCGATTGCATTTCCGCCGGCGTGTCGGGCAAGGGCCATTTGACGACCGGCGTGCAGAGCGGCGGCGACTTGTCCGGCCCTCCGGAGGCGAGCTGATGGACGCCGCATTGATCTGGAACCCGAACGGCTATGCCGACATTGCGCTTTCCGGCGGCGATCTCGCGCACGACGACGGACTCGAAACCGCGGTGATCCTGTCGCTGTTCTGCGATGCGCGCGCCGATGCGGACGACAGCCTCGACGCCGGCGCGGATCCGCGCGGCTACTGGGGCGACAGCTTCGCAGCCATTGCGGGCGACGTGACCGGCTCGAAGCTGTGGCTGATCGTGCGCCAAAAGCAGCTTGCCGACGTCGCCAACCGCGCCCAGGAATATGCGGCGGCCGCGCTCGCATGGCTGGTCGAGGACGGCATCGCGGCGACGGTGAACGTGATCGCCGAGTGGATTGCACAGGGCACGCTCGCGCTGTCGATCGCGATCGCCAAGCCCGGATCGAACGACGTCTTTCAACGCCGTTATCAGTACGTTTGGAGCGCCCTTTAATGCCGTTTTCACGCCCCACGCTCGCTACGCTGATCGACCGCATCGCCGGCGACATCGAATCGCGCCTGCCCGGCTCCGACGCGCGCCTGCGCCGCAACCTGCTGACGATCCTCGGCCGCGCCGAGGCCGGTGCGACACACGGGCTCTACGGGCACCAGGAATGGATCTCGCTGCAGGTCATCATCGATACCGCCGAAAACGACTGGCTGGAGCGCTGGGCGGCGATCTGGACGGTTGGGCGCAAGGGCGCCGGTGCCGCGCAGGGCAACCTTTTACTCACCGGCACGAACGGCGCGATCCTGCCTGCCGGCAGCAGCTATACGCGCAGCGACGGCGCGCTCTACACCACCGATGCCGATGCCACCATCGTCGCCGGTACCGCGACTGTAGCCGTGACCGCATCGCTTGCCGGCGTCGCCGGCGACACCGATGCGAATTCCACGCTGACGCTGGTGTCGTCCGTGACCGGCATCGATGCGGCGGCGACGGTGGATGCGGACGGCATCGAGGGCGGCGCGGACATCGAGGACGACGATTCGCTGCGCGTGCGCCTGCTCGATCGCATCGGCGCTCCGCCGACCGGCGGCAGCGATCCCGATTACGTGGCGTGGGCGGAAGAAGTCGCCGGCGTCACCCGCGCCTGGGTGTATCCGAAAGAGCAAGGCCCCGGCACGGTGGTGGTGCGCTTCGTGACCGACGACGCGCCGGGCGGCTTGATTCCCGACGATGCGACCGTGCAGGCGGTCGCCGCCAGCATCGTCGCCAAGCGCACGGTGACGGCGGACGTGTTCGTGTTCGCGCCGATCGCCGATCCGCTCGATCTGACCATTCAACTGGTTCCCGACACTATCGCGGTGCGCGCGGCCGTCACCGCCGAGATTGCCGACATGATTCTGCGCGAGGCCATCCCGGCCGGGACGCTCAATGGCAGTGTGCAGGTCGGCGAGATCATCCGCAGCCACATTGACGAGGCGATCTCCATCGCTGACGGTGAGACCGATCACACGTTGCTGGTGCCGACCGCGAACGTGCAGCCGGCCATCGGCCACATCGTGACGCTGGGAACGATCACATGGGCCTGAGCGCGGATACCTACGCCGCCACCGAACGTGCGCTGCTGCCGCCCGGCCGCGCGCTCGCCGATGGCGGCGAAGGCACGCTCACGGATCTGCTCGAGGCGCTCGCCCAGGAATTCTCGCGCGTGGATGCGAGCGGCGACGTGCTGCTGCAGGAAGCCTTCCCCGACACCGCCGTCGAGCTGCTTCCGGATTGGGAGCGCATCGCCAAACTGCCGTCCGCCTGCACGCCGGCCGGCCAGACGACGGCGCAGCGGCAGGCGTCGGTGGTGCGCAAACTCACGGCCAACGAAGCGCAGACGATTGCGTTCATCGTTGCACTCGCCGCGTCCTACGGCTATACGATCTCGATCGTGGAGCGCCGGGCGCTGCGCTTCGGCTACAACGCCTATTGCGGCTACCCGTTCGGAAGCTGGGACTGGCAATTCGTGTGGGAGGCGCACAGCGAAGGCACGCCGATCGAAATGCTGTATTTCGACACGGGCCATTGCGGCGACGATTTCGGCGCCTTCGGCGATCCGACGATGGAGTGCCGCCTGAAGACCGGCAACCAGAGCCACATCATTCCGCGCTTCTGCTACGACTTCACCGGCTACAACCTGTTCCAGTATCGCGACATCGGTCGGCTGTTCTGGATCGGCCGCGCCGGATCTCTGTTCCAGGATACTGCCGGCACGGTGCCCGTCACTGCCTACGGCCAGACCGTGGGCTTGATTAAAGACCTCTCAGGTCACGGCGGCGATCTCATGCTCACGGTCGGGCCGGGCGCCGTGTACTCGCAGGACGAGAACGGCTACGACTGCCTGGTGAGCGCGGGCGATTCGATGTACAGCGGCTCCGATGCCGATCTGCCGATGGGCGCGAACAACGTCCACATTGCCGCCACGGTGGCCTTCGATCAGTTCACCAAAAACGCGAGCTGCTTCAACTACGGCACCAGCGCGATCCTCGAAGAGCGCGGCATCGGTCTCGACAATTCGACGCCGCAGAAAATGACCGCGAATATCTACAACGTCCAGGCCGACGGCCAGTCGCCGATCGCAGGCCAGCCTTACGTGATGGAGTGCGATGTGCTCTACCACACGGTCAGCCTGTATATCGACGGAGTCTTCGAGAGCAGCGCCACCGGCGTCGTCAATACGGTCAGCGGCGCACTCACGCTGTTCGGTTCGGCGTTGCCGGGAAAACTGTTTACCGGAAAGTTTTACGGCGGCGTGATCTTCGGTGGGAGTTCCTGGCCGCGCGCGGCCGTGACGCGCTGGCTCGGAGCGCTCGCGGGACAGACGTTTCCCGGCTATGACCTGCTGCTGCTCGACCAGGCTTTCGCGCGCAGCTCTCAGGCGACGTGGACGGACCCGGCCGGGATCCTCCAGACGGCGAGCGCCAATGCGGCCCGCTATAACAATGATCGCGACACCGGCGAGGCTTACGGACTGCTGATCGAGGAGCCGCGTACCAATCAGATTACCGATCCGTTCAATCCGACGACGTCGAATTGGGTGCAGACCAATGCGGCCGCGGCGCTCGCCCAGGGCACAGGCCCCGACGGTTCCAATTCGCTCATCAAGCTCACGACCGATGTCGTCGCGACCGTCGAACCGCACATGTACAACATCACCTGCCTGATCCCGGACCCCGCGCCCGACGTCATCAGCGTTCTGACGTGGGTGCAGCGCGGCAACTACGACAACGGTGCGTCGCCGACGATCCGGATGCATTCCAAACAGACGCCGGCGCCTGGAGCGGGCACGCCGGTCGATGTGAGCGCGCGTATTCTGCAAGGCCCCGGCAGCGTAGATATCGCCGACTTTGACGCCGGGCTGGTGCAGGTATACGGGCTGTCGCAGACCGAACCCACGTTGATCGAAACACGCACGATGATTCCCTTGATCGCTGGTCAGACCTACATCCTCACCTGCCGCAACCGCGATCAGGCCATCGGCGCCCAGGTGGGCGACACCACCTTTTGGTACGCCCAGCAGTTCGAGTTCGCCGATTTCGCGAGCACGTTGATTCCGAGCGGCGTCGCCACGCGGCCCGGCGACGATGTCGCCATTCCCCCGACTTGGGCGGCGACCGAAGCCGGGTGCCTGTGGGGCGAATTCCGCGTCCGGAATCTGCCGCCGAATCCGTATCCGACATCTTCGGGCATCGTTGCAGCACTGGCATACACGGCCGCGAACACCTTCATCGGAGTCAATGTGGATTCCAACGGCCAGTTGATTATTACCGGCCGTCTTGCCGGCAGCGCTTATCAGCAGGCTTATACGCCGAACGGAAGCATTGTCGCGGGGCAGAGCTACAAATTCGCCGCGTCCTGGTCCCCGACCGCGTTTCGCCTTTCGCTCAACGGTGCGGCCGTGATCAGCGCTGCGCAAACGCAAGCGCTGCCGACCGCGCCCAGCCAGTTCTTCGTCGGTTCGATTTCCGGCACCTATTACCTCAACGGCACCGTGCGTTCGCTGCGCTATGCCCCTTTCGCGCCCGCCAACGCGCAGCTGCAGGCGCTCGCTTCGTGAACATCATAGGAGATCATCGTGGACTATCCAGTATCTGATGACACCGTCGGCCTGGTGGCCGGCAAATTCAGCGACGGCGATCCGACCAGCGGCATCCCCGCATCGCGCTGGCCCTCGGAAACGGCGGACGCCATCATGGACGAGCTGATCGCCGTTATCGTGCAGGGCGGCCTCACGCCCGCCGAAGCGACGCTCACGCAGGTGCGCGACGCGATTCTCGCGATCGTCACCGCGGCACTGGGTACCGCAATTCCCAAGGACAAGTTCAATGCGACGGCCGATCCGGTCGTGACCAACGACAGCAGTCAGGGCTACAGCGAAGGCTCGCGCTGGTTCAACACGACGACGCCGGACGTGTTCGTGTGCATCAATCCTGCTGTCGGTGCCGCGGTGTGGCTGAAGTCCACGCTCGAACTCGCGGATCTCGCGAACTTCGCCGTTAAAAATGCCGACAACGAATTCAGCGCGGGCCAGAGCGTGACCGGCAATCTCACGATTGACGGCAACATCTACTCGACCGGCGTGGTCCAGGCCGGTGTGACGCTGTGAGCCTTGCCGCGCAAAAGTTCATAGACGCGCTCGGCTTCGACGTGGCTGATATCTTCGAGCCGTGGGAATCGGGCGATCCGCATGCGGCCGACACCGGTTTCCAGAACGCGGCCGGCGACGATCTGTCCGCCGTGCTCGCACCGCTTTCGGTCGGCTCCGCGATCGATCACGACACCATGTTCCAGAACGGCGCCGGCACCGACCTGAACGCGATCTTCGCGAAGAAGGGCTCGCGCAGCGGATCGGCGATCAGCGCGACAATTCCCTCGACCGCGAACGCCGTCACCCATGCGCCCGGCGGTACGGCGAGCGCGGACCTGACCTGCGTCCCCGCCGGCGGCTCCGGAACGGGCTACACGTTCTTGTGGACCGTCGTGAGCGGCAGCGCGACGATCACCAATGCGACCTCGCCGACCTGCACCGTGCAGGAAGCGGTGCCCGGTACCGGTTCCATCACGAGCACCTTCAAGTGCCATGTCGTGGATTCCGCCAGCAATTCCTGCGACAGCAACAACGGCGTCGTTACATTCAAATATGTCGCCGTCGGCGGCAGCGATTGCCTGCGGCTCGATCAATGGCTCGCGCCCACGGTGCAGGTGCGCGACGCCCACAAGGGGATGTTGCTCGATGCGCGCACCGACGCCGACGAATTCTGCCGGCTGCCGATCGTGAACGATCCGACCATCATCCTGCAGCTCTGCTACCGGCTCATCGCGGCCAACGGATACGCGATCGAGTGCACCGTGAGCACGCCATTCACACTTCCCGACGGAGAAAGCTATCCGGCGCCGCGGATGCTCGGCCGGATGTTGCTCTGTCACGAAACCCGTGAATGGTCGCCGATCGTGACCGTCCAGTCATTGGGACGCTGCGCGGCCATGCTCATCAGCCTGGGCGGCGCGAGCTATGCCGGCGGCGACGAGCCGAACAAGCGCAGCTATTCCCACAACACCCGCAAGTTTGGACCCATCTCACCGTAAATCAGGAGAACCTCGATGCTCGCCTTTAACAAGTTCAACGCCTTCGTACTTGCCGTCGCGACGAAAAAGATCGATCTCAATGCAGACACGCTCAAGATCATGCTCACGGATACGGCGTCGGTGGTGACCAATTCCGTCAAGACCGACATCACCGAAATATCCGCCGGCAACGGCTACAGCGCCGGCGGCGCTGCCGTCGGAAGCAATTCCGCCTCGCAGACCTCCGGCACCATGAAGGTGGTCGGCGACGCCGTGACCTTCACCGCCAGCGGCGGCGCGATCGCGCAGTTCCGCTACCTGGTGCTTTACGACGATACCGCCGCGAGCAAGGATCTGATCGGTTGGTGGGACAACGGCAGTGAAGTCAATCTCGGCGACGGCTCGAGCTTCACGCTCGGCGACGATTTCAGCGGGGATAACTGGGATGCCACGACGCCGCTCTTTACGCTGGCGTAACGCACGACGATGAGTGCCCCGACCCCGGTCCAGTCGAAATCGAATCAAAGCTCCAGCGCGGCAACGCTGGGCATCGTCTTCGATGCGGCGCCGGGGGTCGGAAACATCCTGATCGCGCAGGTGAATTTCGTCGGTACCGGCGCATCCGATCCAGCCGTCGCGCCGGACGGCACCTGGTACCCGCTCCTGAGCGGTTTGAATTACGGCACCATCTCCGGGTACAACGGTTGGCAGGATATCTGGTATCACGAAGTCGAGAGCGGCGAAGCCAATTCCTACACCTTCGGCATCGGCGCCGCGACGCCGACCATATGGTCGGTGGTCGTGGACGAGTATTCCGGAGTGGATGTCGCGAGCGTGCTCGACGTTGCGACAGTCCTCACGGCCACCGGCAACGGCAAGACGTTCGCCGCTCCGGCCAACACGACGCTCGACGCCAATGCCCTCGTGCTATTTTGCAACGTCTATTACGACGGAGCCAATCAGGTGTACACCGCGCCGTCCGGCTATTCGCAAGACGGCCTGAACTCGGTCGCGGGCGCCAAAAATGCAATTTGTTCGATCGCTCAAGCGACCGCAGGTGGGACGGGCACTCCCTCGGCTTCGATCAACGGATCCGTAAACAAGCTGTGGGGAGTCGCGCTGCTGGCCTTGAAGGCGAGTACCGCCGCACACGATTATGCGGCGGCCGCCGGAGCGTCTTACGCCCTCACCGGCGCCGCTGGCGGCACTGTGCAACGCATCGCAGCGGCCGGCGCGAGCGTGGCGCTTGCGGGTGCATCCGCCGGATCGGCTCAACGCAGCGGTGCAGCCGGCGGCGTATTCGTCGCTGGCGGCGCGGACGCCGGCATTGTGCTGCATTGGCTCATTGCCGGCGCCGGCGCCGCGTTCGCCGGAGCGGGCTCTCCTGCAGGTACCGCCCGGCGCGCGGGCGCTGCGGGTACAGCGTTTGCGCTGGCCGGTGCGGATGCTGCAGGCGCGCGGCGCAGCGGTGCAGCCGGCGGCGTGTTCGCATGGAGCGGTGCGCAGGCGACGATGCGGCTGCACCTGTTCGTTGCGGGAGCCGGCGCGACTTTCAACTGGGTCGGTGCAGGTGCCTTCGGCACGGGCGTTCAGCGTTATTTCGGTGCGGCTTCCGGTGCCACATTCGCGATCGCTGGCGCCCACGCCGTGATCGTCCTGCATTGGCACATCGCCGGTGCGGGTGCCGTTTTCGTCGCCAATGGCGCCGCTGCCGGGAGCGCGCAACATCGCGCCGCGGCCGGGGCGGACATGACGCTTGCGGGGAGCGCTGCAGCTTCAGCGCGGCGCGTCGGTGCGGCCGGCCCCGCATTCTCCACACAAGGCGCGGCGGCCGGATGGGTGGTGCGACTTTACGTCGCTGGCGCCGGGGCCGATTTCGAATGGCTGGGCGCGCCGGCCGGAACTCTTTTCAGCGGGCGCCGCGACTATCACGCGGTCACCGCGGTGGATCGCTCGCCGCGCTACGCGCTCTCGATGCAGCCCGGCATTCAAAGCGCCATTAACGGCGGCATTAAAGCCGTCTTCATCGAGGATTGAACGTGGCCACCATCTACATCGGCCGAGACAATCCGTTCAAATTGCAGGCGTCGGAAGACGGCGCCTCGATCGACCTGAGCGGCGTCACCAAGATGGCGGTACGCGTCGGTGCAGCCGATACCGATTCCGATGCGAATCCGATACTCTTCGACTGGAGCGCCGGCGACGGCGTCGTCAGCATAATCGTCGGGCTCGTCCCCCAATTGAGCGCAGGCGCGAAACGGCTGCGTCTCATCGCCTATTCAGACGCATGGCCCGATGGGATCGTGCTGGGCGATCTTCCCGTCGATGTCACCGCGTGATTGGCCTCATCAACTTTGGAGCATCCCCATGAATACCCTAAAATCCATCGGCTGCGCGATACTCAAAATTTTCGGGCATCCGTGTACGCAACCGCCGATGCCTTCCGCATTGCCGCGCCAACGCGGCGTCGTTTGCGTGTTCGGCGGCGCCGGCGGTGTCCAGCCGGGGATGCTGCAAACGCTGCGCGATACGTTCGGGCCGAACTGCAACAGCGTGCGGCTGTATCTTCACCTAAAGAATGTCGCCGCTGCCGCCAAGATCACGCTCGCCGGAGCCGAGCAGCTCGCTTATGCCTGGGCGGACGCAATGCTCGACGAGGCTTCGAAGCTCGGCATGAATTGCTGGATTCACCGCCGCTACTTCTACATGCCGGACGGCACGCTGATTGATCGCACGAGTCCGGACTTCTGGAACAATGTGAACGGCCAATTCGACCAGGCGCTCTCGCAGGTCACGGCAATGGCCACGCACTTCCACGCCCACGGTGCGGAACTGGCGGGCTACGACATCATCAGCGAGCCCGTCGCGATCGTGAACGGCGTGGACCAAGTGCCGCCGGGCTATCTCGCGCGCCAGATCCAGATCCTCGACGCGCTCGACAGCGGCGATGCCGCGCTCACGTCGAAGAACGGCACGCGCTACGCGATCGCCAAATTCGCCCCGTGGGCCGGTGCGGTCGGCTATGCTGGCCAGCAGCCTGTTCCCGGCTTCCCGCGTCTCGTTTACGGCGTCCACTTCTACCAACCCAGGCCGTCCGTCTATGCGGGCGTCGAGAAACCCTACGGCTTCCCCGGTCCCGGCTGGCCGTGCACGATTGGCACGACGGCATGGAATGCGGCCGAGTTGCAGAAGGTGTTGCAGCCGGCTCTCGACTTCGGGTCCACCTACGGCGTGCGCATGAGTCTGAGCGAGTTCAGCTACGCCCGCTGGAGCGCCGGCGGCGAGCAGTGGCTGAGCGACCTCATCGGCATCGTCGAAGCCGCCGGCTGGGACTGGAACTATTTCATGGTCGGCGCCGCGCCTGGCGTGGTCGCTCAATGCTGGGCGGCCGAATACGATGCCTCCTTCACCCCGGCCGCCTTCGGCCTTCCGGGCGAAGTCGGCATCGGCGCATCGCCGCGCGGCAAAGCCCTAGCCAGCATTTTCCAGGCCATCAAGTAAGGAGAGCGGCCGAACGTTGTTTGCGCAACGTCTTCGCCGGCCTGGCGATGGAAAGTATCCCGATCCGGTACACGGTGGGCGGCGGCGCCGGCGTCGAACGCCAGGAACTGATCATCCGTTCGCGCCCCGACGGCTGGACCGGTCAGGGGCGCCTTTTATGACCCTTTACAGGCCTATAATTCGTCGTTCAGGGGTCGCCGCCTGCCGTGAAATTTCTTCGCAAACCAAGTGATCCAGATTCGCAAACCAAGTGAACGCTTACACCTCCGATTTATTCAGAGGTTCCGTGTGGTGCATGGACGCACCACCGTGAATCGAACGCGTAAGTGCTTGATTCGGCGTAAGACGAGTCCGGGCATGTGCCGGACTCATCGCCTCTGAGCAATTCACGGATGAATTGATCAGAGTTTCCTAAGACTGCTGCGGCGGATAATCGTGGCGCTACCCGCCATAATAGGCAGCGCACAGAGGAGGCCGTCATGCCGACCCTTAAGTCCACGATAGACCGCAGCGGCAAAGACTTCGCCGCCAACCGTCGGAAAATGGAAGCGCTGGCCGGGGATCTGCGCGAGACGCTCGCCAAAACGGCACTCGGCGGCAGTGAGCGCGCGCGCAAAAAGCATACCGACCGCGGCAAACTTCTGCCGCGTGACCGCATCGAGGCGCTGCTCGATCCCGGCTCGCCCTTCCTCGAACTCTCCCCGCTCGCCGCGCACGGCATGTACGAAGATGCGGCGCCGGCCGCCGGGCTCGTTGCCGGAATCGGTCGCGTTCATGGACGCGAGGTGATGGTGGTGGCAAACGATGCCACCGTGAAGGGCGGTACTTATTACCCGATTACGGTGAAGAAGCATTTACGCGCACAGGAAGTGGCGCTTGAAAACCGCCTCCCCTGCATTTATCTCGTGGATTCCGGCGGCGCCTTCCTGCCGCTGCAGGACGAGGTGTTTCCGGACAAGGAACATTTCGGCCGCATCTTCTACAATCAGGCGCGTCTCTCGCGCGAGCGCATTCCGCAGATCGCAGTGGTCATGGGTTCCTGCACCGCCGGCGGTGCCTACGTACCGGCGATGTGCGACGAGGCCATCATCGTGCGCAATCAGGGCACGATCTTTCTCGGTGGCCCGCCGCTGGTGAAGGCGGCGACCGGCGAAGTGGTGGACGCGGAGACACTCGGCGGCGGCGACGTGCACAGCAAGATTTCCGGCGTCACCGACTATCTGGCAGAGAACGATGCGCACGCCTTGCAGATCGCACGCGACATCGTCGCGCATCTCAATTACCAACGCCCGTCCTGGCTCGCCAAGAACGAACCGATGGAACCACGCTACGCGGCGGACGAACTCTACGGCATCGTGCCGCAGGAAACGCGCTTCCCCTACGACGCACACGAAATCATCGCGCGCCTCACGGACGGCTCCGAGTTTCAAGAGTTCAAGGCCAACTACGGCAAGACGCTCGTCACCGGTTTCGCGCACCTGTATGGCTACCCGGTCGGCATCGTCGCCAACAACGGCATCCTGTTTTCAGAATCCGCCCTCAAGGGCGCGCACTTCATCGAACTGTGCGAACAGCGGCGCATTCCTCTCGTGTTTCTGCAGAACATCACCGGCTTCATGGTCGGGCAGAAATACGAAGCCGGCGGCATCGCCAAGGACGGCGCGAAGATGGTCACGGCCGTCGCCTGCGCGACGGTGCCGAAGTTCACCGTCATCATAGGCGGCAGCTTCGGCGCCGGTAACTACGCCATGTGCGGTCGTGCCTACGGCGCGCGTTTCCTGTGGATGTGGCCCAACGCGCGCATCAGCGTGATGGGCGGCGAACAGGCCTCTTCGGTGCTCGCCACAATCAAGCGCGATGGCATCGAAGCCAAAGGCGGCAAATGGAGCGGCAAGGAAGAAGAGGAATTCAAAACGCCCCTACGCGAACAGTACGAAACCCAGGGCCATCCTTACTACGCCTCGGCACGCCTGTGGGACGACGGCATCATTGATCCCGTCGACACTCGCCGTGTACTTGGCCTCGCCCTCGCCGTTGCCGAAAACGCGCCGCTCGAACCCGGCAGTCGTTACGGCGTCTTCCGCATGTGAATAAACCGTCTTTACATTCCGGCTCCGTTATTCCGGCGAAAAGCGGGATGACGAAATTTAGCCATGAACAGAAACAATCATGACTGACAATGTATTGCTCGACACCGATGCAAGCGGAGTGGCGACGCTGACGCTCAACCGGGCCGACAAACACAATGCTTTCGACGACACAATTATTGCGGAGCTGACGCAAAAACTAAAGCAATTGAATGGCGATAAAGCAGTACGCGTCGTCGTGCTCACTGGTGCGGGGAAATCCTTTTCGGCGGGTGCGGATCTCAACTGGATGCGCTCTATGGCGGGCTACGGCGAGAAGGAAAATCTCGAAGACGCGCGCGCGCTTGCCGAACTCATGGCCGTACTCGATCGTCTTGACAAGCCCACGATTGCACGCGTCAACGGCGCCGTGTTCGGCGGCGGCGTGGGACTCGTTGCCTGCTGCGACATCGCCGTCGGTACGCCGCGCGCGAAGATGGCGCTCACCGAAGTCAAACTCGGCCTTGCACCTGCGGTGATCGCGCCCTATGTCGTGCGTGTCATCGGAGCACGCCAGGCGCGGCGTTGGTTCCAGACCGCGGAAATCATGGAAGCTGATGCGGCGCAGGCCATCGGCCTGCTCCACGAAGTCGTCGCCGAAGATCAACTGGATGCGCGCGTCGCGACATTCGTCGACTCGCTGCTTGCCGCCGGTCCTCAGGCGCTTGCCGCGTCCAAGCAGCTGGTGGCAATGACGAGCGAAGCGAACAAATCCGCCCTCGATACCCTGAAGCGCCAAACCGTAGAGTTGATCGCCCGACTGCGCGTTTCCGAGGAAGGCCAGGAGGGCCTCGCCGCCTTCCTGGAGAAGCGTAAACCCGATTGGATGGGAAGCGAGTAGTGTTCAAGAAAGTTCTTATTGCCAATCGCGGCGAAATTGCCTGCCGCGTGATGCGTACGTGTCAACGGCTGGGCGTCGCCACCGTCGCGGTGTACTCCGACGCCGATCGTCATGCCCTGCATGTGCAGATGGCAGACGAGGCGGTGCATATCGGTCCGGCACAGGCGTCGCAATCCTATCTCGACATGAATCGCATACTCGCGGCTGCGAAACAGACCGCTGCCGAGGCGATTCATCCCGGCTACGGCTTCCTCTCGGAAAACAGCGAATTCGCCCGCCGTTGCAAAAAAGCGGGCATCGTCTTCATCGGACCGAATCCCGACAGCATGGATGCAATGGCTTCCAAGAGCGCCGCGAAGGCCTTGATGGAAAAGGCGGGGGTGCCTGTGGTGCCGGGTTATCACGGCGACGACCAGACTTTGAAAAAGCTGGAAGCGGAGGCGAAACACATCGGCTTCCCGCTGATGATAAAGGCAACGGCGGGCGGCGGCGGGAAGGGCATGCGGGTGGTGCATGCCGCGAAGGATTTCAAGGACGCACTGGACGGCGCGAAGCGCGAAGCGAAAAACGCCTTCGGCGAAGATACAGTGCTGCTCGAAAAATACATCGAGCAGCCGCGGCACATCGAATTCCAGGTCTTCGGCGATATCCACAGTAACGCCGTTCACGTCTTCGAGCGTGAATGTTCGTTACAGCGCCGCTTCCAGAAAGTCGTCGAGGAAACGCCTTCTCCGTTCCTGGACGACGCCACGCGGGAGAAGATGGGCGAAGCAGCGGTGGCCGCAACCAGGGCCGTGAATTACGTCAACGCCGGGACCATCGAATTCATCGTCGGCGCGGACAAGTCGTTCCATTTTATGGAAATGAATACGCGCCTGCAGGTAGAGCATCCGATTACCGAAGAGACCACCGGTCTAGACTTGGTGGAATGGCAATTGCGCATTGCCGACGGCGAAAAATTGCCCCTCGCGCAAAAACAGATCAAGCGACAGGGGCACGCCATCGAAGTACGTCTGTACGCAGAGAATGCGGGCAAGGGATTTTTGCCCGTAACGGGACGGATCGAGGCATTCGAAACGCCGGATGCCGATTTCGTGCGCGTGGACACCGGCGTGCGCAGCGGCGACGAGATCGGCATTTTCTACGATCCCATGATCGCCAAAATCAGTGTCAGCGGCAAGGACCGCAGCGACGCCATCGTCAACCTGCGCAACGCATTGGGAAAAACCGCAGTATTCGGCATGGTGACCAACCTGCCGCTCTTGCGCGGCATCGCTCGGCATCCGGAATTCGCCGCTGGCGCATTCGATACCGGCTTCATCGAGCGCGAACTGGGCAAACTGCTTACGCGCCCCCCTCTTTCGATGCCTGTCGTTGCCACCGCCGTTGCCGACAACCTCGCCCGGCTTCCGGACGTCGATGCGCGAACACCTTGGCAAGCAGACGGCTGGCGGTTCGGCGCAGCGTCTGCTTGGCGCCTGGTGGCCCGAGACCCATCCGGCGCGGAACACGAGGTTCGCATAACCGGTACGGCGCGCGAATTCTCCATGGAATGGAATGGCTCCTGTCATGCGTTAACGACCCAGCGCAACAGTGAATCAAATTGGACGATCGGTCTTGATGGAAAATCGTATGAGGCGCACGTGCTGTGCCATGGCGCTGATTATCAGGTTGCACTGGACAATGAAACCTTCGGCTTCACGCTGGCCTCGCCGTTCGCGCCACGCGGCACGGCAATGGCCGATACCGCCACCCATCCCGTAAGCCCCATGCCGGGACGCGTGGTCACGGTGTTTGTCAAGGCCGGCGATAATGTCGAGATCGGCCAACCGCTCCTGGTTCTGGAAGGCATGAAGATGGAATATACGGTCAAGGCCAGCGTCGCAGGGCGCATCGAGGAAGTGCTTTACGCAGAAGGCGACATGGTGGACGCCGAGGCGCCGCTGGTAAACATCGAGGCTGAAGCGTGAACAACCTTCCGAAATCGGTCAAGATCGTCGAGGTTGGTCCGCGCGACGGGCTGCAGAACGAGAAGCAAATCGTTCCCGCGGCGGTGAAAATCGAATTCATAAACCGCTTGTCGCAATCGGGTCTGAAGGCCATGGAAGCGACGAGTTTCGTAAGCCCGGAGTGGATTCCGCAGCTTGCCGACGCGGCTGAAGTCTTTCAAAGCATCGAAAAGCACGCCGGGGTCGCCTACGCGGTGCTGGTGCCAAACGAGAAAGGCATGCAGCGGGCGCTGGATGCTGGTGCGAAGGAGGTTTCGATCTTCACCGCCGCATCGGAAAGCTTCAACCGAAAGAACATCAACGCTTCCATTGCCGAATCCATCGAACGGTTCAAACCGGTAATGGCTCTCGCTGCAAAACACGGCATCCGCGTGCGCGGCTACGTCTCCACTGCCATTGGCTGTCCCTATGAAGGTCCGATCACACCGCAAGCGGTGGCCCGCGTCGCTAGAGAACTCGCCGCGCTCGGCTGCTACGAAATTTCGCTCGGCGATACCATAGGCGTCGGCACACCCGTGAAGGCGCAACAGATGCTCGCCGCCGCCGCCGCCGAAGTGCCGATGGAAAAACTAGCCGTACATTTCCATGACACCTACGGTCAGGCGCTCGCCAACATCTTCGCTTGTCTGCAAATGGGTGTGAGCGTGGTGGATTCTTCCGTCTCCGGACTCGGCGGCTGTCCTTATGCGAAGGGTGCCACCGGCAACGTGGCCACCGAGGATGTGCTCTATCTGCTCACCGGCATGGGCATCGCAACCGGTGTGGACATGGGCAAGCTGCTCGATGCGGCAACATTCATCAACACCCAGCTTCAGCGCGCCCCGGCCAGCAAGCTCGGCCGCGTGCCCGCCGAAAGCCGGTGCGATCCCGGCACTCTGGAAATCCCCCGATGAACAAAAAAATAAGAATCGGGATTCTTTTCGGCGGGAAATCCGCGGAGCACGAGATTTCACTGCTCTCCGCCAAAAACATTATTGACGCTCTCGACAAAGACAAATACGAGCCGGTGCTCATAGGCATAGACAAAAACGGCCGCTGGCTCATGAACGAATCTTCGCGGTTCCTGCTCAACAGCAGCAATCCGAAACTCATCGCGCTTAACAAGACCGGCAGCGAAGGCGTCGCGCTCGCACCCCAGAGCGGAGGCCAGCTTACCAGTCTCGACAGCGGCCAACTGGACAAAGCCGTGGACATGGTGTTCCCCATCCTGCACGGCCCCTTCGGCGAGGACGGCACCGTCCAGGGGTTGCTGAAACTTGCCGGCGTGCCGTTCGTGGGCGCGAGTGTGCTCGGTTCCGCCGTCGGCATGGACAAGGATGTGATGAAGCGCCTGTTGCGCGACGCCGGCATTCCCACCCCGCGCTTTCTCAGCTTTATTCGAAGCCAGGCGCCGACATTCGAGGATGTAAAGCGCGAACTGGGTCTGCCGCTGTTCGTCAAGCCGGCCAATCTGGGTTCTTCCGTGGGCATCGGCAAGGCAAAAGACAAACCGGGATTTGAGCAGTCCGTCAGGGATGCCTTTCGTTACGATACAAAAATCGTTATCGAAGAAGCCGTGCCGGGCCGTGAAATCGAATGTGCCGTGCTCGGCAACGACGAACCGATCGCCTCGGTGCCGGGTGAAATTATCCCGACTCACGAGTTCTACGACTACGAGGCTAAATATATCGACGAGCAGGGCGCCCGTCTGGAAGCTCCGGCAAAACTGGATGCCGATACGATCAAGCGCGTACAGGAACTCGCCATCCATACCTTCAAGACCCTCAACTGCGAAGGCATGGGGCGCGTGGATTTCTTCCTCAAGGCCGACGGCACCTTGCTGGTGAACGAGATCAACACCATTCCCGGCTTCACCAGGATCAGCATGTACCCGCGGCTGTGGGCGCTTTCCGGCATTCCCTACTCCGAGCTTATTGACCGCTTGATTCGGCTGGGCGTGGAACGCTTCGAACACGAACAAAAATTGAGAACCTCAAATGACACCTGACCGCGGCGTAAGGAGAACAATTCATGGGCGCGCAAAGCTTGCCGTTACATCGTGTACTCTCCGGCACTTCCCCAACGAGGCGCTCGGGCGCCGAAGCACAAGCCGACTCAGACGCTTCCCCGTCGCGCAACGCCGGCTTTTTGCGGTTCGCTGAACCCCGCACCGAAGCCCCTCAAGCATAATGGTCGGGTTTCAAACCCGTTCCGCGCCCTCCATGCCAGAACTGCCGCCGGCCGGCCCGCCGCTTTGCCGCACACCGCTTGCGCCCTCGCCGCCCCCGCCCCGCAGCGGGGGGCGACGACCGTGGGAACGGGCACTCGCATGGCGGCGCGCAATGCTTTTCGTGCTCGTAGTCGTGCCCAGCGGCACCATGGCCTGGATATTTGCGAGCGCCCTGCCGCCGCCCCACGGGGACCCGCTGGATCTCGCCCTGACCGCTGCCTTCGGTTTGCTTTTTGCATGGATCGCGATCTGGTTCTGGACTGCGATTGCAGGATTTTTTCTCATCCTGCGTGGACGCGGCATGAACGCGGTATTACGGAGCGATATGTCGGAGCCGGAGCCGGACATCAGGGCTCGGGTTGCGGTGGTGATGCCGGTGTATCAGGAAGATCCGGCGCTGATCGCGGCGGGTATCGCGACTCTCTTTCAGGGCCTCGCGGCAAAACCGACGATCGAACGCTACGATTTTTTCATTCTGAGCGACAGCGCGGAGCCCGATCGCTGGATTGCCGAGGAGACGATGTGGGCCAGGCTCGTCGGCGAACTCGACGCTGGCGGGCGCATTTTTTACCGGCGTCGACGCAGCCGCACCAAGCGCAAGCCCGGAAACATTGCCGACTTCTGCCGCCGCTGGGGCCGCAATTACGCCTACATGATCATGCTCGACGCCGACAGCATTCTCGATGCCGATACGGCCGAACAACTAGTCGCACGCATGGACGCGAATCCGGCGGCGGGCATCATCCAGACCTTCCCCCAAGTGGTGAACCAGCAAACGCTTTACGGACGTCTACAGCAGTTTGCGGCGGCACTCTATGGGCGGATGTTCACCGCGGGTCTGCACTTCTGGCAACTCGGGGCTGGAATGTACTGGGGACACAATGCGATCATCCGGGTGGACGCCTTTATGCGCCATTGCATTCTCCCGAGCATCCGCGGCGGTCCGCTAAGCGGAGACATTCTCAGTCATGATTTCGTGGAAGCGGCCCTCATGCGCCGCGCCGGTTATGATGTTTGGATCGCTTACGATCTTTGCGGCAGCTACGAAGAAACGCCGCCGCGCTTCGCCGACGACGTCGTGCGCGATCGGCGTTGGGCTCGCGGCAACCTCCAGCATCTGCGCCTGCTGGGGCTGCGTGGTCTGCACGGAGCGCATCGGGCGATGTTCGTCGCCGGCGCCTTCAGCTACATTTCCTCCGGCATCTGGCTCGTCTTCCTGGGACTCGGCACGGCAATCATGATTCAGCATGCCTTGACACCACCCAACTATTTCCCGCAGGCCTATTCCCCGTTTCCGCACTGGCCCGTGTGGCACCACGGAATACAGGTAGCCCTGATCGCAGCCGCGTTCGGTGTGCTGCTGTTGCCGAAGCTGCTCGGCTGGCTGCTGGCCGTCTCGCGGCGGCGCATTCGCGAACGGTTCGGAGGCAGCGTGAGGCTCACGCTCGGGATGTTGCTGGAACTGATCGTATCCGGCCTGTTCGCTCCCGCCCGCATGCTGCTTCACAGCTTCTTCGTCGTCGCCGCACTCGTCGGTGCGCGCGTGGAATGGGGCGGCCAGCAGCGCGGCCTGATCTCGGTCCACTGGCAAGCTGTGGCTCGCCGTCACGCACTCGGATTCGTGCTCGGCGTGGCATGGCTGACGCTTGCCCTTCAGGTCAGCCTCACTTTGTTTTTCTGGCTGTTGCCCGCGCTTGCCGGACTGTTTTTTACCCCTCTGCTCGAACTCCTGACCGGCAGTCATCGGCTCGGTCGGCGGCTGCGCTCCAAAGGATTGCTGGTAACCGGAGAAGAACTTGCACCGACGGCCGCCCTCCTCACGCGCCGGCGCATTTTGCGGCGTTATCTGATCTTGCCAACGCCGGGCTTTGCCGCCGTGTTCCAGGATCCAGAGATTCACGCGCTGCACGTCGGCCTGCTGCGTCCCCGTCGCCTGCCACGGGGGGCGGTCGGCCACGGCCGGCTGGCGAGTGCCTGGCGCCTCCTGCGCTACGGCACCGTGGCACTCGATAGCGGCGCGCGCCTGCGCCTATTGTATGATCGTAGGCTGCTCGAATTGCTTTATCGCCGACTTGCCACACGCCATCTTGCAACCGACGCCGGAATCGAAGAAACATAGCGCGATGCCACGCCGGGCGGGAATTGTCACGACTGTGGCCTGCCTCGCGCTCGCAGCTTGCGCCACGCAGGAATCGGTCCAGCAGGCGCAGAGCCAGGCCACTCGCGCCGTCGCCACCACGCAAAATCAGGAAACCGCACTCAAGTCGTTGACGGAACGCGAAGGCCGGCACCAGCAGGAGCTCACCGTGCAATTGACCCAGATCCAGGCTCAACAGGTCGCGGCGAACAAACAATTGCAGATGCTCGCGAACAAGCTGGACAAACTGCACGGCGAACTACGTACTCAGGCGACGAAAATCCCGAAGGCACTGCCAAAAACCCCAGCGCCGGCGGCGAGCGCACGCGCGCCGGCAACGACAACAACCGTAAGCGCCCCGGTCACCAGTTCGGTGACCAACGCACTGTATGCCCGGATCGCCGAGCGCGCAGGGCAAATCGCGCTCGGCAAGGCCTCCGCTCCGGATTTGCCGCAAGCGCCGAACTCGTTGCAGCACCTCGATTATGCTGCCTATCAAGCGATCCGCTACGTGGGACAGCTTGCGGATTGGAACGGAAGCGATACTTTCAAGCTGAAATTTCACCCCGCGGGTTTCGTCTTCAACCAATCCATCCAGATTCACCTGAACGGACAACAGGACAGTCCACCCCTCGACTTTACGTCAAAAGACTTTCACTGGCCGTCACAAATCGGGAATGGGCCGTCGGGGGAAATTCCGGTGGCCGGCTTTCGCGTGGGACAACTTTATGACGGCGGCCAGTCGGCGCCGTTTCTGGATTTTCTCGGCGCCAGTTACTTCCAAGCTGCGCCACCCGGAAAGCCGTTCGGATTGTCGGCGCGCGGCGTTTCGATCGATACCGGTGTGAGCAACACCGCAGAGGAATTCCCAAGCTTCGTCGAATTCTGGCTGGGTGCGCCGGCGGACTCACAGCTCGATGTCGTCGCGCTGCTCGCCAGCGACAGCCTGGACGGCGCCTATCGCTTTGAGGTGCTGCCCGAAGCGAAGCAAACCACAATGCAAATCACGGCCACGCTTTACCTGACCCACACGGTGGCCCAACTCGGGATCTCCCCGCTCACCAGCATGTATTTGCAGGGACCCGACAGCCTGAACCGTCCCGATGCCGTGGCCAAGGCAGTGCACGATTCCGACGGCCTGCTGATCCATGACGGAGAGGGCTGGATGTGGGTGCCACTTTACAATCCCGCGCGCCTGCAAGTACTCGAAATAGCGGTGAACAATCTGCGCGGTTTCGGCCTGCTCCAGCGTGACCGCAAGTACGACGACTACCAGGATTCACAAGACAACTACCAGAACCATCCCAATGCCTGGGTAGAACCGACGAACGATTGGGGCAGCGGAGTCGTCAAGTTGGTCGAAATTCCGGCGCAGTATTCGAGCAACAGCAACATCGTCGCCTTCTGGACGCCGGCCAACCCGCCCGCACCCCAACAGGTTTACCGATTCGCCTATCGGCTGGCCTGGTCACTCGGCGGACCGGGCGAGGGCGAACTCGGGCGTGTGCTCGCGACCCGCATCGTCGATCTGAAGGGCGGGCATTACGCGGTCATGATCGATTTCGGCGGCGGCGCGCTCGCCGATCTACCCACTTGGGTGGACGTCAAACCCACAATCAGCGCAAGCGACAACGATCTCAAGATCGAGAACGTCACGCTCACCAAAATCGTCGAAACCGACCGCTGGCGTCTCGGCTTCGAGGTGAGCGGAGGCGGGAACAACGACCGGATCACGGCATGGCTGCACTACGGCGAGCGGGTGCTGAGCGAACGCTGGATGCGTCAGCGTCCGGGATCCTGAGCCACGCTGCACCCAGGCTGATAGGACGAAAGCATGTCGGGGGGCAGCATGTAGGTCCAGGTTTCGGTCAGAGTCTCCTTGCCGCGGGTCAGGTAGGCGCGCAAATCGAGCGGCTGGCCCTGCGCCGGCGAAACCAGAAAACTCAGCCTCCAACCCGAAAACGGCGGGGCTTGCTCCACATGCACTTCCTCGATCTTGCCCCCCGCGACCGTGCTGACCTGCGCCTCTACACCCTCGGCAAGTTGTCCCAGCTCACCGCCCCGGAAGTTCACTATGAACCGTAGTGCGCAGCCGCTGGCCTGCGTGCCCGGATTCGTCCCCGCCCCGACGAAGGTAGCGGCGGCATAACCAGCCGGAGGCGTGCCGACGCCCTCTCCGCCGAACGTCAGGCGGTAGTGCAGGATGAGGGGCTGACCCGGCGGAGGCAGCGAATCCGGCGTATAAAAGGCGACGATGTTGTCCTCGGTTTCGTCGCTTTCAGGCAACTCGACGAGCATGATTTGCCCCTTGCCCCATGCGCCGATCGGAGTCACCCAGGCGTTGGGCCGCAAATCGTAGCGCGCTTCGAGATCCTCGTAGTCGGCGAAACGGCGCGGGCGCTGCAGGAGTCCGAAACCCTTGGGATCGGCCACCGTGAAACTCGTCGTGGCGATCGACTGTGGATTGATGAGCGGACGCCATAACCATTCGCCGTCGCCGTTCTCGACGCCGAGCCCGCTCGAATCATGTACGGCCGCCCGCCACTCACCCGCCGGTCGCGATGTGTTCGCACCGTAAAAAAACATGCTGGTAAGCGGAGCGAGTCCGACCCGCTCAGGATGGTCGCGAAAGTAGAGCACCGCCGTGACATCGAGCGTGGTCGCCGCACCGGGCTGCACCACAAACCGGTACGCGCCGCTCACGTGCTCCCCGTCGAGCAGAGCGTAAAGATCCATCGTGCCTGCTCCGGGCGCAGGCTTCACCAGCCAGAACGAACGAAAAAGCGGGAAGGATTCGGGACTCGAAAGACCGGTATCAATTGCCAGCCCGCGCGCCGACAAACCGAATCCCTCGTCACGGCCGACGGCACGAAAATAGCTCGCGCCGCCGAATACCAGGAAACTGTTGTAGGGTGCCCCCGGTTCGAGTGGATAGGTAATGGCAAGGCCACCGTAGCCGAGATTGACGGGAACACGTCTCGCAAACGTCTTGTCCGGATACGTAAAAAGGGACTTGTCGAAAGCGAGCGGATGTACCGTGCCGTCGTTCACGATGTGAATCCCGACCGCTCGCGTGTAGTACAAACCGGCGGGCTGCAGCATGACGCCGAAATTGCTTCCCTCTGCTCGCCACAGGCGCAGCTCGGGGCGAAACCGGATTTGCTGGTATTGATCGTAGGTAAGGGCCGGAAACTGCATCCAGGCCGGGATTTCCCGCACCGGCTGGTAAGGCTCGGCGGCGAGAGCCTTCGCCTTGGCGATCACGTCATCAAAGCCGAACGCATGCGCCTGCCTCGGCAACAAAAACAGGCCGCACAACAGGAGCGCGAGCGCCGGCGCAGCGCGGAAAATGCAGAAGAACCTCCGATCCAGATTTATCGGTTGCGACATCGTCAACACCCTTGTTCCATTTTTCGCGAGATCAATGCAAATCAACGGCGGCTGCACAGAAGCAATAGGCGTAAACGCCGTTCGGATCGTGCAGGGTGAGTGCCTGGGTAATTTGATCAAGCACGGGATGCACGGCGGCATACAAGCTGTTCCCATTGGCGCCGAACAGATGTCGGACGACGACTTGCGCGCTGGAGTCGTTGGCGAGATTGACTATGAACTGCTCGCCGGAAGAGAGCTGCGGTGCGACGTAGGTCACGCCGTAATTTTGAAGCTTGGCGAGCGCAGCCGCCGAGCGCACCGCGGAGTCGAGATCGCCGAATTCGTCTATCAGACCGATGCGCTTGGCGTCGGCACCTGCCCACACCCGGCCTTGAGCGATGGCATCCACATGAGTTTCGGGCAGATCGCGATATTTCGCGACGTTGCCGGTGAACTCGGCGTAGCCATGGTTGACCGTAAGCTGAAAGACCTTGGCGTCCTCGGGACTCAGCGCGCGGAACGGATCGCCAAAGTCGGCGAGCGGCGCGGTTTCGACACCGTCGCGGTGCACGCCCGCCCAATTCATCGTGTTCTCGAAGGTCGGGAACATGCCGAAGATGCCAATCGAACCGGTGATGGTCGCTGGCGAGGCGAAAATCCGGTCGCCCGCCATCGAAATCCAGTAGCCTCCGGAGGCCGCTACGCCGGCCATGGAAATCACCAGCGGCTTGCCGCCCTGTTTGAGCGCAAGTTCCGCATCCAGGATTTCGTCGGAGGCGAGGGCGCTGCCGCCGGGACTGTTAACGTCGAGCACCACCGCCTTGATCCTCTGATCATGGAGCGCGCGATTCAAAAGGCTCGAGAGCGTATCGGCCCCGATGCTCCCTTGCGGGGCCTGGCCAGGAACGATGTCGCCTTCGGCGACGATGATCGCAACCTGATCCCATGCACGATTGGCGAGCTGCCCCGCCGGATTGCGCGCGGCAAGATAAGTTTTCATGTCGATTTGGTTGTAATTCCCGGTATCCGGATCGCCGCCGACGAGCTTCGTCAACTGCGCGCGCAGCGCCGGTGCGGGCATAACCCCGTCAATCAGCCCGCTACGAACGGCGAGCGCAGCCGCGTCCCCGTGCTCTGCCTGAAGGGCATCGGGCACATGGTTGGCAAGAGTTATCAGGGTGTCCGCGTTGCGGCCCCGGCCGCGGGCGACGTCGCCCACATAACCATTCCAGAGAACATCGAGCAGATCCGAGGTCTCTTCCCGCGCCGGGGGCGACATATCGTTGCGCGTGAACGGTTCGACGTAGGACTTGTACTTGCCGACCCGAAAGACATGCCATTCGACCTTGAGCTTATCAATCAAGTCCTTGTAGTAATTCTGGTAGGCGGCGAGTCCGAACAAGGCCACCATGCCCTGATCGCTGGTGAGCCAGGCGTGGCTCGCTATCGCGGCAAGGTAATAGGAGCCTTGCGAATAGTTGTTCGCGTAGGCGATCACCGGCTTGCCGCTCTTCTCGAATTGTTTTAGTGCGGTGCCCACACGCTCGAGCTGAGCGAGACTGCCGCCGTCGAAATCGTCCAGATCGAGCACGATCGCCTTGATGTGCGGATCGTCGGCGGCGGTATCAGCGGCCCAGACGAGATCGCGCACCCGCGTCACCGGCGCGGGACTCTGACCGACCAGCTGTTGCTGGGCGCGCCGTACGCGATTGGGAATCTGCTCGACCAGCGTGCCCTGCGGATCGAGTACCAGCGCCGCGGAGGCGGGCACCGACGGTCCCTTGGGTCGGAAGATCAGGACCAGGATGATCACCACGATCACAATGAACAGTAGATCCACGACGACCCGCCGGGTGATGTCTATTCCCTTTAGCGTGCCGCCCAAGAAACGCCGGAAGCGATTGTGCGAGGCCGCCATAGGGTTACCGCTGGACGAATAGATGAAACATATTATTACTTCGGCCCCTCAACACGCAAAAGCTTGTTCCGAGATTTTGAAATGCGAGGATGTATAAAATCGCCTGAGCGCTTCACCCGGCCTTCGGCTGCAGGCGCACTCTTTCACGGCGAAAACCGAGGCCGAAGACGCGGGCCGGAATCCGACGCACGAACCGGAATCGAAACAGAAACCGGCCGAACGGTCCGATACGCATTGCGCCCACACCGGGTTCGAGTGCACGCGACACCACGCGATTCTGGATCACGATTTGGACGCGCTGCATGACCCGCACCGGCCTTTCGCGCCGCTTTTGTACGCGGGCCAGATCCACCTCCTCAGGTGCTCGCCCGGCACGAAACACCGGCCCCAGAATATTGGCGGCGGCAACCGCGTCCTGGATCGCGACGTTGACGCCCACGCCGCCGACCGGCGACATGGCGTGCGCGGCGTCACCGATCAAAAGAAGTCCCGGGCGATGCCAGCGCCTGATGCGATCCACCTGCACCTCGAGCAGACTGAGCGCGTCCCAGGATTGGATTTCCTGCACGCGATCGGCGAGAAACGGCGCAAGTGCAGTTAATCGACTACGAAACGCATCGAGCGGACCCGCGCGCAAGGATTGCGCGCCGCCCTTGGCGATCACATAGCCGATCTGCCAATATGTCCCGCGGTTGAGCATCACCATAAACTGCCCCTTGCCGAGGAAACCGCCGGTCGTTTCCGGATCCCCCTCGCGACGCGAAAGCCGAAACCACAGGACATCCATCGGCGCACCCAGTTCGTGCGGCTCGAACCCGGCTGCGGCGCGCATGGTCGAGTGCCGCCCGTCGGTGCCGACCACTAGATCGGCACGAATTTCGACCGGACCGTCCGGACCCACGGCACGCACGCCGGCGACGCGACCATCTTCATCGATAAACTCGCGCCCCTCGGTACGCATTAGGAGGCGGTAGCCAGGATAGCGCCGCCCCTCCTCGGCAAGCATGTTCAAAAGATCCCACTGCGGCACCAGCGCAAGGTACGGGAACGGTTTGAGCCTGCGGTAATCTCCGATCGCAAATACGCCGTTCGCGGCACTCGCCGTGAGCGTTTCTGTCCGCTGCACGGGAAGCTGCATGAATCGTTCCAGCAGACCGAGATCGTCGAGTACCGAAAGCGTGGACGGTTGCGCCGTATCGCCGCGGAAATCGCGCAGGAAGTCACCGTGCTTTTCGAGCACCGTGACGGAAATGCCGGCACGGGCAAGTATCAGGCCAAGCATCATGCCGGCGGGTCCGCCGCCGACGACGCAGCATTGCGTGTTC
Source organism: Gammaproteobacteria bacterium (assembly GCA_050739575.1). Classification (GTDB taxonomy): domain Bacteria; phylum Pseudomonadota; class Gammaproteobacteria; order JAKDMP01; family JAKDMP01; genus JBOIBN01. The sequence goes on from JBOIBN010000001.1 coordinate 63,223, forward strand.
ACCGCTTCAGCTCTCCGGATTCGCAGTTGAATTTCGGTTGGTCGCGGCGCCCGCCTGCGCAAGCAGAGCCGTGATCCGCGGCAACCAGGCATGATGCTCGGGCTTCATCAGGCAGGAGCGCAGTACGGTGACTGTCTCGGCATCCCATTCGAGCCCGGGCCACCACGGTTCGGCCAAGGGGCGCGGAAGCTGCAGCAGCGCGAGGTGTAGATTGCGTTCGGCGGCGACCTCGAACACCTCCCGCGCGCGTCGCGAGGCAGCGCTTGCCCGCTCCGCCCGCGCACCGAATACGACAATATCGAGCACCGGTGGTGCCAGCGCGACGAACTCTTTGGAATTACCCACCCAATTGTGCAATTCGAGCGCGGCAGCAAGACTTTCGCAAAGACCAGATGCAAATTCGCCGCCGGGCGTGAGCGGCAGAAGTTCGAGCGTCGCCCACAACGCGGCCGCCGCAGCGCCGGGACGCGAACACTCGAGACTGATCTCGCCGAGATGAAGTTCGTCGGAACTGAAATACGTGTAGGGCGAATCGTGACGATAGACTTGCCCGACGGCCGGATCGCGAAAGATTATGGCGCCGCAGCCGTAAGGTTGCAGACCATGCTTGTGCGGATCGATGACGACCGAATCCGCCCCGGCCATGACCGCGAATGCACGTTCGCGCACGGGATTTCCCGCCGCCGCGAGTTTGAAGTATCCGCCGTAGGCCGCATCAACGTGCACGCGTACTCCGCCCGCGCGGGCAAGCGGCAGGATTTCCTCCAGCGGATCGAGCGCGCCCTGGCTCGTAGTGCCCAGCGTCGCGACTACGCAGGCAACTCCGCCCTGCCCGAGTTCGGCGGCGAGCGCGTCGATGTTCATGCGCCCGCTGCGATCAACGGCGACGGGAACGAACTCCATGCCGAGCAGCGCACTCATGCGCGCATGCGTGTAGTGCGCCTCGCTCGAAGCAAGCACGCGGCCGCTGCCCGCAAGCTCGCGCGCAATCCACAATGCCTCCAAGTTCGCAATCGTGCCGCCGCCGGTGAGATGCCCGAGATGCGTCTCGAAGCCGATCATGCGCGCGAGCGCCGCGATTGCTTCATTCTCCATGGCCGAACTCGCACGGCCGCCGTCGAGCGCATGGTTGTTGGGATTGAGTTCCATGGTGAGCGCGTAAGCGAGGCGCGCTATTGGATGCGGCGGCTTGAGCATCTGCCCAATGTAGAGCGGATGATGATAGGGAAAATTGTCGCGGAGCCGATCCGCCGTCGCCGCGAGCACTTCGCGCACAGGTTCGGCGTCGAATGTCGCGTCGGTCTCGGGTAAATCAGCAAAAGCGCGCGCGAGCCGTTCACAGGCCGCCGACAATATCTCGATCTCAGCCCCGTTCACGGCAAGATGCAACGGTTCTTCGATTGCTCAGGTGGCTCTATCCCGAGAACCTGGAGCCTAGATTTTTTCCTTGATCCGCGCCGATTTCCCGCGGCGCTCGCGCAGATAATAGAGCTTGGCGCGACTCACGTCGCCCTTGCGCTTGACACTTATCTCCGCAATCGTCGGGCTGTGGCTCATGAACACCCGTTCCACTCCTTCGCCGTGCGACACCTTGCGCACCGTGAAGGAGCTGCCGATGCCGCGGTTACGCTTGGCGATCACGACGCCCTCGAAGGCCTGCAAGCGCTCGCGCCCTCCCTCGCTCACCTTCACCTGCACCACCACCGTGTCGCCGGGGGCGAACTCGGGAAGATCGGTTTTGAGCTGTTCGCGTTCCAGCTCCTGAATCACCTGGCTCATCGTCCTGCTCCTTCGCTAAGTTCTATAAGGTCAGCGCGCCTTTCGCGCGTGCGTCGTTCCGCCTCGCTTCGCCGCCAGCGGCGAATCGCCGCATGATCGCCCGAAAGCAATATCTCGGGTACCCGACGCTCCTCGATCTCCTCGGGCCGCGTGTAGTGGGGGCAATCGAGCAGCCCCACCGCAAAAGAATCTTCGTCGGCGGACTCCGCGTCGCCTAACACGCCCGGCACGAACCGGAAGGTGGCATCCAGCACGACCAGCGCGGCCGGCTCACCGCCCGAAAGCACATAATCGCCGATCGAGAGTTCCACGTCCACACAACCTTCGATAAAACGCTCGTCCACACCTTCGTAACGCCCGCAGACGAGGATCACGCCCGGCCCTGCGGCCAGCGCCCGCGCCCGTTCGTCGTCGAAACGCTCGCCTTGGGGTGTGAGATACACCACCGGCGCCATCTCGCCTCGTGCCGCCTGCGCCGCGCGCACCGCCGCGGCCAGCGGCGCAAACTTCATCACCATCCCCGGACCGCCGCCGTAGGGGCGATCGTCCACGCTGCGATGCGGATCGTCGGTGTAGTCGCGCGGATTCCACAATTCCACGCTCACCAGTCCCGCGACCAGCGCCCGCGCGGCCACGCCGTAACCGAGCGCACCGCGGATCATCTCCGGAAACAGGCTCACCACGTCGAACCGGAGCGCCCGCTCAGTCATCCGCATTCCAATCCACCACCATTCGCCGCTCCGCGAGCGATACACCGTCCACATACACCCCGGGAGCGTAGGGAATCAGCCGCTCGCGTTCTCCGTCCTTCACCACGATCACGTCGTGGCCGCCGGTTTCGATAAAGCCGGCGATGCGACCCAAGGTCGCACCCGCCCGGTTCTCCACCGCGAGGCCGATCAGATCGGCCCAGTAGTATTCCTCGGTCGGCGGCAGCGCGCTGCGCGGAACCGAAATTTCCGCGTTCAGCAACGCCCGCGCCGTGTCGCGATCCGCCACGCCGGCGAGATTCGCCACCACCCCCGCGCCGTGCGCCCGCCCGCCGGCCAGTTCATATTCCCGGCGCCCCTCGGCGCCATCCAGCCACCAGCGCGGATAATCGAGTATGCCTGTGCGCGGCTCGGTATGAGAGAAGACCCGCACCCAGCCCTGCACGCCGAACACTCCCGCGATGCGCCCGAGCGTGACCCAATCATCCGCCGTGGGCGTCATCGAAAATCGCCTAGGTGTTGTCGGCCTCGGCCTTGGAGTCAGCCTCTGCCCTTGTCTCGGTCTCTGCCGGCGCCTCCACCGCTGCCGACGCCGCGGCCTCTGCCTCAGCCTTCGTTTCGGTCTCTGTCGGCGCCTCAACTTCCGCCAGCGACTCGGTCACAGTCGGCGCTTTGGGCTCGGTCGGCTCCTTGGTCTCTGCCGATGCCTCGACCTTGGTCGGTGCTTTTGTCGGCGCCTTGATCGGTGCCTCGACGGCCGGCTGTGCGTCCCGGCCCGCTTCCTTGATGAGCGCCGCCACCCGATCCGAGGTCTGCGCGCCCTGGCCGCGCCAATAGCTCACCCGCTCGGAATTGAGCGAAAGCCTCTGTTCGCCGCCCGTTGCGATCGGGTTGAAGTACCCGACGCGCTCGATAAAGCGGCCATTGCGCGCCCGCCGACTGTCCGTCACCACGACGTGGTAGAAGGGCCGCTTCTTCGCGCCGCCGCGTGCCAATCTGATCGTTACCATCCGCGTTCTGCCCCGCGCTTGCCTGTTATGAAACGTAACGGAGTATTTTATGCGAAAAGACCTTCTTCACGCCAGCGCGCCTTGCTTGGTCGGCTTAGGCTGATCCACGCGCTTCCATTTTCGAAATCATGCCAACCGTCCGGCCGCCGTGGTGAATGTGCGCCAGAAGCTGGAAACGCGCGCAGGCCTTGGCGTATATTCGAACTGACCGCGCGAGTGCGCGGCCCAACGGACGCCCGGCCGCATCGGGCTGGACCGGTGGACGCAGATGTTCCCGGTCATCTGGAGGAGAAGCTTATGGATACACGACCAAACGCGCGGCGCGGGTGGGCACTCGCCGCTTTCTCCGCATTTGTCTTACCGGCCTTATTCATTTCTCTTGCTGCCGGCCCAGCCTGGGCGGCGAGTCCAGCCACTCATTCAGGCTTACCGTCGTCATTGCGCCCGGCGCTCTACCAAGCGCTGGCAAAAGATGCGGGACCGGCGTTCGCGATCGGCCGGGACGGTTGCGCGACGCTGCCGAAACAGTCACTGAAAGCCTGTTTCGACAAGAACGGCGTGCACTTCAGTAGCGCACGAGCACCCGAACTCGCCCTGCATCTCGCGGCTTATGGGCGTAGTAACCATCTCGCGAGCGTAAATCCTGTTGCTCCGGTGATCGGCGCCCACCGCGCGAACTATGCGCACGACAACGTAACCGAATGGTGGCGTGTGCTCCCGATTGGCTTTGAACAAGGCTTCACGCTGATCAAGCGCCCGGCGGGCCACGACCGTCTCATGCTCGCGCTAGCAGCAAATCACCACGCTTCCGACGGCAAAGACGGCGCGCTCGCCTGGGGTAAGTTGCGCTACGGAAAACTCGTCGTCACCGACGCAAACGGAAAAATCGTCCCCGCGACGCTAAAGCGCTCCGGCCACCGAATCCTCATCGCCGTCAACGACTCGCACGCCGTCTACCCACTCACCGTCGACCCGCTGGTATGGATCGAGCAGAAAGTCACTGGCAACGATAGCGCAGCGGGAGATTCTTTCGGCATCTCGGTTGCCCTTGACGGGACGACAGCCTTGGTCGGCGCATACGGTAACAACGGCGGACAAGGCGCCGCCTATGTATTTACCGAATCGGGCGGAACCTGGAGTCAGACACAAAAGCTCACGGACAGCGACGGCGTCGCGGGCGGCAGCTTCGGAAGATCCGTCGCCCTGGACGGTTCCACTGCCCTGATCGGCGCCTATTTCGCAACGGTGAACGGCAATGCGGGGCAAGGCGCCGCCTATGTATTTACCGAATCGGGCGGAACCTGGAGTCAGACACAAAAGCTCACGGCCGGCGACGGCGCGGCTTACGATGACTTCGGCTTCTCGGTTGCACTCAATGGCATGACCGCGCTCGTAGGCGCACCTCAATGTGTTTCCAATTGTGTTGGGTCGGGCAAAGCGGGCAAAGCCTACGTATTCAGCGAATCCAACGGAACTTGGACGCAGGCAGCCGAGCTGACCGCAAACGATGGCATGCAGGGCGATGATTTCGGTTTCTCGGTTGCCCTCGATGACAATAGCGCGCTGGTCGGCGCACCTCAGTGCGGGAGTGGTCCCATGTATTGCAACGGTTCGGGCAGGGCTTACGTATTCGGCCAATCGAATGGAAGCTGGACACAGATGGCCGAACTCACCCCAAACGGGGGAAGCGCGGATGATGCCTTCGGCTCGTCAGTCGCACTCCAAGGCACGACTGCCCTCATAGGTGAGCCTCGGTGTGTTAGCGGCGACTGTAATGGACCGGGCCGAGCCTATGTATTCGTGGAATCGAATGGAAGCTGGACACAGATGGCCGAACTCACCGCGAACGACGGTGTAGAGGGCGATGAGTTCGGCTCCTCGGTTGCGCTCGAAAGCGCGAGCGCCCTCGTAGGCGCACCTCAACTCACCGGCGGCGCCGATGCGGGCAAGGCCTATGCATTCAGCGAATCCAATGGGAACTGGACGCAGTCGGCCGAGCTTGCCGCGAGTGATGGCGCGACGGGCAATGAGTTCGGCGCCTCGGTTGCCCTCTCGGGCGCAACGGCCTTTGCCGGAGCGCCCTGCAGCAACCCTGATCCGGGTACGCAGGAATGCGGCCCGGGCGCGGCGTATTTCTACGGCCAGAGCGATCTTGGTCTCGCCATGAGCGTGCCTGCCCAAGTCAGCCTAGGCAGCAACTTCGTCAGCCAGACGATTGCGACCAATAATGCCAGCGCCGTCTCGCCCGCGGTGGCCGTGACCGTGACGGTACCGGCGGCGGCGAGCTTCGTCTCCGCAAATGCCACTCAGGGGAGCTGCAGCGAAGCCGCTGGGGTAGTGAGTTGTGCATTTGGTCCGATCAATGGCAATGCCGGCACGGCGACGGCCAATGTGACGCTCAAGGTGCCCGGCGGAAACGCCGTCACATTCGAGAACACTGCGAGCGTTAAATATGCGACCCCGCCGCTCACCGCGAGCGCCGCAACGACAATTACTTCCAACAGCTCGCCGGCGGCGAGCAACGGCACGTTGACGACCAACGAAAATACCGCCGCCAACAGCATTCTGATGGCCACGGCCCCGAATCTTGATCCACTGACCTTCAGCATCGTGGGTAAGCCGTCCCACGGCACGGTGACGATCAATGATGCGAATACCGGCGCGTACACTTACACGCCGGATCATAACTACAGCGGCAGCGATTCGTTCACCTTCAAGGCCACCGACACGGTGACGGGGCTCGTCTCCAACACCGCGAAAATCAGCATCACCGTGAAAGCAACGGGCGGCGGTAGTTCAGGCGGCGGCGGCGGCAGCACCGGTTGGCCGACCCTGTTTACGCTGCTCGGTCTCGTGCTCATCGGTGTTTGCCTGAAAGGCAAGCGTGGCTGAACAAATATAAGATCATTAACTTCGAGGGGGCGGCTGTGGCCGCCCCCTCTTTTTGTGAGTCAGAGACCCTGAAACGACAACCAGTTGGCTACGGCCGTCGAGCTTAGAAGCCGGGTGGAAAGCGGCCACCGCCGAGGGCGCCGAGCGCGCGCTGCAGGCCGCCCTTCTTGAACTTCTTCATCATTTTCTGGGCCTGCTGGAACTGGCGCAGCAGCCGGTTGACGTCGGGCACTTCGGTGCCCGAACCTGCGGCGATGCGGCGGCGACGCGAACCGTTGATGAGCGCGGGGTGGCGGCGTTCGCGTGGGGTCATCGAATCCACGATCGCCATCTGGCGGCGGAGAGCGCGCTCATCCACGCTCGCGGCCGCGCCGGCCAGCTTGCTTGCGCCCGGCAGATGCTCCAGCAAGGCCTTCGCGCCGCCCATGTTGAGCATCTGCTCGATCTGGCTGCGGAAATCGGCAAGATCGAAGTCCTTCCCCTTGCGGAGCTTGCCGGCTAGTGCCTCGGCCTGTTTCTGATCGGTCTTTTGGGTGACGGTTTCGACGAGGCCGACTACGTCGCCCATGCCGAGGATGCGCGCGGCCATGCGCTGCGGATCGAAACTCTCCAGTGCATCGGTCTTCTCGCCGGTGCCGATGAACTTGATCGGCCGGCCGGTCACCCGAGCGACCGAGAGCGCGGCGCCGCCACGGGCATCGCCGTCGGCCTTGGTGAGAATCACGCCGGTGAGCGGCAAAGTCTCGCCGAAGGCGGCGGCGGAGCGCACGGCGTCCTGACCCGTCATGGCATCGGCGACGAAGAGCGTCTCGATAGGCGAGAGCAGATCGGCCAATGCGCGGATTTCGTCCATGAGCGCCGCATCCACGTGAAGCCGCCCGGCCGTGTCCACGATCAGCACTTCGGTGAGTTCCGCCCGCGCGCGCGCAAGCGCGCGCTTCGCGATCTCCATTGGCGATTCACCGGCCGCGGGAATGAAGCCGACGCCGACCGTCTGCGCCAGCTTTTCGAGCTGTTCCATCGCGGCCGGGCGCTGAACATCGGTCGAAACGAGCAGCACCCGCTTGCGCTGCGTGCGCGACAGACGCGCGGCGAGCTTGGCCGCCGTCGTCGTCTTGCCCGAGCCCTGAAGGCCCGCGAGCAGGATTACGGCGGGCGGCCGCACGCGCAGATTGAGTTCGGAATCGCCGGAAGAAAGCGCCGCCGCGAGTTCGTCCTGCACGATCTTGACGAAGGCCTGGCCCGGCGAAAGGCTCTTCGCGACCTCCGCGCCCAGCGCGCGCGCCTTGACCGCGACGATGAAGTCCTTCACGACCGGTAGGGCGACGTCGGCTTCGAGCAGCGCCACGCGCACTTCGCGCAGCGTCTCCTCGACGTTAGCCTCGGTGATGCGCCCGCGACCGCTCAGGCGGCCGAGTGCGCCGGAAAGTCGGTCGGAAAGCTGGCCGAATAACGGCATCGGCGCTCTGCCCTAGGCCGCGCGAACGGTGCCGCGTTCGGACTTGACGTTATTCGTTTCGTCGAGAATGACAACGCGCGGCTTGTAGCGGACAGCGTCCGCGGCATCCATCACGGCATAGGTGCAAATGATGATGCGATCGCCGACGCGCATATGATGCGCCGCCGCGCCGTTGGCGCCGATCGCGCCCGAGCCTGCGGGCGCCTTGATGGCGTAGGTCACGAGCCGCTCGCCGTTGGTGATGTTGTAGAGATGGATCTGTTCATATTCGAGAATGCCGGCGCGCGCCAACAAATCGGCGTCTATCGCGCAGGAACCCTCGTAGTCGAGATCGGCGGATGTCACTACCGCCTGGTGCAACTTGGCCTTCAGTAATGTGAGCTGCAAGTCGGCCTCCCCGTCCCTTCCGCGGGACGCTCGAAGAAATGTTTGGAAACCGCGTTAAGAATTACGCGGCGGCACTCTTATATTATCAATCAACCGGGTTTTGCCGAGCCAGGCCGCCGCGAGCACGACGAGTTCTGCACCACCTTCCGGCGCCCCGAGGTCCGCCGCCCGCTGCACCGCGAAGTAGTCCGGGCGCAGGCCGGCCCCTTCGAGTTCGCCTTCCCCTTCGGCTTCCACATCCGCGGGCTTCGCGCCCGCCGCAAGCGCCGCAGCGGCAGCGCGGAGCGTCGCATACAAAACCGGCGCACGCCGGCGCTCCTCCGGCGTGAGGTAGAGGTTGCGCGAGGACAACGCGAGCCCGTCGGGTTCGCGCACGGTGGGCATACCGACAATCTCGATCGGAAAAAAAAGCTCCTCCGTCATGCGGTGGACGATAAGCAACTGCTGGAAATCCTTCTCGCCGAAAATCGCGAACTCCGGTGCCACGAGATTGAAGAGACGCGCAACCACGCTTGCCACGCCGCGGAAGTGACCGGGGCGCGAGGCCCCGCACAACACGTCGGAAAGTCCCGGCACTTCGACCGCGACCGCCGCCTCGGTCCCGTGCGGATACATCTCGTCGGGCGCTGGCGCGAATATGGCATCGGCGTCGTGCTCGCCCGCGAGTTCGCGGTCGCGATCGAGCGTGCGCGGATACTGCGCATAGTCCTCGCCGGGCGCGAACTGGGTGGGATTGACGAAAACCGAAATCATCACGAAATCGGCCATGGCGCGCGCGCGATCGATCAGCGCCGCGTGCCCGGCGTGGAGATTGCCCAGGGTCGGCACGAGGGCGACGGTTTCTCCCGCGCGCAGGCGCATCGCGCGCCAAGCGCGCACGCCGGCCGCAGTCGGAATCAGCGCGGGGCTACCCATGAATAAACCTGCGTTGTTTCACAAATAAGCTTGACCCGATCTCTCAACCGTTCCTGTCAGCCTCCAGCTTGCTACTCGAACATATGTTCGGGCGCGGGATAGCTGCGATCCTTCACCGCCGCAACGTAGGCTGCAAGTGCGCCCTGCACGCTTCCCGCATCGGCCAAGAAGTTTTTGGAGAAGCGCGGCTTGTGCCCTGAAGTGATGTCGAGAATGTCGTAAAGCACCAGAATCTGCCCATCCACCTCGGCTCCGGCGCCGATGCCGATCACAGGCACCGATACTGCTTCGTGGATACGCGCTGCCAATCCGCGCGGAATGCACTCAAGCAGGATGATGTCCGCGCCCGCCGCCTCCAGTTGCTGCGCGTCCTCGATCATCCGTGCAGCAGCCTCCGGCTCGCGGCCCTGAAGGCGGAAGCCTCCGAGTTTCTCGACCGCTTGCGGACGCAGACCCAGATGCGCGCACACCGGAATGCCGCTCGCAGCGAGTGCCGTGATCACCGCCGCCTGCTCGCCTGTGCCTTCGAGCTTGACCATGCGCGCTCCGGTTTCCTGCATCAGACGTCCGGCGTTCTTCACCGCGACGGACGGGTCCGTGTAGCTCAAAAACGGCATGTCGGCCACGAGATAGGCGCGATGCAGACCACGCGCAACCATGCGCGTGTGATAGACCATGTCGTCCACCGTCACGGGTACCGTACTCGCCTGCCCCTGCACGACCATGCCGAGTGTGTCGCCTACCAGCACCAGATCCACGCCCGCGGCATCGACGAGTCGCGCAAAGCTTGCGTCGTAGGCAGTAAGACAGGCAATCGGCTGGCCTTGCGCCCGCATCTTTGCGAACGTCGCGAGCGTAAGCGATTTGCTCTGCATCTCCGTATCGCCGTACACCATCAGTGCGCCTCCGGATTGAAGTAGGTGCGGCTCCCACGGCCACCGCGAATCTCGGCAAGCAGCCGTTCATAGTCCGCATCGCCGCGTACCAGATCCACCGTGGCCGCGTTCACGATCAGCAGCCGCGAGCGGTTGTAATGATGAAAGAAATAGGTGTAGGCATCCACCACACGCTCGAGATACGCGCGTGAAACCGTTCGCTCGAAATCGCGCCCGCGCGCACCGATCCGTTTTACCAACACCTCGACGGGTGCTTGCAGATAGATGACGAGATCGGGATTCGGCAGCTGTGGGGCGACTCGCCGATATACTTCGTGATAGAGCGCCAGTTCGGCATCGTCGAGCGTGATCTCGGCGAACAGGAGATCCTTTTCGAGCACGAAATCCACCACCCGCGCCGGGCGGAAGAGATCGGATTGGGCAAGCGTTTCGAGCTTGCGCGTGCGCTGGAAGAGAAACGAAAGCTGGGTCGGCAGCGCCGCCTCGCGCGGCTCTCGGTAAAAGCGCGGCAGAAACGGATTCTCCTCGGCTTCCTCGAACACAGCCTCGGCGTCGAAGGTATCGGCAAGGCGGCGCGCGAGACTGGTCTTGCCGACTCCGATCGGCCCCTCGATCGCAACGTAGCCGGGCATCGAGGTGTTGTTCACGATCCCTCGATCGGCGTAACGCCGCTTGTATCCACGCGGGCGAGAAGCTCCGCGACAGGACCCGCTCCAGGTACATTGGTTTCGGAAGCGATGTCGCAGAGTGGAGCCAGCACGAAGGCGCGTTCGGCAAGCCGCGGATGCGGCACGCTCAAGCGCGGCGTCGCAATGGTCGCGTCGTCGTAAAGCAAAAGATCGAGATCCAGCGTGCGCGGTCCCCAGTGTTCGCGCCGTACACGTCCGTGTCGGGCCTCGATCGCAAGCAATTCTTCGAGCAATGGTTCCGGATCGAGCCCGGTTTCGAGTTCGGCTGTGGCGTTCACAAAATCGTCCTGCGGAACCGGGCCGACCGCTCGTGTGCGGTAAAGCCGCGAACGGGCGCGAAGCGTCGTTTCCGGCAGCGCATCGAGTTCTGCAAAGGCACGCATAATTTCGCCACACGGATCGCCGAGGTTGCTGCCGAGCGCGATCCACGCCCTCGTCACGCCTGCGACCCGCGCCATCTATTGCCCCCGCGGCTTGGCGTCAACAAGGCCTTGCGCCTCTCGGGCGATGCACTTTGCATTTCGGTCCAGAATTCGACCTGCGTCGGATCGCCGTCGCCAGCTGCGGCACGAAGTTTGAGAAAATCATAGGCTGCGCGGAAACGCGGATGCGCGAGCAGATTTTCGGCGCGTTTGCCGTGACGATAGCGAAAGCGGGTCTGGAGTTGCAGGATCTCGCGCAACGGCTGGGCAAAACGCCGCGGCACGGTTACCCGTTTCGCACACTCGCCGAGGATGACCGACGTTGCGCGCTGAATGGCGGTCGCCTCGCCCATCCCCTCTCCCTGAAGCCACGCCGCGTAGCGCAAGACCGGCGGCCATATGAAGGCGGCGAGCAGAAATCCAGGCGTGACGGGTTCGCCGGCGGCGACGCGCTCATCGGTATTGCCGAGCGCCGCCTCGACGAAGCGGACGGTCGCGCCTTCTGGTTCCGCCGCGAGCACCTCCTCCGTCAAGGGAAAAAGCTGGGCGAAGAGTCCGTAGCGGCGCAACGCCAGATAGGTGGCGAGCGCCTTGCCGGCGAGAAAAAGCTTGCCGAACTCCTCGAACAGACGCGCCGGCGCGATGTCGGCGAGAAGCGGTGCAAGTTCGCGGAGAGGCGCCTCGGTTTCGGGATCGAGCGCGAAGCCGAGCTTGGCCGCAAAACGCAATGCGCGCAGCATCCGCACCGGATCCTCGCGGAAGCGCACGTGGGGAACGCCGATCAGGCGGATCAGGCGAGCCTCGATGTCCGTGAGGCCGCCGGTGAAATCGAGCACTTGGCGCGCATGCGGATCGTAATAAAGTGCGTTGACCGTGAAGTCGCGGCGAAGAGCATCCTCGGCCAGGGTTCCGTAAGTCGAATCATGCAGGATTCGTCCGGACTCGTGTATCTGCCGGTCCTCACCTTCGAGCGCGCGGAAGGTCGTCACCTCGACGAAGTCGCGCCCGTACAACACATGCACGATCGGGAAGCGTCGCCCGATGAGGCGCGCGCGGCGGAAAAGCTTGCGCACCTCTTCGGGGCGGGCGCTGGTTGCAACGTCGAAATCCTTGGGACGTGCGTCGAGCAGAATGTCACGCACGCCACCGCCGACCACGTAGGCCTCATGTCCAGCCTCGTTCAAGGTCTCGACGATGTCGAGCGCACGGGAATCTATGCGCTGCGCAGCGAATCCGATCTCCTGTTCGGGCACGGCCGCAGGAGTTTCCAAGGTGCTTTAATCCTTTTCTGCGTAGTGGGAAATGGTATCATTTTAGGTTCATGCTCCCATCGTCTAGCGGCCCAGGACGTCGCCCTCTCACGGCGAAAACCGGGGTTCGAGTCCCCGTGGGAGCGCCAAATTCTGCCGTCTATCGCGACACTTCACGCATAATGATCCTATGATAAAAATGCTTCTATTCGCGGCGGCTTCTGCACTGCCGCTCGCCAGCCTCGGCGCCATCACACAGCTGGCGTCCCCGTCCGAGTCCCCCGCTCTGCAATTTCTCAAGAAGCAGGGGCTCACGGTGGATTCCAGCTTTAGCGCCGTCGGGGGACTCACCGGCTACATCGGCACCACCCCGGACGGGCATCCCGTCGTGTTTTTTGTACCTCCCGACGGCTCGGTCGCGATCTTCGGCACGCTGGTGGATGCCTACGGCCACAATCTGACTCAAGCCTACGGAAACCGCTATATTCAGAAACCTGAAAATCAGAAAAACTACGGGAAACTTGCGGCCCGGAACTGGATCGCTGCGGGCGATCCGAATCCCCGGCGCATCGTCTATGCCTTCATCGATCCCAACTGCCCATACTGCTGGCAATTCTGGGAGGCGGCCCGCAATCGGCCCGGCGTACAGGTTCGTTACCTGATGGTCGGGATACTCGGTCAATCCAGCATCGGCAAGGCGGCCGCGATCCTCGCCGCCAAAGATCCAGCGCATGCGCTAACCGAAAATGAGACCGGATTCCGCAATCACGAGGGCGCCATCACACCGCTCGCATCGGTGCCCGGCTCACTGATGCAGGAACTCAACGGCAACGCCGAGTTGATGAAAAGCTTCGGTTTAGACGGCACACCGGGATTGGTCTGGCAAACGGATTCGGGCGAAATCGAGACCTCGAACGGCCTTCCGGACACCGGGGAAATGTCGTCGATCTTCGGAACTGGCGGCACGAATCTCCAGCCGCAAGCTCCCGGCAAGCCATCGCACGACAATCTCGAGTAAAGAAAAAATCCTACTCGAGCGAGCTGCGCGCGCTCCAGATCGAACTCGTCAAACCCCAAGGCGATTTCCTCAAGAACGGCGGACGCATCTACGTCCTCTCTGAAGAAAACCGGCGCGGATCAACCTGATCCGCTACCTGCTCAGCCGGCTCGGTTACCTGAAAAAAAAGGAAAAGTTCCTGTTCCAAGATCCGAGCAGCGTCTTTTCCTTTGAGCGCGCGCAACTCGACAACGGTATGATCTCAAGTTGAACATTCGCCTTACGGATCGGTCGGCCGCAACCCGAGTTCGCCTTTACAGCGGTTCGAGCACGTAACCTTCTTTTTGCAGGATGACGAGATCGGTCAGGGCAGAGAGCGTGAGCGTCACCTGCGGGGCAATGTCTGTGTAAGCGATATTGTTGTCCGCAATCGCCTGCCCGCAGACGTAGATCTTCACACCCGCTTGCCGCAGCTGCTGCATCAAAGCGAGATTCGGATTGGGAGCGCGCATTTTCTGCTTATAGGCCTCATCATTCATAACGATCGGTGTGGCTGGTCCGTGAATTACGACCGCAAATTTCAGATGATTGAGGGGTACCTTCGCTGCAACGAAGAGATTGACTGCGCGGGCCACGTGATCCAGTCCTGAATTGACGGTCGAGGCAGAAGTAGAGGCATTGGTGAGGTTGAATACCACCTTGTAGGTGGCCTTCCGATCGGGCTGCAGAGCAGCCTTTGGGAGCGGATGGATGCGCCCGGCACCCTTGATCGTGGGCGTCTGCCAGAAATCGCCGCCGGGAGCGGCGGCACATGCCGTCGCTGCAAACACGAGCAAAGCGCCGGCAATAAAGCAGGAAAGAATTCTGGGCATGATGACTTCTCCTTTACGATTTGCGAACCGAAGTTTCTCGTTCGGGAACCGGATTATGAGCTGCGTGTTCCCGTTAATTGCGCAGCCAGTCGGGAATGGATACGGAATAGACGAAACCATCCTGACTGCCGACGAAGACGTTCTGATTGATTATGACGGGCCCGCCGGGCGACAACGCCACGTCGGGGGAAGCGGAAACAGAGCCACCGAGCTTGAGTTTGGGGACCACGTAGCCGCTCGCGCGCCGGACGCGTGCGCCGGTATCCGCATCGAGCACGTGCAGATAGCCGTTGGTATCGCCGAAGAAGACGTTACCGTCGAAGACGACCGGCGCGCCCTTGATTCCGGCGCGCACATTGCGTTCCCAGATCATCCGCCCGGTCTTGATGTCGAAGGCGTAGAAGGTGTCCGTGTAAGGACTGCCGACGTAGGCCCTGCCATCGGCGATGGTCGGCGCGCCGGCGGTATTGTTGTTCTGGTCCGGTCCGCCGCCCATGAGCTTTTTCCACAGCAGCTTCCCGCTTCTCGCGTCGAAGCCGTAGATGAAGTCGAGATTGCCGCGCATAGCCTTGTACTTTCTCGCCTCTTCCGCCGTCAACTGATCGCGTGACTTCTTGGCCGTGATCACCACCACTCCTTCGGGTGAAACCGCGGGCGATACGTCGGTGAAGGAGCCATATTCATCATGCTCCCAGAGCTTGCGATGGGTTTCCAGATCCACCGCGATCACCGAGTTAAGTGCGCCGACGTAGAGAACATGCCCTGCAATGGCAGGCGAGGACATACTCACCCAGCCCGGCAGTTTGAGGCTCCAGTCAAGCTGACCCGTTCGTGTATCGAGCGCGAGCAGTTCGCCGGCGCCGGTCGCGACGAACAGATCGCCCTGCCAGTAGGCGGGCGTCGGCATCGACTCGCCGAGGGTCAGATGATTCCAGATCGTCTCGCCGGTATTCGGATCCACCGCCATCACGCCGCTCAGACCGGTGCCCCGCACTTGGTCATTGTCGAATATGCGGTTGCCGTAGGCGACGAAAAGGCGACCGCTGACATAAATCATGTCGGCGTGAATCCAGTTCGGCACGTGTCGCCACCAAGGACCGAGATTACCCCAGTACTGCTCTCCCGTAATGACGTTGAAGGAAAACATACCGCCCGATTCGTGATTGCCGATGAACAGGCGATCGCCGACGATGACCGGCGTCGCCCGCACTTGGCCATCGGTGCCAAAGTGCCGATCCGGCAGGGCCGGCGACCCGTTTTCGAAGACGGCATTATGGGTCGGTCCCATGCGGTACTGGGTCCAGTCACTTGGTCCGAAAGCCGGGCTGGCACCCGCCGCGGTGACAGCGCAGAAAAACAGGAACCCCGCCGATACCGCGGAAACCAAGACATACAACCGCTTCACTTCGCAGCCCTCCTTATCATCGCTTCAAAAACCCGCTCCGGATTGACCGTCGCGTCGACACACATCGCAGGGCGGATGCAAACCTGCGGCATATTAAGGAACCTCTGATTTATTCAGAGATTCCTTGTGGCGCATGGATGCACCACCGCGAATCGGGCACGTAAGTGCTTGATTCGGTGCAAGGTGAGTCCGGACATACGCCGGACACGTCGCCTCCGGGCAATTCACAGATGAATTGATCAGAGTTTCTCTAAGATCATCCGGGAGCTCTGCGGTTCCCATCGGTCTAGCAAATCCCGTTACCCGCACCCCGCCCGCCTTACTGAAACACCGGCGGCGGCACCGCATCGTCGTCTGAGTATCTGCGCGCACGCCGGACTACGGTACGACCGTAGAAGGGGGCGGCGATCATGCGGAGCACCGCCCGGTTCACCCAATCGGCAAGCGGCGGAAGCGGGCGGCGCACATCCACGATAAGGACAACTCTCGGCTCAGGACTATGGTTCACGACCTCGTGCGGCCAGGAATCGTCGAAGATCACGCCCTCGCCCTCCTTCCAGACATACGGTTGGCCGGCCACCCGGATCAACGGCGGATCCACGGCCGGCACACGCACACCCAAGTGATAGCGCAGATAACCGAGGTACGGTCCCTCGTGCAGCGGCACCGATTTCCCTGGTTCGAGCACAGAGAAGAAAGCCTGCACCATAGCGGGGATGCCCTCGAGCGCGGCACAGGTCGCGGGGCAGCGCGCCCGGTTGCGCTCGGGCCGGTGCCCCAACAGTTCAAGGAGGTATACGTTCCAGCGTCCTCCCGTCGTGCCGGAAATCTCCCTGGCCGGCGAGTTGACCTCGTGATAGCGCGGCATGGCGACCCGCTGTTCGAGTAGCGCATCCACCTCGGCTCGTATCTGCGGGTGAGCCCGCTCAAGCGCATGAAGCTCGGGGCAGACATCGTCGATGTCGAAAAAAGCAGCTCTCCCCTCTCCGCCGGCATGGCGGAAAAGGTAGCGATTTACGACGTTCTTGAATTGATGGTAATCGGCCATCCTTGCATCCCATCTTCAGGCATCACGACGTAACAAATGGAGATCTGAATTTTACGCCTCCGTCAGCGCGAAGGCACGCCCGCAGCCGTAAATGTCTTATGTAGTCGGCGGCGCCATTGATTGGCTGGGGGACTAGGATTCGAACCTAGGTTGGCGGAGTCAGAGTCCGCAGTCCTACCGCTAGACGATCCCCCAGTTGCGGCCGCCGACCGGGAACCGATGCGCCGATCAGCGCTTGCTGTACTGGGGCGCGCGCCGGGCCTTGTGCAGCCCGACCTTTTTGCGCTCCACCGCACGGGCGTCGCGGGTCATGAATCCGGCCTTGCGCAGCGGAGCCTTCAGGGTCTCGTCGTATTCGACCAGGGCGCGGGCTATGCCGTGGCGGATGGCGCCGGCCTGACCGGTCGTTCCGCCGCCGCTGACCGTGGCATAAACGTCGAGGCGTTCCGCGGAACCGCTCTCATTCAAAGGTTGGCGCACGATCATGCAGGAGGTCTCGCGTCCGAAGTATTCTTCGAGCGGACGCCGGTTGACGAAGATTTGCCCTCTGCCCGAACGCAGAAAAACCCGCGCCGCCGCGGTCTTGCGACGGCCGGTACCGTAGTCTTGTTCGCCGAGTGCCATGGCGGAATATCCTTAAAGCTTGAGTTCTTCGGGTTTCTGGGAGGCATGCGGGTGTTCACCGCCCGCATACACCTTGAGCTTGCGGTACATCGCGCGCCCCAGCGGATTCTTCGGCAGCATGCCCCGCACCGCCTGTTCTATCACCCGGCGCGCATCCTTCTCGATCTGCTTTTCGAAGCTCGTCGCCTTCATGTTGCCAATGTAGCCGGTATGCCGATAATAGATTTTCTGCTTGCGCTTGCGCCCGGTCACGCGGACCTTCTCCGCGTTGACCACGACGATGTGATCGCCCGTATCCACGTGCGTCGTGTATTCCGGCTTGTGCTTGCCCTTCAGCCGGTGCGCAATCTCCGAGGCCAGACGACCTAGTACCTGCCCGTCGGCATTCACGACGTACCAACCGCGGCGCACGGTTTCCGGCTTGGCCGATAGGGTTTTCATTGCAGAGCCTAGTGCCTCCAGTACAGCCGTATAGGATACCGGAGCTTCGGTCCTTCCCGCAAGGGCAAGGCCAGCAAGAATGGGAGGATTAGCCGGGAAGGCGCAGGCGCTCGACGAGGCGGCCGGCGACGAGGTGCTCGTCTATGATTTCATCAATATCGTCGGCGTCGTCGTATGTGTACCAAACCCCCTCGGGGTAGACCACGGCCACCGGACCCTCGGCGCAGCGGTCGAGACAGCCGCTCTTGTTGACGCGCATTTGCCCCGGACCCGCGAGACCGAGCGCCTTCAATCGGCGCTTGGCGTGCTCGCGCATGGCCTCCGCGTTGTGCTGGGCGCAACATTGCGAGCCGTCGTCGCGCCGATTGACGCACATAAACAGATGCCGGCGGTAATAGCCCATCACGGACTGGCGAAGATCGAACTGCCAAAAGCGTACTGAATCGAAACCGAGGTGAAACTAGTCGTCTGGGGACCCATAAACACGTTCGAATTGTGCTGGATATTGTAGGCCAGCACGAAGGCGAGGTTGCCGATGAGCTGCGCCTTGACATTGGCCTGAAACTGTGAATAAAGATTGAAGTTGCTCTTCTCGAGCGTCACATTCTCGCCGACCGAACCGGTGCTGCTGAATTGCCAAGAGTATTCCTCGACGCCTCGGATCACCCCTGAGCGCTGGCTACCGTCGCCGATCTGCTCGGCCTGGGTCGCACCGACGCCAGCTTCCAGCTTCAAAGTCTGGGTTTTCGTGTTTATCAGGCTATAGCCATAACCGGCAACTTCCGAACCCTGGTAGCGATAGCCGCTGAAGCGGTCGTGGATGTAGCCGAGATAACCGAAAACGTAGCTACGCGGGCTCAGAAGCAGATTGGATTGCCAGGCGCCGAAATACTGTTCGGCCGTCGTGTTGTCGTTGGTGCTCGCCGAGATCGCGCGCAAATCGAGCATATGCTGCCAATTCTCGCTGTTGTAGCCAAGTTTCAGCTCGGTGTTCAGGCTGGTCGTCGTATCCGCGCTGTGCGTGGCGAGATATCCGAGCGAGAAGTTGCCGCCGAAGCCCATGACCTTCGGCGGTTCCCCGGGATTCTGGATCAGCGTGTTATCGGCAAGGTTTGCGAGTCCGCCCGGTCCCAAGGAAATCCCGGAGGTGAGCAGACTCGTTGCAAGTGCGGCGGCGGCAATCATGAATGGATGTCTCAGCGGACCTGAAATGACGCTTATGATAACAATATGCATGAAATCGAATCAGCCATGCGCCGTGCACTTATAACCGACGCCGAGCGCTGTGTGAAGTGCGCGTTGTGCCTGCCGCATTGCCCGACATACGGACTCAAGCACGAGGAGGGCGACTCCCCGCGCGGCAGAATTGCACTTATCCAAGCACTCGCCGAAAATTCACTCGCCCCCACCCCAGCGACGTTGCAACATCTGGATGGTTGCCTCACGTGCCGCGCCTGCGAGGCGGTATGTCCGGCGGACGTGCCCTATGGACGCTTGATCGACGGCGCCCGCGCCGACCTCGCGGCGCTCGGGAAACCGTCGTGGTTCACGCGTCTCGTCATGCATGCGGCACGTCACCCCGGCCTGATCACCCGCGTTGTGCCACGGCTGCATTGGGCGGCCCGTCTCCCGTTGCCGAGCGCCCTAGCACGGCTGCGTCCCTACTTACAGTCCCTGCACGCCCTGCCGCCGCTCGCGCGCGGCCCGGCGGACGGAGAACCCGTCGCGCTTTTTCTCGGCTGCATCGCCCGCGCACTCGACACCGAGGCCCTCGGCGCAAGCGCCGAACTTCTCGCCGCGGCCGGTTACCGCGTCGAAACGCCGCCCGGGCAAACCTGCTGCGGCGCACTCGCGCTGCATAGCGGCGACCGCGTGACGGCGCACCAACTTGCGGCACGCAATTTAGTCGCATTCGAGGATCAACCGATGATCGTCGCGGCCGCCACCGGTTGCACTGCTCAGTTCGCGGAATACGGTGCGCTGCTGGAACAAGACGACGGATTTTCGCGCCGCGTTCACGACGTGACCGATCTCCTTGCACGGGCGCTCGAAGAGGGCCGGCTCTCCTTGCGGCAAAGTGAACGCACGCGGGTCGCCCTGCACACGCCCTGCACCCTGCGCAACGTGCTGCGTTCCGATGCCGGTCGACGTTGCCTCGCGGCACTCACCAATGTGGACATCGTCGAGCTTCCGCCCGGCTGCTGCGGCGCCGCGGGGAGCTACTTCCTCGATCGTCCGCAGGATTCCGAGGCATTGCGCATACCGCTGCTCGGTGCCATCCGCGACGCGCGGGCGGACTGCGTGGTCACGGCGAACGTCGGCTGCCGGCTGCACCTCGCGGCCGGTCTCGCCGGGGATCCGTCGGCCCCAAAAGTGCTGCACATCGCGAGTTTCCTCGCCCGGCGCCTCCTCGCGAACGCTAGAATTCCCTCGTGAACCGACGTCCGCTGACCCCGCCCGAAAGAATACTGATCGGAGTCGACCGCGTGCTCCGAACGCTCTACGGGACGCCCCGGGGAACCGGCCGGCCGAATCCCGCCTTGGCCGAAAAGAGCAGGCCACCGCAGGAGACGGCGGCGCAGCAGCGTATCGGACGCCTGATGCGAGTCAACTTGGCGGGCGAGGTCGCCGCCCAGGCGCTCTACCACGGGCAAAGCATCACCGCACGCAAGGCCGACGTGGCCGAACGTCTGCATCGTGCAGCCGACGAGGAGAACGATCATCTCATCTGGTGCCGCGAGCGGCTTGCAGTACTCGACACGCGCCCCAGTCTGCTGAATCCGTTCTGGTACGCCGGCTCGTTTGCGATCGGCGCATTAGCAGGGCTGATCGGGGACGCCGAAAGCCTCGGTTTTCTGGAGGAAACCGAACGCCAGGTGGTTGAGCATCTCTCTCGGCACTTGAAGCACGTCCCGGCCGAGGACACGGCGAGCCGCGCATTGCTCGCGCGAATGCGCGAGGATGAGGCCCGTCACGGTCTCAACGCACACGCGGCGGGCGCCAAGCGACCGCCTACGGCCGTGCGGCTCGGCATGAAGTTCGCCTCCCGGGTGATGACAGGGACTGCGTACTGGATTTGACGACCTGAAGCGTCGACTACCGCCTCAACCTTCCGAGGCTGCGGCCAATTCCGTACGCATGCGCTTGATCGTCGCAGCATAATCGCCGCTCTTGAAGATCGCCGAGCCGCTGATGAACGTGTCGGCACCCGCGCGCGCGACAGCGCCGATGTTTTCCGCATCCACTCCACCGTCCACGGCAAGGCGTATCTCGCGGCCGCTCTCGTCGATCAGGCGGCGCACGTCGGCGATTTTGCGCAGACTCTCGGCGATGAACTTCTGCCCGCCGAAGCCGGGATTGACCGACATGATGAGCACCCAGTCGAGTCGCCACAACTCGTAGCGCAGAAGTTCCACCGGCGTCGCCGGATTGAGCACGAGACCCGCCTTCGCGCCGCCGTTCTGGATGCGCTGAAGACTGCGGTCCACGTGTTCGGTCGCCTCAGGATGAATCAGGATGGCCGCCGCGCCTGCTTCGAGAAAGTCCCCGATCAAACGATCGGTCGGCGTCACCATCAGGTGCGCATCGATGGGCGCCTCGATACCGTAATCGCGCAGCGCCTTCAATACCGGTGCGCCGAAGGTGAGATTCGGAACGTAGTGGTTATCCATCACGTCGAAGTGAACGCGGTCTCCGCCTGCCGCAACCACATTCGCGGCCTCTTTGCCCAAACTGGCGAGATCCGCCGATAATACCGAGGGGCTGATCCAGTATTCGCGCACATAGCGCTCCGCCCGGAAGAGATGCACAGTTTACGGGACTCGCTCTGGCGAGACTGGCCCGACACACGCGCGCGGCTTCGCTTCATCCGGGTAATGACCCCATTGCAGCCCGATCAGGATCGGTTGCCGCAAGTATAATAATAGGTTGCTTGCCGCCTTTTGCCGCCCGCTCCCATGACAAACGCCATCCGCAACATCGCCATCATCGCCCACGTGGATCACGGCAAGACCACGCTGGTGGACCGGCTGCTCCAGCAGTCCGGGAGCTTCGCGGCGCGCGCGGAACCCGTCGAGCGGATCATGGACTCCAACGTGCTGGAGCGCGAGCGCGGCATCACCATCCTCGCCAAGAATACGGCGATCGACTGGCGCGGCTGCCACATCAACATCGTGGACACGCCGGGGCATGCGGACTTCGGCGGCGAGGTCGAGCGCGTGCTCAGCATGGTGGATTCGGTGCTACTGCTGGTGGATGCCGTGGACGGGCCCATGCCGCAAACACGCTTCGTCACCCAAAAAGCGCTCGCCCGCGGACTGCATCCCATCGTCGTCATCAACAAGATAGATCGTCCCGGCGCACGTCCGCACTGGGTACTCGACCGCACCTTCGATCTGTTCGATCGGCTGGGCGCAACCGAGGCGCAACTGGATTTTCCGGTCCTTTACACCTCCGCGCTCAAAGGTTATGCCGGCACCGACGCGGACGCGCCGGCCGCCGATATGACGCCGCTCTTCGAGGCTATCGTGAAACACGTGCCGGCGCCCGCGGTGGATCCTGACGGGCCATTGCAACTTCAGGTGAGCGCGCTCGACTATTCGAGCTACGTCGGCGTGATCGGCATCGGGCGCATCGCGCGCGGCGTGCTCACCGCCAACATGCCGGTCACGGTCGTGAATCGCCACGGCGAGCGGCGCAACGGCCGCGTGCTGCAGGTGCTCGGCTTCCACGGATTGGAGCGCGTGGAAGTGGACTCCGCCGAAGCCGGCGACATCGTCGCCTTTACCGGTCTCTCGCCGCTCAACATCTCCGATACGCTGTGCGCGCCGGGCAAGGTCGAGGCGCTTCCCGCGCTCAGCGTGGACGAACCCACCGTAAGCATGACCTTTCAGGTCAACGATTCTCCCTTCGCCGGGCGCGACGGGAAATACGTTACCAGCCGGCGGCTGCGCGAACGGCTTGAGCGCGAACTCATCCACAACGTCGCACTGCAAGTCGAAGATACCGAGGATCCCGACCGCCTGAAGGTTTCCGGACGCGGCGAACTGCATCTTGCGATACTCATCGAGAACATGCGCCGCGAAGGCTACGAACTCGGCGTCTCGCGTCCGGAAGTCATCGTGCACGAAGTGAACGGCGAACGCCACGAACCTTTCGAACAACTCGCGGTGGACGTGGAAGAAGTCCATCAGGGCGCGGTGATGCAGATCCTCGGCGAGCGGGGCGCCGACTTGCGCGACATGGTACCCGACGGGCGCGGACGCGTGCGCCTGGACTACATCGTTCCGGCGCGCGGTCTGATCGGGCTGCGCACGCTGTTCCTGAGCGCGACACAGGGGACGGGGCTTCTGTATCACGTCTTCGATCACTACGGCCCGGTCAAGACCGGGCCGCTCGGCCAGCGCGTCAACGGCGTGCTGATCGCCAACGGCAACGGTCAGGCGATCGCTTATGCGCTGTTCAACCTCCAGGAGCGCGGAAGGCTGTTCGTCGGACCCGGCGATGCGGTGTACGAAGGCATGATCGTCGGTGAACATACGCGCGCGAACGATCTCGTCGTCAATCCTCTCAAGGCCAAGCAGCTCACCAACATTCGCGCCGCTGGTTCGGACGAGAACGTCCTGCTCACGCCGCCCTCGCGGCTCACGCTGGAACAGGCGCTCGAATTCATCGACGACGACGAACTGGTCGAGGTCACACCGCACAACCTGCGCATGCGCAAAAAGTTGTTGCTGGAGAATCAGCGCAGACGCGCCGCCCGCGCCGTCGGCTAACGTCTCCAATAAGTCCGCAAATATCCCCTGACCCGTGAGCTTTGCGTGACAAATTCCCACCGCTAGCGGCTATGCTGTAGCCGTCGGTCGGGAACGATCGCCACGAAGATTCGAAACCATGGATGTCGGAACGGCCGGGAAAATCGGTAGGGTCCTTCCCCTGTTGCTCATTTTGGGATGGGCCGGGGCCCGCACGGCACAAGCCGCGCAGCCGGTGCTGGTCGAGCTTTTCACTTCCGAGGGTTGTTCATCGTGTCCGCCGGCCGATGCCTTGCTGCGTCGCCTGATTGCTTCCCAGCCCATCGCGGGGGTCCAGATTATCGGGCTCGAAGAACACGTGGATTACTGGAACGGACTCGGCTGGGCCGATCCATTCTCATCGCGACAGTTCACCCGCCGCCAGTACCAGTTTGCGTCGGCCTTGCACGAAAGCGCAGCGTACACGCCACAGATGGTGGTAGACGGACGGGTAGGTTTTGTCGGCAGCGATGCCAAGCGCGCTTTGTCCGCGATTGCCTCGGCACGCGACATACAGTTTGCAACCATTTCGCTTACCCGTGCGTATATAAAGCCGGGCGAAGTGAGAATGCGAATCGAGATGAAACGGCTTCCACCTAGCGCCTCCGACAGTCTTGCCGGGATCTGGTTGGCGGTCACCGAAGATCATCTTGCCAGCCAAATCACCGCCGGCGAGAACAACGGACGGCGACTGGTGCACGACGCCGTCGTACGGCGCCTTGAACTTATCGGCCGCATCGCCATAAACACCGGCACTTCGTTCACCGCCGCCCCGGTAATAGCGATAGCGCCCGGCTGGCGCAAGGACAACCTGAATGCGGTAGTTTTTGTGCAGGGCGCAACGAGTCGTCATATCCTTGGCGTCGCCAGCGTGACGCTGGGGCCATCGAAGAGTTCCGATCCATCACGAGGTGTCGAATGAAACGTATAGGGATAATCACGGTCGTAGTTTTGGCCTGCGTCGTCGCCGTTGGCGCCGTCGCCTACGTAAAGGTGCCGGTTGTGCGCTATGTCCTGATGCCGATCACGGGAAGTACGCCGGCGCCGCAGAGTCTGCTGCCCACGGGCAACACGCAGACCACGGCCAGTGCGGCCGCAAGCGCCGCCCGGCCGCAACGCATTTTCTCCAACCAGACGCACACGGTGGCAAGCATCGCCGAGGTGCCCGCCGAGGGCGGCTGGATCAACTCAAAGCCGGTCGATCTCAAGCAACTGGAAAAGGAAGGCAACGTCATCCTGGTGGATTTCTGGACCTACACCTGCATCAACTGCATCCGCGCCAATCCCTTCGACGAGGTGTATTGGCAGCGCTACAAGGATCACGGTCTGGTCATCATCGGAGTAGCAAGTCCGGAGTTTGCCATCGAGGGCGTCCCCAAGAACGTGCTGATCGGCGTCGAGCAGGAAGGGCTCACCTATCCCATCCTGATGGATGCCGATATGAAAATCTGGGATAATTTCGGCAATCACTTCTGGCCCGGTAAGTACCTGATTAACCCGCAAGGCCAGATCGTGTATCACAAGTTCGGCGAAGGTGGCTATGAGGAAGAGGAAAGCGTCATCCGCAAGGAACTCGTCAAGGCGGGTCATACCGATCTGCCGCCGGATCGCCCGCTCGACCCCAAGCTCGACCTGATCCCGGCCAATCGTAACCAAACCGAAGAGCTGTATGCGGGCCCTGGGTTCCTGCGCCAACCACTAGGCAACACCCAGCAACCGCAGGCGGGCAAGACGACCGACTTCAAGCTGCCCGCGACACTCGGCGAGGACCGCATCTATCTGGGCGGCGAATGGAAAGGCGCCAACGATTATGACGAAAGCGCAGGTCAAGGCGTCATCGGCCTCAACTACATCGCGCAGGCGCCCTACGTGGTGCTCGATACCGCCGGCGGGTCGAAAAAGGTCGAGGTCACGCTCGACGGCAAGCCGCTGCCCCCGGAGTTTCGCGGCACCGACATCACGGTCACGGACGGCAAGACCTGGATGAACGTGACCGAGCCGCGCCTGTACTGGCCGATCGCCAACCGTGCGCCCTACGGCCGACACACGATCCGCTTTATGGTGCCGGCGGGCGTTCGTCTGTACTCGTTCACTTTCGGCACCTACCTGCCGCCGGGCAGCAGCGGCTGAGGTAAGGACGACGCGGCGCGAAGCATGAACGTCGCCATGCGCTTCAGCACGACATGCCCTACGCCTCCGAAGCAAACATCACTTAGAAGAGTTGCTTCGTGCGTACCGGAACGACGGTGCCCGGAGGTGCAAGACGGGTCCGGACTTGTACCGGACTCCTCGCCTCCGAGCAGTGAATGGATGAATTGATCAGGATCCCCTTAAAACTACTGCACGCCTTTTTGTCATTGGCTCAGAATGGCTATTCCGGATGGGAGCCCCGGCAACCGCAAGGGAACACGCGTCTGCGGTTCGATGAGGCTATAACCGATCCGTTGCGCTCGCGCCTCATGACGCCGTGCGAGTCGCTTCCGTAACGCCGCAAGCGGACCGTGACGCCAGGAATCGAAGGAGGACGCATTCACATCGGCGCGAACCGGCTCCGCAGCGGAAACCGGGGGGAGCCCGAGAAACGCGAAAATTTCACTTAGCGCATCATCAGGGCTGGCGACAAAGTCCTCGTAGCGCAACACAAATGCACGTTTGATATGCGCCAGATCCGTTATGGCCCGCTCGTAACATAACAAAGGGTGTTCGAGATTCGGGCGCATTCTGCCCTTGCCCAACTCTTGGACGGCGCGCTCTATGGAAGTGGAATTTTTACCGCCGACTCCGTGGCGGATCGCATAACGGAATTCTTTGCGGGTGGCGACGGCCAGCGCAATTGGATGTCTGAGGATAACGACAAACACGGAGTTCGGGAAAAGCGCCTGGAAAAAACGCATGCGCAACAGAGTCGGCGGAGACTTCTCGATCAAAAACCGCTTGCCGAGATCCCAGTACCGCCCCCACTCGCTGTATATCCTCGCAGCATTTTCCGCCGTCGCGAGAGGACTGTTCTCGTCAAGATGCGAGCGGGGATCGAACCCGAACCTCCCGATCCCACCGAATACATTGGCTGTAGGGATAACCGACTGCAGGTGTTGGCCCTCGTCGCGGGATACGCCCGTCCCGGCAAAGCAGCTTACTTCGGGATGTGCCCCCACCAGCCGGTACAAAAGAGAGGTGCCGCTCCGATGCAGACCGACTACGAATATGAACGTTTTGTCCTGACTACTGCCCGGCGGCAATGGATCTTGAGGTATATGCATATTTTCAGTCACATTTTTCACCATTCAGTTCCTTTGTCGAGTTATCATTACCCGGCCCGCATGATTGTGGCACGGCCGACAGCAATGTCTTGATCGTTCGGCAAAAAACTATACAATTTTCTGTCATGCCTCTTTATGCCAACAATAATTTCCGGTATTTTCTAATAAAATCCGCCATCCCGAAATGCCGTTCCGCATAGGCGTACGCCTCCGCAGACAACCTTTTCAGCAACGCGGGATCCAGCAGTAGTTCTTCGATTCGCTTTATGCCCAGCGCGACCACTTCCTGTTCGTCTTCTACAGCTTCTATGAACAATACATTTTTTCCCTCCGTCAAATGCATTTTATTGCCTTCCAACGCCGTAACGACAGGCACGCAGCCGAAGGCCATGCCCTCTTTGACGACCATGGGAAAGCCTTCCCATCTGGAAGTCAGAATAACCACGTGACTGATCGAGTAGACCTCTTGCATCTTCTCGTAGCCATTTACCTCCCCGTATATGACCGAGTTATTTTTTACGGTTTCGGAGAGATCTTCGATCATGGTGCCGGCGAAATGAAATTCGACCGGGAGGCCTGCCGCAATAAAATGTTCGGCAATTTTACTGAGCAGCCAAACTCTTTTTTGTGGGCCTGCACGCCCGGCATATAGAACTTTCAAAGGAGGCGAAAAGTCCTTCTTGAGTACGGGAGGGACTTCCACCGCTGGTTCGATCATCATGACCCTTTCGAAGTATTCATCCGGAACCTTATGTTCCTTATATTGATTCTGTATTTTCGAGAGTGTAAAACTGTCTACGACGACTCGCGTATCCAGATAGCGATAATTCGCCAGTCCGAAAAACTCGAATCCCTTCTTCCCGAATTTCTGAAAATTATGGAACAAGTCTATTTTATGGACCCGCTTACTCAAGAACGGCACCAAGTCGTGAAAGAACGTGCTGTTCGATCCGAGAACACGGGCATGTTCATGCCTGTTTATGTAAAAGGCGTAGTAATGCACTGCAAAGAAGCGGAAGAATATGTTGCAAGTCCAAAAATTAATATCCCTCGTCTCGGCATTGGGTACTGCATAGAAAGACTCCTGGAGCCCTGTATCCGCCGGCACCCTGGTAAAATAAACTTGTTTATGTTCCGCTTCGACGGCGTGCAGTATGTTCAGGAAAACGCTTTGCGACCCGCCGATGCAATAGCGATCAAAGAAGAAAAAAATGGGGTACGGGCTTTTGCGCTTCAACAGGCTCAGTGGGTAGATCAGGATCAAGGCCAGCGGATAAACAGCCCGCGATATGACGCGGAACAGTTTGGTTCTGGTTAAATTGTGCATATCCTTCCATCACATGTTTACAGCCGAGAAAATATGATTCACCGATAGCAGCAGCCCGGGATGAATCACCGGGCTGGCGATCGATCGGCTATTGGCCATTTTTGAATCGGTGCTCAACGAGAAGCGGCATTTTACTAAATCAGCCCACGCTCCGCGAAGGAAACCGGATCGCCCTCGCCGACGACGAAATGATCGAGCACGCGCACGTCCACCAGCGCGAGCGCGTCGGTCAGCCGGCGCGTGAGCCGGCGGTCTGCATCGCTCGGCTCGGCAACGCCGGAGGGATGGTTATGCGCAAAAATTACCGCGGCGGCATTCTTCGCAAGCGCCTTTTTAACCACCTCGCGCGGATGAACGCTCGCACCGTCGATCGTGCCGCGGAAGAGTTCCTCGAAATCGATCACGCGATGACGGGTATCGAGATAGAAGCAGCAGAATACCTCGTGGGGCCGGTCGCGAAGCTGTGCAATCAGATACTCCCGCGTTTTGGCCGGACTGGTTATGGCCTCGCCCCGCCGCAGGTCTTCCCCCAAATGGCGGCGCGCCAATTCGAGCACCGCCTGAAGTTGCGCGTATTTGGCCGGCCCCAGACCGGGAATGCGCGAAAACTCGTTGGCATCGGCGGCGAACAGCGCACGCAATCCGCTATGCTGCTCGATCAGTTCACAGGCCAGATCCAGCGCACTTTTCCCGCGTACGCCGGTGCGCAGGAAAATCGCCAGCAATTCCGGATTGGAAAGCGCACCCGCCCCATGAGCAAGCAGCTTCTCGCGCGGACGTTCTCCCTCCGGCCAGTCGCGGATACTCATTGCATTCCCTCCCTCGTCCCCCTGTTCACGCTAACATAACCGTCCCCAAAGGGTTTGAATCATGAACGGTCTGCGGGATAAGCACATCGTGCTCGGCGTCGCTGGCGGCATCGCCGCCTACAAATCGCCCGATCTCGTGCGCCGCCTGAAGGAGCGCGGCGCCGAAGTGGAGGTCGTGATGACCGCTGCTGCCGGACAATTCGTCACCGCCGCCACCTTCCAGGCGGTGTCGCACCGGCGTGTGCATACGGTCCTGTGGGATTTACAGGCTGACACCGCGATGGGACACCTCGAGCTTGCCGGCTGGGCCGATCAGTTGTTGATTGCCCCCGCTACGGCAGACCTCATCGCACGTCTGGCCCATGGAATCGCGGACGATCTGCTGACGACGCTCGCGCTTGCGACCGAGGCTCCTCTGGTGCTAGCCCCGGCGATGAATCAGCGCATGTGGCGGCATTCAGCGACCCAGGCCAATGTGGCCACTCTCGCGGCGCGCGGCGTGCGGTTCATCGGCCCCGACGACGGGCCGCTCGCGGAAGGCGAATCCGGCCCCGGACGCATGAGCGAACCCGCCGCCATTGCCGAGGCACTTGCAGGCGGCGGCGCTCTCAGCGGACGGCGGGTGCTCGTCACCGCCGGTCCGACGGAGGAGCCGATCGATCCCGTGCGCTTCGTCGGCAACCGGAGTTCCGGCAAGATGGGCTACGCCGTCGCGCAGGCGGCGGTCGAAGCCGGCGCCGAGGTCACGCTCGTTTCCGGTCCGACCGCACTCACTCCGCCGCGCGGCTGCAAAACCTTGCAAGTACGTACGGCCGCAGAAATGGGCGAAGCCGTGCGCGCCCGGACACCGCAAAGCGATGTCTTCATTGCAGTTGCGGCGGTCGCCGATTACGCGCCTGCAAAAGCCGCTGGGGAAAAGATCAAAAAAACCGGCGAAACGCTCACACTGGAACTCGTGCGCACGCCGGACATTCTTGCCGAAGTCGCCGCCGGCAAACCCCGTCCCTTTTGCGTTGGCTTCGCTGCCGAAACCGAAAATCTCATCGAAAACGCCCGGACCAAACTCAAAGCGAAAAAACTCGACCTGATCTGCGCCAACCGCGTCGGCGACACCCACGCCTTCGGGCGCGAAGACAATGCGCTCGTCGCCATTTCCGCTAAGGGCGAAACCGATCTCGGCAGCGGCCCGAAGCACCTGCTCGCGGAACGGCTGATCGCCCTCATCGCCGAACGGCTCGGATGAACCGCGTTGAAGTCAAGATCCTGCGTCCCGCACTGATCGAAAAATGGGGATTACCGCATTACGCGACCGAGGGCTCGGCGGGCCTCGATCTGCGCGCGGCTCTCGAAGTCCCGATTGCGCTCGCACCCGGCGCGGCGGAACTGATCCCGACCGGCATCGCCATTCACATCGGCGAACCCGATCTCGCGGCCATGATCCTGCCGCGCTCCGGTCTCGGCCATCGCCACGGCATCGTGCTCGGCAATCTCGTCGGTCTGATTGACTCCGACTATCAGGGCGAGCTGATGATCTCCTGCTGGAACCGCGGCGTCGAGCCCTATAGCATCGAGCCCAGCGAACGCATCGCGCAGTTGATATTCGTGCCGGTCGCGCACCCCGAACTTGCGGTGGTAGACGAGTTCACGCCGAGCGCCCGCGGCGCCGGAGGCTTCGGCCACTCCGGCCGCCATTGAGAATCGGGACTCGACAAGACGCGACTTCACCGCAGAGCCCACAGAGACAATCAAATTTTAGAGCGGCACGTGGCCGAACGGTCATTGCTGGTGTGTCGATTTCTCTCCGCAACACTACGCTTATGCGGGCATGCAGTGGAGTTTAGCTATGGGACAAGAGCCAGAACCTCTGCGATCCCTGCCGCGCTCGGCGGTAAATTTCTTGTCTCAAAAACGTAGCCGGTTATTCGGCGCCGTAGCGTTTGCGGTAGGCGGCGAGGGCTTCGAGTTCGTGTGCGTGTTCGCCACTTTCTTCCAGCCAGGCGACGATGTCGGAAAGCGTGATCAGGGCGATAACGGCGAGATTTTCGTCCACCGTCAATTCGGCGATGGCGCTCGCTTCGCCGCGACCGCGTTCCTCGCGGTCTATTGCTACCAGAAGTCCGCGCGGGTTTGCCCCGGCGGCGCGGATGAGACCGATCGCCTCGCGGACAGCCGTGCCGGCAGTGACGACATCGTCCACGATCACCACATCGCCGGCGAGCGGCGCGCCGACCAGGTTTCCGCCCTCGCCGTGGTCCTTCGCCTCCTTGCGATTGTAGGCGAAGGGTAGATCGTTGCCGGTCTCGGCCGCGTAGCCAATCGCGGTCGCGGCGGCGAGCGGAATGCCCTTGTAGGCGGGGCCGAAGAGTACGTCGGGCGCAAGGTCGGAGGCCGCAAGAGCGCGCGCGTAAAAGCGCCCGAGCCGGGCGAGTCCCGCGCCACTCGATATCGCACCGAGGTTGAAGAAATACGGGCTTTCGCGCCCCGACTTGAGCGTGAATTGCCCGAAGCGCAGCACGCCGGCATCGCGTGCGAATTCGATGAATGTGCGCTTTTCGGCAGAGAGCGAGGCCATCGGAGGAGAACCCGGGCGAACGGCCGTTATGATAGCGCCCGTTCACCGCGAGGCAACCCATGCGTATCATCACGTTCAACGCGAACGGCATCCGCGCCGCCGAGCGCAAGGGCTTTTTCCGCTGGCTCGCAACGCAGGACTTCGATGTTTGCTGCCTGCAGGAACTCAAGGCGAAGCGCGAACAGCTCGACGAGCGCTTCTATCCCGAAGGCTTCTACACGCACTATTATCCGGCGGCGCGGCCCGGCTACGCGGGCGTGGGACTGATCGCGCGGCGCGCGCCCGACCGCCTGATCGAAGGTCTGGAGCTTTCGGAATTCGACCGCGAAGGCCGCTATCTGGAGGCGCGCTACGGCGACCTCGCCATCGTCTCGCTATACCTGCCTTCCGGTTCATCCGGTCCCGAACGCCAGGCCTCGAAGGATCGCTTCCTCGCGGCCTTCCTGCCGCATCTGAAAAAGATACGGCGGCGCAAGAGCGAATGCCTGATCTGCGGCGACTGGAACATCGCGCACAAGGAAATCGATCTCAAGAACTGGAAGAGCAACCAGAAGAATTCGGGCTTTCTCCCGCACGAACGCGCGTGGCTGGACGAAGTGTTCGACCGCGTCGGTCTGGTGGATGCCTTTCGCGTCGTCAACCAAGCGGCCGAGCAGTACACTTGGTGGTCAAACCGTGGACGCGCGCGGGAGAAGAACGTCGGCTGGCGCATCGATTATCAGATCGCGACGCCGAAGCTCGCTGCGAACGCAAGAAAGACCGAGATCTATACCGGCGAGTGGTTCTCGGATCACGCCCCGCTCACGATGGAATACGCGTGGCCGCTTTGAAAATCCTTTGATGACACTCGGCTCGAATTCGCGCTCGCTCGCTGCGTTCTCACGTGCATGCTGGAACCGACGCGTTGGCATCACGCTGATACTCGGCGTCTCCTCGGGCCTGCCGCTCTCGCTTTCCGGCAGCACGCTGCAGGCGTGGCTGGCCATCCTCAACGTGAACATGTCCACGATCGGCTGGTTTTCCCTCGTGGGCCTGCCCTATTCGTTCAAGTTCCTGTGGGCGCCCCTCATGGACCGCTACGTGCCGCCATTCATGGGGCGCCGCCGTGGCTGGATCCTGATCGCGCAGTTCGCGCTCGCCTTACTGCTCGTTGCGATGGCGTTCACCGATCCGGCAAGCCATACCTGGCGAATGGGACTGCTCGCCTTCGCACTGACCTTCGCCTCCGCGTCCCAGGACATCGTCTACAACGCCTACTTCACCGACATCCTGCGGCCCGCCGAACGCGGACTCGGCGCGGCGGCCCAGACAGGCGGCTATCGCGTGGCCATGATCGTCGCGGGTGCCGTAGTGCTGATCCTCTCCGACCATATCGGCTGGCGCAACAGCTATCTGTTGATGGCCTTGCTGATGGTCGCGCTCATGATCCCGACACTGATCGGACCCGAGTCGGAAACCGCGGTCGCGCCACCGCGTACCCTCGTCGAGGCGGTCGTGGCGCCTTTGCTGGAGCTTCTGCGCCGGCGCGGCGCGCTCGGCCTGCTGCTGCTGGTCCTGTTTTACAAATTCGGCGACTGGTTCTCTGGCCCCTTGACGAATGCTTTTCTGATCGAGGGATTGCACTTCACCGCCACCGACGTGGGCCTCGTTAACAAGGGCTTCGGTCTCGCGGCCACCATCGTGGGCGTATTCATCGGCGGCGCGCTGATGTCGCGGCTGTCTCTCTTCCGCGCGATGCTCTACTTCGGCCTGGTGCAGGCCGTGTCCATCCTGACCTTTCTCGCACTCTCGTTTATCGGGCACAGTTATGCGGCCATGACCACCGCCGTCGTGGTGGAAAACCTCGCTTGGGGTTTGGGCACCGCGGCATTCGTCTCCTATCTCATGGCGCTTTGCAATCACCGCTATACCGCCTTCCAGTTTGCTCTGCTGTCGGCTCTCGATTCCCTCCCGCGGGTGCTCCTCGGACCGCCCGCGGGCTACGTGGCGCAGCACTCCGGCTGGAGCATGGTGTTCATCGTGAGTATCCTGCTCGCGCTGCCGGGACTCACGCTGCTCGTCGCGTTGCGGCGGAGAATCCATGAGGTCGAGTTCCGCAATGCTCCAGAACCCGCATGACGCGCCCGCTCACGACGGTTGAAGTCTGCACGGTCGATGAGTTGCCCGATCCCGGCGCGCATGGTTTTTCGCCACCGGGCGCACGTTTTCCGGACGAATACTTCGTCGTGCGCCACGGGAACGAACTCGCCTGCTTCTCCAACGTCTGCACGCACATGGGAAACCCCCTCAACTGGGCGCCCAACCGTTTTCTCTCGCGCGACGGCTCACTCATCCTCTGTTCAGTACACGGCGCGATCTACGATCCGATCACGGGCGAATGTCGTGGCGGCCCTTGCCGCGGGCAGGGACTCAAGCGCTGGCCCGTCGCGGTAAGCGGCGGCGTCATAATGGCGGAGGTTCCTCCTGCGCCCGAGAGCAAACCGGATGTCTGAAGATCCCCTGTCACGACTGGAGCGTTATCGCCGTCCGGCGACGGACGGCGGCGTCAACCCGCCGATCGCGGATTCCGCGACCTACGCCTTTAGCGATCCCGAAAACCTTAAGGCGATGTTCAGCGAAGACGCGCCGGGTTGCTTTCTTTACGCGCGCTCCGGCAACCCGACGACTCGCGCGCTCGCGGACGCACTCGCCGCGTTCGAAGACACCAAAGCCGCGCATGTCACCGCTTCGGGCATGGGCGCCATCGTCGCGACGCTGATGCAGCTCGCCGGCACGGGCGGCGAAATAGTAAGTGATTGCACGGTCTACGGCGGCACCTATTCACTGCTCGCGAATTTCCTGCCCCGCTTCGGCATCGAAACCCGCTTCGTGGACATCAACGATGTGGATACCGTGCGCGCCGCCATCACCGATGCGGCCACCGCGATTTACTGCGAAACGCTTTCCAACCCGCTGCTGCGCGTCGCGGACATTCCCGCCCTGGCGGCGATCGCGCACGAAGCGGACGTTCCGCTCGTCGTGGACAACACCTTCGCACCACTCATCATGAGTCCGGTCGCGCTCGGCGCCGACATCGTCGTCCACAGCCTGACCAAGTTCATCAACGGCGCCGGCGACGGTCTGGGCGGCGTCATCTGCGCGAATCGCGAATTCATCACCGCACTCGGCGACGTCGCCGCGGGCACCGCCATGCTCCTCGGCGCCACACTCGATCCATTACGCGCGCAAAGTATCTACAAGAATCTCTCGACTCTCGGCGTGCGCATGGTTCGTCACAGCGAGAACGCGCGCTACCTCGCCGAGCGTCTGGAAGAGGCCGGACTGCGCGTGATCTATCCCGGTCTTGCAAGCCATCCGGACCACCCGCGCCTTGCGGCCCTGATGAATCCCGGCTATGGCTACGGCGGCATGTTCGCGCTCGACGCCGGCAGCACCGAGACAGCCGATGAACTCGCGGTACGTTTACAGGAAGCCGGGGTCGGTTACCTCGCCGTGAGCCTCGGCTTTCATCGCACGCTTTTCAGCCTCTCAGGCAGCAGCACCTCTTCCGAAATCCCGCCCGCACTCCAGCGCGAGATCGGGCTTTCACCGGGGTTGCTGCGTTTCTCGATCGGACTCGATGCGGATATCGAGGCGACCTGGCAACGCTTCGCGGACTGCCTCGAGGCCGCAGACCTGCTCTGATCCCCAGGCACGAGGCTATTGTCAGCGTTCGAAGCGGGACAGCAGTTCGCCGCCGTCGCGGCCGGGATCGGTGTCCCGCTCGCCCGGAGAATCCTCGCCGCTGACATCCATCGCCCCCGACCAGTCGCCGGGTGGAACAACAATGCGCGCGAGAATCTCCTCCCAGCTCTGATAGTCCAACTCCTCGACGGTGCCGTCGAAGTGCTGGATTTCGATCGAGTCGTCGCGCGAATCGAGCGCGACCACCTCAAAGACGCGTCCCGTCATGTCGAGATACCAGACGCCGATTTCCGGTTCCGCGGATTCGCCCGGTTCCAACTTCAACTCCTCCGGCCGCTTGCCGGAACATTCCGCCCCTGACGCCCGCAAATGTCGCTTTTCGCACGCTCCGAGGAGGATGGTGGTAACATTTTGTACTGGCACGTCCGACCCCGCCGCAACGCGCCCTCACAGTCTTTATAGTCCTCTTGCAGCGTTCCGGCAAGCCCCGTCGCCATGTCATTAGACCAATGGATCAACGACCTGATCGTCCTGTTCGTGGTCATAGACCCACCCGGACTCGCGGCCATGTTCGCGGCGC
>JBOIBN010000002.1:0-79370 GCA_050739575.1 Gammaproteobacteria bacterium
GTCTGATGAAACTCAAGACCGAAGAGATCCTGAAACTCATCGGCGGGTGAGCCGCACGATTGTTTTATGCCCTCCGGGCGGGGTGACTTTTGTTTCGCCAAAAAAGTCACCCAAAGCATCGTGCCGGAAGTCGCGGCCGCAAGGTCTTCGGACTTGCGCCTGCCCTGCGATGCCCCGCAACGGGGAGTGCGTAGGAGCGGCGGTCCCCGCCGCGCTTCCACTCGGTGGGCGCGGTTTTCTTACTTGTTTACGTTACTGCGGTTCGGTCTCCGTACATGCGGTTGCGTTCGTGGGCACGTAGTACGGAACTCCCGTTTTGTCCAGTTCTTCGGTGCGCGTAATGACGGTGTCGGTGCCGTTCACGACGAGCTGATTCTGATTGGCCGGCGCAGGCAGGGCATCGGCGGGATCAGGTTGGCCGGTCGAGGAACCGGGCGCGTAGGCGGGATCGTTCTGGGCGATGGTGTAGATGATGCAACCATTTTTCGGGCAGACGTAGTAGCTTTCACCGTGCTCGAAATCCGGGCACGAGGTATCGCCGGTTCCGTCAGCATGACAGCTTCCGAGCGGGGAAGGCGCGACCGGATTGGGTTCGTCCTGGGCCACATTCAGATACAGGTAGCCGGACGTCTGATCGTAGTAGTACACGCCAAGATTGGGCGTGCCGTTTCCGTTTGTGAGTCCGGCAATACTGGACGCTTCGGCGAGCGTCGTGGTGGGTCCCGATGGGCAGTTGCCCTGGAAGTTGTCGCCGCTCCAGGGAATGTTGGCCGTGTTATTGGCGTCGAGATTATTGCATGCCTGCGGGGTCCAGTAGTTGAGCAGGTCCCCGATCGGTGTCACGCTGCCGCCGGTGTAGGACTTGTAACCGCGGATGATGGTGAAATTGTCCGCCGGGTGCGTTCCGTCCGTGTTGGTGTAGGAAATGCCGAGACGAATGTAGAACGGATGCGCCGCGCTGATATTGGGATCCACCACGTCGGCGACACCCACGTCTATCCACTTCCAGATTCCCGCCTTGTGCGAATCTTGACTGGGTGGAACGGAGGGCGAAGTGGTCGGCTTCACGGTGACCGTATAGCCGTAGCCGTTCGCCACCTTGGGCTCCCAGATGCCGAGTCCGTTGCGCCCGGTTTGCAAGGTCATGTCCGGGTGGAACATGCCGCCCTTGCCGTCCGGCACCTGGTCGTCTCGCGTGAACGTCATGTCCTGCCAGTGCGTGTTGGGATTTCCCGGATAGCCCTGAGGTGCAGGTGCCGGGTCAGGCACGAATGGATAGAGCGTGGAGAACTCCAGGGTGCCCATGCTCGACGGCGACATCAGCGCGCTGGTGCGCCCCTCGAATGCCTCGTTCTGTCCGCCGCGCGACAGGCATTCGTCCACCGCGTTCGAGGTCGAATTGAAGGGCAGGTTGTTGAGTGAAATCGCGTGCACCGGACTGCTGCCGGCATTGGGCGCGAGTTTTACGCCGAAGCCGGAAAGAGTGCCGTCTTCGTCAATGATGGCAGTGTTCTTGTCGCCATCGTTGAAATTGGTGTTCACGCCGACCAGCTGTGTGTAAACCTGGTGGCGCAGATTGGTATTGGTCCAGATCAACTCCCTGACCGCTGTGCCGGTCGGGTACGCGCTCTGGTTGGACTGGAACCAGCCGAAGGCGGCATCACCTTCGTAGGGCGTCGGCGGACCTTGGCCGGTCGGAGACTGGTTGGTGCTGGAATAATTCGCCAGAAATTGCTGATCGGCAGTATCGAGTTCGCTCGAAAACTCGTTGTCCGTTCCAGTTGGATCGTCATAATTGAAGTTGACGAAGCGGTCGTGAAAGACGCGCACCGGACCGTCGTAAAGCATGTAACCGAAATCGTTCCAGGAGGGTGGTGTATAACCCAACCCCATCTCGTCGCCGCTGTGCGGCGCCTGTCCGGTTGGCGGAGGCGTGTGGTCTATGCAACCGAACTGCGAACCGGTATACGGTCCGAGCTGGCCTGCGGTCGGGCACGGGCCCCAGCGATCCACGTTGTTCTGGCTGAAACCGACAATGACGCTGTCTTCCAGCAAATCCCAGACACCGGGCGCATTGCCGTCTATGCCGCCCGAGGTCACCATCGAGACGTTCTCGCGGTTGGATGCAAAGTGTCCGTTCTCGATGACGAACCAGACCGGGCGCAGCCATACGCCGCGAAAGCGGTTGCGCGTTGCCGTCATGCCGTCGAAGGCGGCGACCACGGGTTCCCCACCGGGGGCGCCTTCCGCGTGCGGAGTCATGACCTGCGATTTCACGGTGTATTCGGGCTCGCCGTAGAAGCCGGAGTAACAGGCGCTGGCGCGATTGTTCTCGAAGGTACCGAGCGGCTCGAAGCCGAGCGTCACCTGACTGCCGTTTACGTCGATCGGCGTCGGCGGAGGCACCCACCAATAACCGCGGCCCACGCCCTGGCAGCCGGCGATCGCATTGCCGATCAGGTTGGTGTTCGGATTCTGTATCCAGAAGCCGCTCGCCGGTTCGATGTAGATTGGGGTAGTCGGGCTGTCCTTCGGCGGACAGGCAGCCGTCGCTCCAGCCGCGGTGTTGACGTCGGGCGCCTGGCCTGCAAAACCGCCCCCGCCCCCGGGGTCGAATGCCGTACACGAGCCGTGGGTCGGCTGAAGCCAGTTGTCGGTGTCCGGAATATTGAAGCCGTCATAGCCGATGTAATTGGGGGACGTGGAATCGTTGGTCATGTAGTCGCCGGTCCACCAGTAATCGGCGATCAGTTGCTGGCGCGAGATGGTGGTGCCGTTTACCGTAACCGGGTTTATGTCGAAGGAGTTGCTCATCGCGCCGAGGCCGAGATCGTTCTTGAAAGTAATGCCGCTGTCGTCGGCGGCGGTCGTGCTGTTGAGCTCCTCGTAAAAAATATGGCCGACGATGCGGGCGCAGACGAGGTTCGAGATTGTGACGTTCGCCGTATCATGAATGGTGACGCACTTGTTGTAACTGTGATCAACGCTGTCGGCGTTGACGAGCGGTTTGTTGGCGGCATCGCCGACCATGTGAAAATGAATCGGATAGCTGCCGAGTTGGTCTTTGCCGAATTTTGATAGCCGCACGCCCTGAATCGCGACCTGCTTGAATCCCGCATGGATCATGATCTCGCCGCCCCAATGCAAGTTGTCGGCTTCCGAGGTGTCCGCCGTCAGCTCGATGTCGCGGCTGATCAGCCCGACCTCGGCTCGCTCGTCCACCCCGTAGTTCTGGTCGGCGCCGTCGCACAGGAAGGCGGGCTGGGTTTTCTGCGAATCCAGAGGATCCTGACAGGTGGCGCTCGCGGAGGAGGGCGCAAGACTGCCGAAGTGATAATGCTTGAGCGGTTGGAGCAGCGTTACCGTGCTACCGCCGTTCGGGTTCGAGAGCACGCTCGCGATCTGCACGAATTCGGTTTCAAACGGGCTGTAACTCGTGGTACCGACGACGATCCAGTCGCCGTATTGCCACGGCTCGGCACCCTTGGTTACGTCGGCGGTCAATTGCAGTGTTTCCGTTCCTGTGCTCGCGACCTTGGCGCCCGCCACGTTGGTTCCGGCAGGTTGAGCGAGCGTGGTCCAACTGACGCCGCCCGTTCCCGGGACGCCCTTGGCACCATACATCAGCAGCGAGCCGCCCGAGGTCACGTCTATCCCTTTGGCGAAGCCTTTGCAAGCCGGGGTAGTCGAACCGTCGCCTGGCTTGCCAAGAAATTCGAGTACCACTTTATTGGCGCTCGTAATGGGCTTTGCCTCGGTGCCGTATTCGACCTTGCCGCCGTCCTCGATGCAGATGTCGTGGACCGGAGTTTCGAGCGTCGCGAACGGGATCGAGTCGGCGGGCGCGGCGACGCCTTTTGCCATTACCTTGGTTGACTCGGCGGTAATGAGCAGGACGCCGCCATTTTCGACCCTGATTTCGCCGAAGGCCGACGGATTCGCTGCCGAAGGTTCCATCTCCACGGTCGTGCAGCCCGGCGGCGCATCCGGCCCTCCGATCACGACGTCTTTCTGCGCATCCACGACGCAACTGGCTATGGATGTATAGGAAGACGCGGACAGCTCGGTCGGAGACTGGTCGGACAGCGTGCCGTTGTTGCAGCCCGCGACGAGAAAAAGGATCAGGCCCGCAGGGATGCCGCAGAGAACGACGCGGGCGCCGGCAGATAGGGATGGCATGGAGAACCTCCGTTAGTATTAGAGGCGGGGTGTCTGGCGCGTATCATAGCGCGAACGGAACGCCGTTATCGGCCCTGATTGACGAGCGCGAGGCGAAGTTTCCAGCGAGCGGCGAGATCAACCGCAAGGTCGCCGACCAGCATGCCGCGATGGCGAAAGCGGAACGGTATTACGCGGATCAGGCACTGCGCGTAGATCGTCTCGACGGCCTGTCCATGGAGTTCGATAAATGGCGCTTCAACCTGCGCTCCTCCAATACCGAACCGCTGCTGAGACTCAATGTCGAGTCGCGCGGCGACCGCGGTCTGATGAAACTCAAGACCGAAGAGATCCTGAAACTCATCGGCGGGTGAGCCGCACGATTGTTTTATGCCCTCCGGGCGGGGTGACTTTTGTTTCGCCAAAAAAGTCACCCAAAGCATCGTGCCGGGCGTTCGCGGCCGCAAGGCTGGGAAGCCTTGCGCCTGCCCTGCGATGCTCGCCCGCAACGGGCCGGGCGGCAACTCGGCCTGCGCGATATATCGCTCCGGCCTCAAACACTCCGCCCTTTCCCCCGTTGCGTTCTGTGCTTCTCGGCGCGCCCGACGGCACAAAACGGGAAGGGAGGTAAGAGCGGCGATCCCCGCCGCGATTTCGTTTCTTATTTGTTTTCACTGTCACCTCCATCCCTCTCGCGTCGAGGGAGAGGGATGGAGCGAATCAAGCCGATTAAGGTTGCGGTTCGGTCGCCGTACACATGGGGCCGTTCGTCGCCGTGTAGTAGGGGTTGCCCTGCTTGTCCAGCGCGACCTGCCGTTGAATAACGGTATTAGTACCATAAACTACAAGTTTGTTCTGGTTTGCCGGCGCCGGTTTCAGGTCCGCCACCGCCGGTGTGCAGTTGCTCGAAGGGCCCGGAACATAGTTGGGATCGGTCTCGGCGATCGTGTAGATGGGGCAGCCTTCCTTGGGACAGGCGTAATAGCTCTCGCCCGCGGCGACATCCGGACACGACGGATCGTCGTTGCCGTTGGCGCAACTGCCCGTCGGTGACGGCGCAACCGGGTTAGGCTCGACCTGGGCGACGTTGAGGTACAACATGCCGGTGGTCGGGTTGTAGTAGAACTTCTTGAGATCCGGCGAGTGATTGGGGTTCGTGAGTTCACCGATGGCGGTGGCAGGATTCAGGGCGGTCGTCGGGGCAGACGGGCACGTTCCCTGGAAATCGTTGCCATGCCAGGGGATGTTGGCCTTGTTGTTGGCGTCGAGATTGTTGCAGTCCAGCGGCGTCCAGTATTTTAGAAGTTCCGGGTCTTGCTGCCAAGTGTTGCCGCCGACGTAGGATTTGTAGCCGCGGGTAATCACGAACTGGCTCGAATCCGCCGGGTGCGTCCCGTTGGCATTGGTGTAGCAAATCCCGAGCTGGATGAAGAACGGATGGCGTGCGCTGATGTTCGGGTCCACGACGTCGGCGAGTCCCACGTCGATCCACTTCCAGATTCCGGCTTTGCCGGAATTCTGCGACGGCGGAACGGAGGGCGACGTGGTCTTCGCCACGGTAACCGTATAACCGTAGCCGTTAGCCACCTTGGGTTCCCAAATGCCGAGCCCGTTGCGCCCGGTCTGCATCGTCATGTCCGGGTGGAACATGCCGCCCTTGCCGTCGGACGTCTGATCGTCACGAGTAAAGATCATGTCCTGCCAGTGCGAATTGGTGTCGCCCGGATAATCGTCGAGATTCGTCTGATTGGCGTAAAGGAATGGATAAAGGTCCGAAAATTCCAGCGTTCCCATGGACGCCGGCGACATCAGCGAGCTGTCGCGTCCCTCGAATTGCGCGTTCTGTCCGCCCCGCGAGAGGCATTCGTCCACCGAGTTCGAGGTCGCGTTGAAGGGAAGATTGTTGAGTGAAATTACGTGCACCGGACTGCTGCCGGCATTGGGCGCGAGCTGCACCCCGAGGCCGGCGAGCGTCCCGTCTTCGTCAATGATCGCCGTGTTCTTGTCGCCGTCGTTGAAGTTGGTGTTGACACTGACCAGATCGGTGTAGATCTGGTGGCGCAGGTTGCTATCCACCCAGATCAATTCCTTCGAGGCCGTACCGGTCGGATACGCGCTCTGGTTGGACTGGAACCAGCCGAAGGCGGCATCGCCTTCATACGGGGTCGGCGGCCCCTGGCCGGTCGGGGACTTCATGTGGGTTTCCCAATCCTTCAGGAAGGTACAGTCCGCAGTATCGAGTTCGCGGTAAAAAGCCCCGGCTCCAGCACCGGAGCAAGGCATGGCGCTGGTCCAGCCTGAGTTGTAGTTGAAATTGACGAAGCGGTCGTGAAAGACCCGCACCGGTCCGTCATAGAGCATGTAGCCGAAGTCGTTCCAGTTGGGTTCTTCGTAGCCCTGGCCCATTTCCGCCCCGCTGTGCGGGGTCTCGCCGATGGGCGGAGGCGTGTGATCCACGCAGCCCAGGAAACCGCCCGTGTTTCCTCCCAGCATGCCGCCCCGCGGACACGGCCCCCAGCGCCCCACGTTGTTCTGGCTGTAGCCGACGACAACACTGTTTTCCAGAAGATCCCAGACGCCGGGGGCATTGCCGTCGAGGCCCCCGCTGGTGACCATAGACACATTCTCGCGGTTGGAGGCAAAGTGGCCATCCTTGATCGCGAACCAGACGGGCCGCAGCCATACACCGCGGAAGCGGTTGCGCGTCGCCG
The DNA here is from genome assembly GCA_050739575.1 of Gammaproteobacteria bacterium. GTDB lineage: Bacteria > Pseudomonadota > Gammaproteobacteria > JAKDMP01 > JAKDMP01 > JBOIBN01. Next base: position 6,870 of record JBOIBN010000002.1, read on the forward strand.
TCATGCCGTCGAGCGTGGCAATAATGGACGGACTGTTCACGATGCCTAACGCGTGGGGAAAGAGTTGGTCCGAATGTACGCTGTATTCGTTCTCCGCGTAGAAGCCCGAGTAGCAGGCGCTCGCCCGGTTGTCTCCGAATTTACCCAAGCGAAAGAACTTGGGTTCTTCGTTCACGCCGTTGACCATGATGGGAGGGCCCGGCATCACCCACCAGAAACCCCGGCCTACGCCCTGGCAACCGGCGATGGCATTGCCCTCCAGCACGGTCTTCGGATTCTGGATCCAGAAGCCGTTGGCCGGCTCGATGTAAACCGGATAGGCAATTTTATCCTTGACGAACTGGCTGCACGGCGTGTAAGTCGTTGTGCCATCCGCGTTGGTCACCAGGGGATTGAAATAGCCCCCCAACGAGCCGCTGTTGTTGGGATCGTAACGGGTGCAGGAGCCGTTTACCAATTGCGCCTGATTGCCGGTATCGGGAATGTTGAAGCCGTCGTAGCCGATGCAGTTGGACCCGCATTCGCTATTGGTCATGTAATCGCCCGTCCACCAGTACCTGTTGATCAGTTCCTGACGCGTGATCGGGTTTCCGCCGACGTTCACCGGGTAGATGTCGAAGGAGTTGCTCATCGCCCCGATGCCGAGATCGTTCTTGAAGACGATGCCACTGTCGTCGGCCACGTTGTCTTCGTCATACGACCCGAGTTCCTGGTAGAAGATCTGTCCCACGATGCGGGCACAAACCAGATTCGAAATCGTCAGGTTGGAGGTTTCGTGAATGGTCACGCAGTGGTTGTAGCTGTGGTCCACGCTGTCGGCGTTGATGATCGGCATGTTTTCCGCATCGCCGACCATGTGAAAGTGGATCGGGTAGCTGCCGAGCTTATCCTTGCCGAACTTCGAGAGGCGCACGCCTTGGATCGCAACCTGCTTGAAGCCCGCGTGGATCATGATTTCGCCGCCCCAGTGCTCGCTGGTGGTGGCAGGCGGCGGGGGCGGGGTGATCGGCGCCGTATCCGCCGTCAGCGTAATGTCGCGGCTGATCAACCCGACCTCGGCACGCTCGTCCACGCCGTAGTTCCGGGCGGGGCCGTCGCACAGGAACGCAGGTTGCGTGCTGGTGGCGGAATGGGCCGGATACAGGGGGTCCGGGCAGGTGGCGGTGGCCGAGGAGGGCGCCAGGCTGCCGAAATGATAATGCTTGAGCGGCTGGAGCAGCGTCACCGTACTGCCGCCGTTGGGGCCGGAGGTTACGGTGTCCACCTGGACGAACTCGGTATCGAACGGCGTGTAGCTTGTCGTGGCGACTACGATCCAGTTGCCTGGCTGCCACGGTTCGGCGCCTTTGGTTACGTCGGCGGTCAGTTGAAGCGTTTTCGTTCCCGTGCTCGCGACCTTGGCCCCCGCCACGTTGATTCCGGCGGGCGCGGCGAGCGTCGTCCAGCTCACGCCCCCCGTCTCCGGCACGCCCTTGGTGCCATACATCAGCAGCGAGCCGCCCGAGGTCACGTCGATCCCCTTGGCGAAGTCTTTGCACGCCGGTACGCGGGACATCACCGAACGATCGCCGACGAAGTCCAGCACCACGCCGTTGTTCACGTCGGTGACCGGCGCGTTCGGTCTGCCGATCGCCAGGATGCCGCCGTCTGTGATGCAGAAGTCCCGGATCTTCGCTACCGTCTTTGTTTCGGCATTCGCGGACTGACCCGGAATCACCAGCGTACCGCCGTTTGCGATCCAGATTTCACCGAACGATACCGTGGCAGAGGCGGGTGCCATCACAACAACACCGGGTGCGGTGCACCCTGGCTTTGCAAGCGGGCCACCGATTGCAACGTCTTTCTCAGCATTCAGGATGCAACTGGCTATGGGCGTAATTGATGTCGTAGAAGATGGGGACAGCGCCGAGGGAGACGGGTCAACCAGCCCGCTGTTGCTGCTGCCGGCGACGAGGAACGGCACCATTACCGGCACGATTACCAACGCTACCCATGGGGCGATGCGCCTGGTGGCGCGGAAGCGGACCGATCTACGAGGCATGGCCATCTACTCCTGCATTACTGCGTGGTAGTGAGTTTATAACGGGCAGAAGCATACGCTTTTTTTTTGCTTCTGTAGAGTCTGACGGAAGTGAAGACTCCAAGCCATAACTGAATTGGTATGCTATACTACCAACACACCATTAGGAAGGTCGTCGGTCATGTTTCGAATCCTTCGTTTTCCCGCCGTGGTCGTCCTTGTTGCACTGCCCATGCTAGCGCTGGCGCGGCCGCCGCTTATTTATCATCAAACCGTCAATATGACTGCCAATCAAGGGGCAAACGTAAAGCTGATGCTCGGCAGCCCGGACGTGCAGATCGCAGTCAAACCGGTCAAATCGGTCACAGTGACGGTGGACATCTGGGCCAACGCAAGTTCCAAGGACGACAAGGCGAAGATCGTCAACCGCCTGGCCCCGACGACGAGCATGCAGGGCGACGATGTGCTCGTCCGTTCCCCCGAAAATCATGGATCGCACTGGAGTTTCGGTTGGCACCAGTCGCCTGAGGTACTGGTCTCCGTGGTCATGCCGCCGAGCATGAACGTCAATTATCGTCTCGGCTCCGGAGATTTCCGGTTCGACAACGCCGGTGCGCCGACCGCCATCAATGGCGAATCGGGATCCGGCGATGTCATGGTCCATTCGGCCTCCAAACAGCTCGTAATCAAGGCCGGTTCCGGCGATCTCGACATCGGCCAGAACGGCAATGCCGATCAGGCGAAGCTCACGGCCGGATCGGGAGACGTCCGGTTTGAAGGCACGGTGCAGACGCTCGATATCCATACCGGTTCCGGCGACATGAACATCAACGCGGGCATGCATTCCGCCCGGCTGAATGCGGGATCGGGCGACATCACCGCACATTGGCGCAACCTGTCGCAGGGTTCGTCGCTGAGTGCGGACGCGGGATCGGGCGACGTGATGTTTTATTTCCCTGACGGCACCGCGCTTACGGGCCGTTTGAGTACCGGCAGCGGAGACATGGAAAGCCAGTCTCCCGGCACGCTCAGCAGCGAGCACCATGTATTTACGCTTTCCGGCGGTAACGGGGCAGTGACCCTCGATGCCAGCACCGGCTCCGGTGACCTGATATTGCGCAAGGGCGGTTGAGCCGGGTTCTTACAGGGTCGGCACGCAACGTAAACAACCCTTGCCTCCAGGCGAGGCTTGTTTACTCGTCGGCGGGTGATCGCCGAAGCTGTTTTCGTTTCCCTTGTCGCCGTTTGGCCTCGATCCGTTTCTTTTTGGCGGCGCGGCTGACGCGGGGTTTTTTGCGCGGCTTCGGCTTTTCCGCCGCGCGTCGGATCAACACGAGTAGCCGCTCGATTGCGTCTTCGCGGTTGCGTTCCTGTGTGCGGTAGCGCTTGGCCTGGATGACGATCACACCGTCCTTGGTTGCACGCCGGCCGGCCAGCTTCATGAGGCGCGTGCGAACGTCTTCGGGCAGGGAGGCTGCGTTCGCGGCGTCAAAGCGTAGTTGGGCCGCCGTCGCGACCTTGTTGACGTTCTGGCCGCCCGGTCCGGAGGCGCGGACGAAGTTGAGTTCGATTTCGCTATCGTCGATCGCAAGCGCAACGGTAACCGGAATCTTCATCTTCTGATGAAGCGCCTAATTCCGGCGGCGTATTCCGCCGCGCCCATCTACTTCCCGGTTTCCTTCATTCGCTTCTGTAACTCTTCCGGCGACACCTCTTCGACGTGGGTCCCGACGTGCCAGCGATGCCCGAAGGGATCGATGATGCTGCCCATTCGATCGCCGTAGAACTGGTCCGCCACCGGACGGTCGAGTTTGGCGCCGGCGGTGATGGCGCGTTTCACCACGGCGTCCACGTCTTTCACGTACAGCATGATGCTTACGCCGGGCGCGGCGCCGGATTGTGGGCCGAAGATCTTCATCTCGGGATGTTCGTCGGCGAGCATCACACGGGAATCGCCGATTGTGATCTCGGCATGGCCGACGCGTCCGCCCTCCTGCATGCGCAGCACTTCCACCGCGCCGAATGCCTGCTTGTAGAAATCGAGCGCAGCGGCGGCGCCTTTCACCACCAGATAGGGCGTGACGCTGTGATAGCCCACGGGTATGGGGTTCACTTTTCCGGACATGGCTGGGCTCCCGATTGCGGATTTATGGCCTCCCTTATGGTAATCCTGCAGGAAACGGCAGTGGGGCAGTGGCGGGCCGTGTAGAATCGGCAGGCCCGTCGGAGGGCTTCTTTTTTTATGCGGAGATCCCACCGTTGCTCGTTGAAGTGCTGGTGATCTTTCAGGTGACGGCCATGGCGGCGCTGATCGTCATCGGCGGCCTGGTCGAGGGCTATGGCTACGGGCTTTCGCTCGGCACGAAATGGCCGTATCACGAAAAGATGGCGACGCGCGCCGCGTGGACCGATCCCGAAATCTGGCACCGGATACTTGCCACGATTCTGGGCTTGAATGCGATCGCGATCCTCGCGCTCGCACCCGGCGCGAACACGATCGCCGGACTCGTCCTCATCGCGCTCACCGCGATTCTCGGCATGGCGACGTTGCACGTGCTCGCGGGCCGGGCGCCGGCATTTCTGCAAGGGCTGCACGGTCTGCTTGCCTATGCCACCTTCATCACCTATCTCGTGGTATTGCACATCAACAGCCTGCCCGTGTGGACCTACATCAAGGTGATGCCGGTGCTGCATGCTTTCCTGTTGATGATCTTCCTCGGCGGCATGGTAACGGGGCAGCGCGGCTATCAACGGGCGATCGGCGCCTTTGTCGCGCCGCGCACGAAAGGACAATGGATCTTCGTGCTGCATGGCCTTGCGGGACTACTGTTCCTGCTCGTGCTCGCGTTGTATGCGCGCGTTTATTCGGCGGCGCTGATCCTCGCGCTGCTTCAGTTCATCATCGGTTTCGCGCTCTTCCACTCGGTGAACGGGAGGCCGGAGCGGCCCGGCATTCTCGTCGCCTTCCACCAGGGCATGGCGCTCCTGATCCTGTTTGCGATCGTCTATGTCTGGCAGGTGCCGCTGTACGGCTTCGGCTGATCCAGGGAAATTCTGAAAAACTCGTCGCGAGCTTTTCAGAGGCGGCAAGTCCGGCGTGCCCGTGCGTGAGCGCATGCAGACAGGCGCATGCCTGCCCCGGATTGCGATTCGGATTTTTGCTAACCCTTGTTTATGCCCGGCGGCTGCGCGTTTCCCTCCCGGACCGGGCCGTCAGCCTTGCCCGATAAACGCACGAGTTCCGAGGGACGAACGCCATAGATCAGCAAGGCGGCGGCGCCGAATGTCGCGTAGGTAAGAAGGAAGACGCCCTCCATCATCACGGCCGCAAGAAGCGCCGATTCTTTCGCCACGCCCAGCAGGTTAAGTACGAAGGCCGAGGCAAGCAGCATCCCTCCCGGTAAGCGCACGAAGAAACCCGCTACCGTCACCGAACTCAGAAACACCATGATCAAAAGATAATCCGTAAACCGCAACAACATGCCGACTGCCAGAGTGGCCCACAGCATGTCGGAGATTACCAGCGCCTTGATCCCCATCGCGGCAATGCCGATTGCGAGCGCGCGCCCAGGCTCGGCGGGCCAGATCGTGCCTTCGGCGAAGGCACGGGAGAGATTCTGTACGCGCTTGGCCAGGGATTGCGGCAAACGATGCATCCATGCGAACGGCAGCATCCTACCTAATGCGTGGCGTCGGTGCCAGATGACGAGCGTAATCCCCAGCGCGATGAAGAGGGTGCTGATTCTGGCACCCGCGATGAGACCCGTTCGAAATTTCCCCGAATGGACGGGGATCGCAGCCACACCCAGGGTCAGGACAACCACAAGCAGAAAGGCCAGACCGTCAATCAGGCGATCGACTATAGCCGTCGCCAGCACCGCCGCGGTTTGCAGCGAACTTCGGCGCGCCACGAGCCAGGCGCGCGCCACGAGGGCGACACCCATGCCCATAACAAGCCCGGGGAGATAGCTCGCGAGCGTGGCGCCGAAAAGCCGCAGCGTCGGCACACTTCCGACGGGCCGCATCGCCAGCCGCCATTTCCAGGCCCGCAGAAGTTGCTCCAGCAGGACGGCCGCCAGCAGGACCACGTCGAACGGCCAGTGGGTTGCCGCCAGTGCGGTGCGGAAACGTTGGTAATCGAACCCATGGAGCAGCCAGCCGAGTAGCCCCAGCACGATGAGCATACCGACGATCCACGCTATCCAGCGTCGTCGGCGCATCCGTTATCCTCCCGCGGGACTCGCGTTGTGAATTCCTGAAGAATACGCCGTATGTTCGATGTCCGAACGGGGGCGTGGGTTAACGGACGCGTGGACTTGATTAGCCGGACGCGTAGCCGGTGTAGTCCGTGCCGGCGAATTCGCGCGTGGCGTGGAACGCTATCTCGGTCCATTTCTCCATCGTCACGGAAAGCGCGGCTGCGCTCGGCGCGAGGAAGGCGAGACTGCCGGAACTGTCGGTGGCGAGCCGATGTGCATTGGCATCGCGGAACGCGACAAGCTTTTTCGGATCGTCGGCGCCGATCCATCGTGCCGTGTGGATCGCGGCCGGCTCGAAAACTGCATCCACCTGATATTCGCTCGCGAGGCGGCCGGTTACGACGTCGAATTGCAGGGCACCAACGACGCCGAGAATGGCATCGCCGCCCCCGAGCGGCGTGAACACCTGCACCAGTCCTTCCTCGCCGAGTTGCTCGAGGCCGCGCTGCAATTGCTTGGTGCGCAGCGGATCGCGCAGATGCACGCGGCGGAACAACTCCGGCGCAAAATGCGGAATGCCGGCATAGGTCAGTTCCTCGCCCTCGCTCAGGACATCGCCGATGCCGATCAGGCCGTGATTGTGAATGCCGATGATGTCGCCCGCCACGGCGTCCTCGAGCCGGCTGCGCTCCTGCGCCATGAAGGTAATGGCGTTGGCGATGCGCAGTTCCTTGCCGGTGCGAAGATGCTTCGTGCGCAGGCCGGGCGTGAACTGCCCGGAGCACACGCGCAGAAATGCGATGCGGTCGTGGTGCTGCGGATCCATGTTGGCCTGAATCTTGAATACGATGCCGGAGAAGCGCGGCTCGTCCGGGCGCACGATGCGCGCGCCGCCGTCGCGCGGTTGCGGCGGCGGCGCCCAGGAGAGGAGGGCGTCCAATATCTCGCGCACGCCGAAATTGTTGATCGCCGAGCCGAAGAACACGGGCGTCTGACTTCCGGCAAGGAAGGCCGATTCGTCGAAGTCGGCGCCCGCCCCGCGGACCAGTTCCACTTCCGCGCGCAGGGAATCGGCGTCCGCTCCGAAGTGCGTCTGCAGCCGTGGATCGTCAAGCCCCTCGATGACTTCGGTCTCGAAATCCGCGCTCTCTTCGCCGGGGCGGAAACGCAGGATGCGGTCGCGGGCGAGATCGTATACGCCGCCGAAGTGTTTGCCCGAGCCGACGGGCCAGGTCACTGGCGCGCAGTCCATCTTGAGGACGGATTCGATTTCGTCGAGCAGCGCGAGCGGCTCGCGTACCTCGCGGTCGAGTTTGTTGATGAACGTGATCACGGGCGTTGCGCGCATGCGGCAGACTTCGAGCAGCTTGATGGTTTGCGCCTCCACGCCCTTGGCCGCGTCGATCACCATCAGCGCCGCATCCACCACGGTCAGCACGCGGTAGGTGTCTTCGGAGAAGTCCTGGTGGCCGGGCGTGTCGAGCAGGTTGATGATGTGATCGCGATAGGGAAACTGCATGACCGAACTCGCGACCGAGATGCCGCGCTGCTTTTCCACTTCCAGCCAGTCCGAGGTCGCGTGCCGCCGGCTCTTGCGCGCCTTGACGGTGCCCGCGAGCTGGATGGCGCCGCCGAACAGGAGAAGCTTTTCGGTGAGCGTGGTCTTGCCCGCATCAGGGTGCGAGATGATCGCGAACGTGCGTCGTCGCGCTACCTCGGCGGCGAGGTGACGATCGGTCTGCACGGGCGCTGTTTCGGCTGGCGCTGTGGCCTGCGGCATGGCTAAAGGGTCCGGGCCGTGGGTGGAGAATCGAAAGCGGCTGACTGCGGAACGTCCCGGCTTTCTGTAGCTGCGCCGGATGGCTCGACAAAGCGCAAGGCAACTATTATACTTGCGCTCGTTGGCGCAAGCCACCACCAACGGAGGGCTGGAAATGAAGAAATTCGCGCCCGCTTTCACGATCCTGATCGGTGCCTTCCTGGCCGGCTGTGCGGCCACGCAGCAAGCGAAAACCGTACAGACGAACGGATTCCTCGCGCCTTATCAATCGCTCCTCCAGAAGGGGCAACGGGGCAAGGAAGCGCTCCTCGTCTACCGCAATCCCAAGGCTAACTGGGCCGGCTACCACACGATCCTGCTCGAACCGGTCACGCTATGGGACGACCCGGACTCGAAACTTTCGGTCGAGCAGGAGAAGGATTTGCAGGAGCTGGTGAACAGTTTCTACGTTACCCTCTACAACAAGCTCGCCAAGGACTACACGATGGTCTGGGCGCCCGGACCGGGGGTGATGGAGATCCAGATCGCGATCAGCCACGGCGAACCTTCGCACACGGCGCTTTCGCTCGCCTCCAAGGTGATTTTGCCGGTGAAGCTCGTCAATTCCATGTGGTCCTTCGCGAGCGGCAAACCCGTATTCACGGGCCAGGTCACCATCGAAGCGGTGGTGAAGGATGCAGGGAACGGCGAGGTGCTGGGCGTCGGCGCCGACCGGCGCGTAGGCGGCCTGAAGCTCTTCGACAAGAACGCGTTTAATTCCTGGGGCGATGTCAAGAACAGCCTCAACTTTTATGCCGAGGCCGCAGTGTGGCGCCTGTGCGTCCTGCGGGGTGGTACCCATTGCGTCAAGCCCAAGGCGTGAGGGTTTAAGGCGGTCTGAAATCTGCGACTGTTAGGGGTCTGTTCATGCCGATAAAGCGGAACATCCTGATCGTTGCGTTGTTATCCATTCTTGTCGTTGCCTGCGGCAAGAGCAATAACGCGGGCGAAGCGGTTATCCGTCCCGTGCAGACGATGACTATCGAACGGTTCCAGAGTACGATCGGCTCGACCTATTCCGGGCAGATCCAGGCGCAGCACGACAGCCAGCAGGGTTTTCAGGTCGGCGGCACGATCGCAAAGCGCATCGTGGAAGTGGGCGATCACGTCGTCGACGGTCAGCCGCTGCTCCAGCTCGATCTCAGCAATCTTGAATACCAGCTGCAGCAGGCCAAGGCGCAACTCGATGCTGCCAAGAACCAGACCGCGCAGGCCAAGGTAAATGTCGGCCGATCCAAGGCGCTGGTCCAGCAGAACTTCATCAGCCAGACGGAATACGATCAGAGCGAGCTCGACTACCAGCAGGCGGTGGCTCAGCAGCAGGCGGCCCAGGCGCAATACGGCGAGGCCGAGAACGCACTCGGCTACGGCACTCTGCGCGCGGCGGTTCCCGGGGTTGTGACCTCCATTAACGTGAATATCGGCCAGGTCGTGCAGCCCAGCCAGGATGCCGTGGACATCGCCCAGGACGGCGACCGCGAAGTCGTGATCAGCGTCCCGGAATCCCGCGTGGAAGAGATCCGCAAGGCGCAAGACCTCAGCGTCACGCTGTGGGCGATTCCGGATGTGACGTACAAGGCGAAACTTCGTCTTCTTTATCCGGACACAAGCCAGACGACCCGCACGTACGAGGGCGACGTGATCCTTCTCAATCCCGATGCAGCGGTACGCCTTGGCATGACCGCCTACGTCCACGTGCCCGGGACGGTCGAGCACAAGGCTTACCTCGTGCCGCTCACCGCGCTTTACAACAAGAGCGGTTCGTCGTTGCTGTGGGTCGTCAACAAACGGGATTCCACCGTTTCCAGCCGGCCCGTGAAGATATTCTCGCTGGTGGGCGATAGCGCACTGATCGCCTCGGGCGTGGGACCGGGCGATGTCATCGTCACTGCCGGAGCGCAACTGCTCCACGAAGGACAGAAGGTAAAACCCGTCGGTACCTATTTTCCGCAGAGTAACTAGTGAAGGGTTTCAACCTCTCGGAGTGGGCGCTCAAGCACCAGCAGATGATCGTATTCATGCTGGTTGTCTTCACCGTGGCCGGCCTGTTCGCTTACTTCCACCTCGGCCAGGAAGAGGATCCTACGTTCACGGTCCGCTCGATGACGCTCAAGGCCTATTGGCCGGGCGCCAACGTTTACGACATGGAGAATCAGGTCACCGACAAGTTCGAGCAGACGCTGCAAACGATTGACCAGATAGACCATGTTCAGAGCGAAGCGATGGCGGGCTACACAATGCTTACCATTACGGTGCGCGACGACGTGCCACCGTCGCAGGTGCCGGGTGTCTGGTACGACGTGCGCAAGAAAATCGGCGACATGGAATACCAGTTGCCGCAGGACGTGCAGGGCCCGTTCTTCAACGATGACTACGGTCAGACGTTCGGCAACATCTACGCGCTCACCGGGGACGGTTTCAGCTACGCGCAGCTCAAGCAGTTCGCGAAAAGCCTGCGCCGCGACATCCTGCAGCTTCCCGCCGTCGACCAGGTGAACTACGTGGCCGATCAGGATCAGGAAATCTATATCGAGATGTCGAATGCCAAGCTGGCGTCGCTCGGCATCGATCCCATACAGATATTGAAGGTTCTGGCCCAGACCAACAGCGTGGAGTCGGCTGGCACGATCGAAACCCGCTCCGATCAGGTGAGTCTGCGCGTCAGCGGCGAATTCGAATCGCTCGATACCATTCGCGACATCGGCATCCGTTCGGGCGATCAGGTTTTCAAGTTGGGCGATATTGCCACCGTCACGCGCGGCTATGTCGATCCTCCCGTTTACAAGATGTTTTTTGACGGGAAACCTGCCGTCGGGCTTTCGATCAGCATGCGCACAGGCGGTAACGTGATCCAGCTTGGCAAGGAGCTGGACACAATCGTGGCGCGCACCCAGAAGGAGCTGCCCGTCGGCGTTCAGATCAATACGGTTTCCGATCAGCCGGTAATCGTCAAGCAATCGGTAAGCGAGTTCACGACCGCGTTGTTCGAAGCCGTCGGGATCGTGTTGATCGTGAGTTTCCTGTCGCTGGGACTGCGCACAGGCTTTGTCGTTGCCCTGTGCATCCCGTTCGTGCTGGCGATGACGTTCCTTGTGATGTATTTCGCCGGCATAGACTTGCAGCAGATTTCGTTGGGTGCGCTCATCATTGCGCTGGGACTTCTCGTGGACGATGCCATCATTACGGTCGAGATGATGTCGCTCAAGCTCGAAGAGGGCATGGACCACTTCCACGCCGCGATTTTTGCCTATACTTCGACCGCGTTTCCCATGCTCACGGGAACACTGGTGACGGCGGCGGGCTTTCTTCCCGTTGCGCTCGCGAAATCGGGCGCGAGCGAATATACAATTTCGATCTTCCAGGTCGTCACCATCGCGCTTCTTCTTTCCTGGATCACGGCCGTCGTTTTCACGCCATATCTCGGCTACCATCTGTTGAAGCAGAAAAAACATGCCGGGCCGGTGGATGAGTATGCCGTTTACCAAAAGTCTTTCTATCGCTGGTTCCGTGCGCGCGTTACCTGGTGCCTGGATCACCGTGGGACCGTGGTTGTCGCAACGGTACTGATCTTCGTCGTCGCCATCGCATTGTTCCGCTTCGTGCCCAAGCAATTTTTCCCGGCCTCCGATCGCAATGAGCTTATCGTGGACATGTGGTTGCCGCAGGCGGCGACGTTTGCCCAGAGCGAACGGCAGGCCATGCTGTTCGACGAGAAAATCAAGAGCGATCCCGATGTTCTGTCGTACACCACCTACGTCGGTGCCGGAAGTCCGCGCTTCTATCTGCCGCTCAACGTGCAGAGCCAGAACACGAATCTGGCTGAAATCGTGCTCCTGACGAAGAGCGAGGCGGCGCGCGAACGCGTCTTCAGCCACGTCCGCCAGATGTTCGACGACGGTTTCCCGCTGGTGCGTGGACGGGTGACGCGGCTCGAAAACGGGCCGCCGGTCGGCTATCCGATTCAGTTCCGTATCTCCGGTCCGGACTGGGCGACCGTGGTGCCGGCGGCCGACAAGGTCATGGCGATCATGCGCGCCAATCCGAATCTGCGTGAAGTCAACAGCGACCACGGCGAGGCGGTCCAGGTGCTGCGCGTGAACGTCGCCGAAGACAAGGCGCGAGCGCTCGGTGTGACTTCGAAAGACGTTTCGGATGCACTGGCGGCCTCGCTCAGTGGAATCGTTACCACGCAGTACCGCGAGGGCGATCAGAGTATCGACGTCGTGGGGCGGCTGATCACGAAGGAAAGGACGGATATCAGCAATGTCGGAGACCTGATGATTCACCTCGCGGACGGCAGTTTCGCGCCGCTCTCGCAACTCGCCACCATCACGGTGGGAACGGAGCCCAGCGTGTTGTGGAGATGGAACCGCGTTCCTACCGTGACCGCGCGTGCGGACATGCAAACGAACGCGCAGGCGAACGACGTTACGGCGGCGTTGTGGCCGAAGATCGAAGATGTTGCAAAGACTTTGCCGCCGGGCTACAGCATCGAGGTCGGCGGCTCCCAGGAATCGAGCCAGAAGTCACAGAAAGCGATTGCCGCGACGCTGCCGCTGGTGGGCGTCCTCGTCTTGTTTCTGTTGATGATGCAACTCCAGGACATCCGCAAGATGATCCTGGTTCTTCTGACCGCGCCGCTCGGGATGATCGGGGTTACGGCCATCCTGCTCATCTTTCAGATTCCGTTCGGATTCGTTGCCATGCTTGGCATCGTCGCGCTGTTCGGCATGATCATCCGCAACTCCGTGATTCTCGTCACCCAGGTAGATAAGGCGCTCGCCGCCGGGATGGCCCTTCGAGAAGCGATCATCGAGTCCACCGTGCATCGATGCCGGCCGATCCTGCTGACGGCCGGCACCGCCGTGCTCGCCATGATACCGCTGACGCGTTCCACGTTCTGGGCGCCCATGGCCTGGGCGATCATGGGCGGATTGATCGGCGCGACGATGTTGACCTTGCTTTACCTGCCTTCGCTCTATGCTTGGTGGTACAAGGCCGAAAGGAAGGCTGCCTCCCATGTGGGTGCGTGAGATGAGGCGATGGGGGTGGGCTGGGACGTTGACGCTCTCGGCGGCTCTGGTGGCAGGTGCTGCGTCGGCTACCGATCTCAGCGAATCGGTCGCCAGGGCGCAGCACTACGATCCTACGTTGCAAGCCTCGAATTACGCGAACAAGGCGGGGCAGGAGGGACGCAATCAGGCGACGGCACTGTATTTGCCGCAGATCTCGCTCACCGGAGAGTACGAGCGCGTATGGTCGCAAACCAACGTTACCGTGCCGCCGAACTTTCCTTTCCAGATTCTCGCGCCGCTCACCAGTGCCGGCAACGTCTACGGCTACGGTGTCACGCTTACCCAGCCGCTCTACAGCGCGGACGTTTCCGTGAAAGCGACGCAGTTGCGGGATCAGGCCAAACTCGCCGAAGTGGATAACCAGCGCGCACAGCAGGACCTGATCGCGCGCGTGTCGGAAGCCTACTTCAACGTAATCGTGGGTGCCGATACGCTGCGCTATGTGCGCGCGGAGAAGGCGGCCGTGGCCCAGCAGCTAGCCTCCGCCAAGGCCCGTTTCCAGGCAGGCCGCGCCAACATCACGGACGTGCAGGACGCCGAGGCACGCTACGATGGAATCATCGCCCAGGAAATTTCAGCCGAAAATAATCTCGCCGAATGGCAGGCACGCTACGAGCGTTCCGTGGGACAGGATCCGGAGAATCTGGTGCAGTTGCCCGAGCACTTCCAGCCGACTTTGCCCGATCCCGACGACATGAACGAGTGGATCAGGCGAGCCGTTGCCGGCAATCTGGATGTCCAATCCAAACTCATCCAGCAGAATATCGCGAATAAGGCCATTGATCTCTACACCCTGTCGAGCCGCCCTCAGCTCGGTCTCTTCGCAAGCTATTCCGACATGCGTCAGAGCGGAGACCTTTCGTTCATCATCGCGCCAGATCGGAAACAAGCCGCGGCGATCGGGCTGCAACTCAGCTTCCCGATCTTCACCGGCGGCGCGCTCGAATCCCAATTACGCGAAGCGCGGGCCACGAGCGAGCAGGTCAATTACGAAGTGCAGGCCGCGCGCGCGGACGTCACCGTGCAGGTGCGCGAGATCTTCCAGGACATCGCAGCCGGCGTGAAGGGCATCCAGGCGCTCGAACAAGCGGCCGTCACCGCCAAGACCTCGCTCGAAGCCAACGAACTCGCGCTCAAGGTCGGAGTAAAGACCACGCAGGACGTGCTCAACGCCGAGCAGACCTACTATCAGACACTGGAAGAGCTGGAGCAGGCCCGTTACCAGTACCTCATGGCCGTTATTTCCCTGCAACTTTTGACCGGCCAGCTCAACGGTGCCGCGGTCATGCAGGTCAACAATCAACTCCACGGCATGGCGCCCGAACCGGCGCATAAATAAGCACCTTATTTCATCAGTACAAGCATTTGATTTCGTATAGTTTTTGCGCAGAATAATTCCGGAGCTGATAAAACAGATGCCGGGCTTGTTGCCACCAGGAACTAAAAGCCGATTTCTTCAGGATTTTCTTCCTATAATGCGCGTTGATAATGATCCTGGAGCCGGCGGGAGGCGGGCATGGCCTACGATTCGGAGTTCGTCGAATTCTGGAACACCATCCTGGTGCCAAAGTTTTTGCGCTTCCAGGACATTCTCGTACAGGGTCTGGGCAAGCACAGTCGGGTCATCTTCGCACGTGACGCCGTTGCGAAGCCGGGTGAGCGCGTGCTCGATGTCGGTTGTGGCTTCGGCGATACCGCGATCGATCTCGCGCGTCAGGTGGGTCCGGCGGGCTGCGTAGTCGGGATCGACTGCTGTCGGGCTTTTCTCGACATTTGTCGAGTCGATGCGGAGCAGGCGGTGCTCGGCAACATCGAGTGGGTGGAGAGCGACGCGGAAACGCATGAATTCGACGTGCCCTTCGATCTGTGGTTCTCGCGTTTCGGGACAATGTTTTTTTCGCTGCCCGTTGCCGCGCTGCGCCACCTGCGCACCCAGTTGAAGCCCGGCGGCCGCATGATGATGATCGTATGGCACAAGCGCGATCTCAACCTGTGGGCGGCGCTGCCGCGCGACGTGGTGCTGCGCTTCCTGCCCGAACCCGAGTCTCCAGATACCTGCGGACCCGGCCCCTTTTCGATGGCGAGCGAGGAAATCGTCACGCAACAGCTGCATGCCGCGGGCTATACGGACATTGCATTCATGCCGGTGGATGCGCCCATCATGGTCGGGCGCAACCTGGACGACGCGATTGATTTCCAGCTTGCGATCGGCCCGGCAGGAGAAATCCATCGGGAAGCCGGCAAACTGGCCGAACGCAAGTCGGACGAAATCCGCACGGCGCTCGAACAAGCGTTGGCGCCTTATCTCACGGACGAGGGCGTCGTGCTGCCATCCACTTCGTGGTGCATCACGGCGCGCAATCCTTCCTGAGCACTCACGCGGTGCCGTCCAATGGTTCGAGCGGATCGCGTACCTCACGATCCAGCTAATTGATGAAGGTGCTCGCGGGCGTCGCGCGCATGCGGCAGGCATCCTCGGAGAAGTCCTGACGGTCGGACGTGCCGAGCAGCCTGATGATGTAATCTCAATGGGGAAACTGCATGACCGGACTCGCGGCCGAAACCCGCGGTCCGGGCGGATCCCGGAACCTGCGGAATTTTAACTTGTCTTATCAAATGTATACACGTACAAGGAGATTAACATGAACAAACATATGCTTTTATTCCAGGCTTTGCTGTTGGCCGTTCCTGTCGTTGCCCTGGCGGCTGGTCAGACTGGTGCACCGCGTATAGTCACAAGTTCGGCGGCTGTCAAAGGAGGTGAGCCAGTCAAGCTTCCCGTACCTGCCTTCAGCAAGGTCGACACCAACAAAGACAATCAAATCGAATGGAAAGAGGCTCAGGCAGTAGGCGTACCCAAGTCGTTATTCGAACGTTTCGACTATCGTCACGATGGCAAGCTGACGTTAACCGAATGGAAAATGGTCGAGGTTGCCATGATTCATACGCAATCGTTGCCCGCGACCAATACATCGTTGCCGCCGGTACCCGCCAGCATTGTAAAAAAGGTCATCCAGAATCAGCAGGCGCCACACCATGGCACGGCGGCCGGCACTACTGCCGCCCCGCAACCGTCCAGCGGCTGATTCCAACAAGATTCGGCCCGCAGGCAGGGCGAGGGAAGGGTCAGGACCGGGAGTTTCAGCCGAAGGACGGTCTAGTCAGTCCTCCGGGACGTAGGTCTTGATTATGTAGCCGCCGGATTTTTCGTCGTACTCCATCGTCAGGAGTCCCTTATCCTGCGCTTCTTCCAGCAGCTCGCTAAAGCTGTTGAAACCATGATAGCTTTCGTTGAAACCGGGCTTCCGGCGCTTGATCGCCTGCTTGACCATCGAGCCCCAGACGCGGTCTTCCACGCCGCGTTCCTTGAACAGATCTTCGATGGTTTCGAGCACCAGATCCAGCGCTTCCTGGCGCTTGTCGTCCGCACGTTTGGGCGCGGTCACCTTTTCCGCGGCCTTGGTTGCGGATTTGCGTCGGCGCCGGCGAGGCTTCTCATCCTCGCGCACCAGATCGTCATAGAAGATGAACTCGTCGCAGTTCGCGACCAGCAAGTCCGAACTGGAGTTTTTGACGCCGCTGCCGATAACGAGTTTGTTGTTCTCGCGCAGCTTGCTCACCAGCGGCGAAAAGTCCGAGTCGCCACTGACGATCACGAAGGTGTCCACGTGTGGCTTGGTGTAACAAAGATCGAGCGCGTCCACGACCATGCGGATGTCGGCGGAGTTCTTGCCCGACATGCTCACGTGGGGAATCTCGATCAGCTCGAAGGAGGCCTCGTGCATCGCCGGCTTGAACTCCTTGTAGCGCTCCCAGTCGCAATACGCTTTCTTGACGACGACGTTGCCCTTGAGCAGCAGGCGCTCCAGAACCTTGCGGATGTCGAAGGCGGAGAACTTGGCGTCGCGCACCCCGAGCGCGACGTTCTCGAAGTCGCAGAATACTGCGAGACTGCGGGTAGTGGATTCGATCATATATGCTCCTGCGCCAAAGCGCGGGTAAGTTGAATAAAGCTTAAATCAATAACACTTCGATGGTGCGCATCAACGAAATAGGTGGACCTGAACGGCGACAAACGCCTGGCGTATCTCGGGCACCGAGCCGAGCATGCGCTTGGCGTCGTTGGTGCCGCCATAGCGGATGCGCAGGAAATCGGGGAGTTTGTTCGGCGCCAGTTCGTCGATGCCATGCGTTTGGTAGGCTTCGAGCACATAGTCGAGAAACGAGCGCATTTCCCTTTCGTAACCGCCAAGGCCGGTGGCTCGGGCCGCTTTGACGCGGTCGGCCCGCGCGAGTGGCGCCAGCTTGAAGCGCACGTAGGCCAACACGTCGAAGATGTCGCTGTGGGGCGCGTCGATCAGGCGCCGCATGTCTTCCAACCGTTCGGCGTCGTAGCCTATCTCAGCAAGCCGTTGTATGAAGGCTATGCGGCGCTCGGGGTCGCTCCATACGGCGCGCAGTTCATCCTCGGAGGTCACCAGCGTGCCAAGGTCGCCGAACAGTTGCGCCATGAATTCCTGCGCAGTAATGAGTTGGCCGTCGTGCGACCAGTAGCTCGTGGCTGCGATATAGCGGATCTGTCGCTCCTTGCCGTCGGCCAGCTTGACGACAATCTTCTCGGGGAGCGGCGTCTGGTCTTCTTCGATGCCATGCGCTAAACTCGTTGGCTCGGTTGAGGGTTTGCGCGGCCCACGCGACTCATCCGGCGGTAGCGGCTCGCCATCCCACTCCGGGTCACTGAAATGCTCGTAGGCGTGCACGAAATCGTAGATGGTGAAGAAGTGCTTGCCGTCAAACACCCGCGTGCCCCGGCCGATGATCTGCTTGAACTCGATCATGGACTTGATCGGGCGCATCAGCACGATATTGCGGATGTTGAGCGCGTCCACGCCGGTGGACAGCTTTTGCGAGGTGGTGAGGATGGTCGGCAGCGTCTTTTCGTTGTCCTGAAACTCGCGCAAGTGCTGTTCGCCCAGCTTGCCGTCATCGGCGGTCACCCGCTCGCAGTAATGCGGGTCCGGGTTGATCTTGATCTGGTTGATGAAGTTGCGCACTCGCGCTGCATGGTCCTGGGTCGCGCAGAACACCAGCGTTTTCTGGCGCTGATCTATCTGGTCCATGAACTCCTGCACGCGGCTTTGCTCGCGTTCGTCAATGATGAGCTTGGTGTTGAAGTCGGCCTCGCTGTACTCGCGTTCCGGGTCTATTTCCCCGCTCACGACTTCGTCGCCGTCGCTGTATTTGTAGGTATCGAGCGTGCTCGCCATCTGCCGCAGCTTGAACGGCGTCAGGAAGCCGTCGCCGATGCCTTCCTTCAATGCGTAGGTGTAAACGGGCTCACCGAAATAGGCATAGGTATCGGCGTTGGCGTCGCGCTTGGGCGTAGCGGTCATGCCGAGCTGCACTGCGGGCGAGAAATGTTCCAGGATGCCGCGCCAGGCGCTTTCGTCCTTCGCGCCGCCGCGGTGGCATTCGTCTATCACGATGAAGTCGAAGAAATCCGGTGGGTAACCTTCGAAGGTGAACTGCGGTTCTCCGCTTGCATCGGAGCCGGTCATGAAGGTCTGAAAGATGGTGAAGAACACGCTCGCGTTGGTGGGGATGCGGCCCTGCTTGCGAATCTCGTCCGGGCTGATGCGGCAAAGCGCATCGCTCGGAAAAGCGCTGAAGGTGTTGTAGGCCTGATCGGCCAGGATGTTGCGGTCGGCCAGAAACAGGATGCGCGGGCGACGCGTCGGCTGGCGCGACAGGTTCCACTGCGCATGGAACAGCTTCCAGGCAATCTGGAAGGCGATGGAGGTTTTGCCCGTGCCGGTGGCCAGCGTCAACAGGATGCGGTCTTCGCCCTGGGCGATGGCTTCCAGCACCGCGGTGATCGCGTTGTGTATGTAGTAGCGCGGCTGCCACTTGCCGCCGTCGGTTTCGAAAGGCACCGCGCCGAATCGGTCGCGCCAGTCGTTGCCTTTTGGAAAGCAGCGGTCCCAAAGCTCTTGCGGCGTAGGGAAGGGCAGGGCATGATCGCCTTCGACACCGGACTGCATGTCGATGCCATACCAGCGCAGTCCGTTAGTCGAATAAGCGAAGCGAGCTTGCAGGCGGCTGGCGTAGTCCTTGGCTTGGCCAACACCGTCGGTATAGCCAAGACCCGCGCGCTTGGCTTCGATTACAGCGAGCTTGCGGTCGCGATAACTCAGCACATAGTCTGCCGACAGCGGATTCACCCGCCCGCCGCCGGTAATCCGGCCGGGACAGATCATCTCGCGGCGAATCCGCGAGCCTTCCACCACGCCCCAGCCGGCCTCGCGGAGCACGGGGTCTATGCGGTTGGCACGGGTATCCGCTTCGGTTTCAGTCATCGCCGGCATAACGTGCTGTGGCTTCCTGCACCGTCCCGTGGTGCCAGGGGTTGAGCAGCGCAACGCCGGTTGCTTCGAAATCGGCCGTATTGCGTGTGACCACGGTCATGCCATGGACCAGCGCGGTTGCGGCAATCAGGGCATCCCGGTCAGGACGTGGGTCGGGCACGTGCAACCCGGCGCAACGCCGCGCCACGGCCTCGTCCACCGGCAGCACCCGTCCATCGAATTCCGAAACCACCTGCTCGTCCAACCATTGACGTAGCTGCATCCCTTGCTTGGCATCGCGGCGCTCCATGCGCAGTACGCCAATTTCCAGCTCCATCAAGGTCACTGCCGACATAAAGCAGTTGGCTGTATCCACCCGGGACTGCCAGGCGGCAACGCGAGGATCCGCCTTCCCATCAGCTACTTTGCGGACTTCGGAAACGACATTGGTGTCCAGCAGATACATGCATCGCAACCGGATCAGTCGAAATCGGGGATGCGAAGGTGGATATTCGCCTTTGGCGGATCGAAATCGATGTCTGCCATTCCGGGCATCGCCAGCGCTTCGGCCAGCGTGCGACGACCGCCGGTCAGGCGCTGGTACTCCGCGATGCTCAGCAGCACATGCGCGGGTTTGCCGCGATCGGTAATGATCACCGGCCCCTGCGCGGCGGCCCGCTTGGCCCGGCCGATGTCCTGATTCAGCTCCCGGCTGGATACCGTGGTGATGGTCATGGGAACTTCCACTTGCGATGCAATATAGTTATGTTACTACATTCATTTTGGCTGTGCGCCCGATTTGTACCAGTGGTCCGAAAAGGCCGTCTCTGCGGGGCTCGGCGGAGATCGGCTTCGGTTTCTTGTATGCGTCAGGTCAACATCCAAGCCGGGTTTACCGTTCGCGAGACTGCCAGTAATCAGTGCGGCGGTGAAGGTGCGCTACCGGTACTTGGCAAACACGTCCTCAGCCGGGATAGACTCAATTTCTCCTCGCTCATGGGCTTCGACGCGGGCATCTGCCTCTTGTGCCCACGCGGCATCAATTTCGGGGTTGGGAACGTCCAGACTCAGAAGAATCTGCTCGGCAACCGCCGCTCGCTCGGATGCCTTGAGTTTTAGTGCCTGATTGATTACGGATGCGGTTGAGTCAGACATGAATATCACCTATATATCCAACTATCAAGATCATAGCACGGTGGCCGCGGGGCGAACTCGGATTCCGTGCCACTCAGGTCAGCTCACCGGCGAAGGCTTTTTGCAGGATGGATTGACGGAGGTCGGCGATGTCCGAGAGTTTCGTTTGATACCGGCTTTCTAGGTGACTTGATTCATTCCCAATCGCACTCAGTGTATTGCAAATCTCTTTTTGTCGATCCCGCGAAGGATGGCAGATATGGAATGCCTTTACCTCCGGGAAGTAAATAGTTTGATGCACCGAACCGCTTGCAAATTCGCGGATTTTATCCCCTTGGGCGAGCAAAAGAAACTTCAGAAAATCGGGTTCTAGATGATCACCGCATATCCAATTCACGAAATCCTGACTTGTTGCCATGTCGCGGCCCATTACTACGACATAACCTACCGAGGCAGTGCGAGAAAGGCAGACGGTTCCCTTCGGCAGGATGCGAGCGCTGGAATTAGCGATACCTCGCTGATTCGTCTGCTCTCGGGTCGAGAAAATTTTGCCCCCATGATGATCGCCTGCATCGCGTATCCCGATCCATCCAATGTCGCCGCCCCAATATTCCGGATGCTTTCTGCTAGGAGTGTGTCCACTTTCAAGCCGTGCCATATCAGATAATGGCGACCAGACCCAGCCTGGCCGCGCCTCGACGTGTGGGCGGAGAACAGACAAGGAATAATTGCCTTCAATCGGACGAGTTGTTGCGCCGCGTCCACCGGTTTGTGTTTGCGCTTTGGATCGCTTTGACTGGGCACGTTTTGTGGTGATCAACTGTACAAGAGGCGCTGTATCAGAAAGCCATTTACGAGAGTCGTTTGAGAAAACGTCACGAAGTGCGCTCAGAAAGAACCCCTGCGCGTCCGCCAGATTGGCCTCGGCATCGGCGCGGGCGCGGTCGAGGGCGGCGAAGATCTGATCGAGCACCGCAACAATCCGCTTTTGCTCCTCCAGTGGGGGGAGCGGGATGAATATGTTGCCAATGATTACCAAGGTCAGCGACGGATATTTGTGGTCTTGGATCAGGTCCTGCGCCTTTACAGTAGACAGGTAATAAAGCAGGTAGCGCGGTTCGGCCACATCTTGTCGCGCTGTTATCGTAGCGAGATGACTTGAGACATATCCATCAACGGACATCTCGACTCGATGGTTGAGAAAAGTGGAAGCTCCGCTCTTCGGCATCAAGACAGTTCCGGCGGGGACCAGTCGGAGCTTGGAAATTCCATCGTCGTTGAGAAGATCGGAGGCTCCATCGATATTGCCGAACCTGACTCGACCAACGTCCGACGTGCGAATAAAAGGATATATACCGTTCTCGAAGAGCTCTTTTTTCTGAGGAGCTGAATTTCCTGCCCCAATATGCGCGGCATCTTTCAGCAAAACGGACTTCCATTCCCGTTGACTAGCGATGGCAGCGGTGCTGTTCACAACATATCCCGAATACCCTTAAGAATCTTCGCCGTCTCGGCATCGCGCGCCAGCATGTCCTTGATGATCTGCTCCGGTTCACGCGACGGCGTTGCCTCGGGGGCGTTGGGGTTTTTGACCGACAGGTTCCACGTCGTCTTGTCGATGTCGGCGGCCTGCACGGTCCAGCTTTGCGGGCTGTCGGCTTTCTTTGGTTGCAGCTTCACGAACTCGGCCAGGTCGTTGTCGTTGAGCGGGTTGGTTTTGCCCAGGCTGCGACCCGGATCGAGCTGGTAGTACCAGATCTTGCGCGTCTTCGATCCTTTCTCGAAGAACAGCACCACGGTCTTGACGCCCGCGCCCTGGAAGGTGCCGCCGGGGCAGTCGAGTACGGTGTGCAGCTTGCAGGTGGTGAGCAGTTCCTTGCGCAGGGCGACGCTGGCGTTGTCGGTGTTGCTGAGGAAGGTGTTCTTGATGACCACGGCGCCACGCCCGCCGGCCCTGAGCTTGCGCATGAAGTGCTGCAGAAACAGGTAGGCCGTCTCGCCGGACTTGATGGGGAAGTTGTGCTGCACCTCCTTGCGTTCGCCGCCGCCGAAGGGCGGATTGGCGAGAACAATGTCGTGGCGGCCGCGCTCGGCGATGTCTATGACGTTTTCGGTGAGCGTGTTGGTGTGGCGGATGGACGGCGCGTCGATGCCGTGCAGCACCATGTTCATCACGCCGATGACGTAAGCCAGGGATTTCTTTTCCTGGCCGTAGAAGGTGCGGCGCTGTAGCTGTTTCCACTGCGAGGCGGAAAGATCGCCGCGGCGCAGATATTCCCAGGCCTCGCAGAGAAACCCGGCGGAGCCGCAGGCGCCGTCGTAGATGGTCTCGCCGATTTGCGGGGCCGTGACTTTGACCATGGCGCGGATCAGCGGGCGCGGCGTGTAGTACTCGCCGCCATTGCGCCCGGCGTTGCCCATGCGCTTAATGCGGGTTTCGTACAGGTCTGATTGATGACTTCGGAGAAGATTTCGCCGATCTTGTATTCGAGCGTATCCGCGTGCTCGGCGCTTTCGTGGAACTTCTTCAGGTAGGGGAACAGTTTGCCGTTGATGAACTCGATCAGATCTTCACCGGTCAGCGCGGCGTGGTGATCGAATTCGCCGTCCTTTTTGGGCGCTGCCCAGGTATGCCAGCGGTAGGGTATGTCGAGGATCGGCGTGTACTCGCGGCTTTCCAGTTGGGCGTTGTCCTCGCGCTCGGTTTCCAGATCGTCCAGGTACTTCAGAAACAGCAGCCACGAGGTCTGCTCAGCGTAATCGAGTTCCGAGGCGAGCCCCTCGTCGTTACGCATGACCTTGTCGATATTATTGAACGCGTTTTCAAACATTTTGACGATTACCTATCCACAACAACAGCGTTCGTTGGATCGAGTCTGTTGGAGGTTCGGTAGGCGGTCATTTCTTGTATCCTCCCATAAAGCGGCCCCGGCTTGAAACCGGGGCCGCTGGTTGGTGGAGGCGGGGGGACAGCTGGTTCCATATCTTTCGATATGGGCCGGACTATTCCTTCACCTGTCGTGTCCCGACAGGGGAGGGCGTTTGTGGGCCTGCAGCCCACCCTAGTACTCCATGGAGCGTTGCTCTTCAGGAGCCTATGAGTCTCTAGCCGGCTTACTGGTTTCCCATTCACCGGACGGCGTTGGCATAGAACCCTTGCTCCTTAGCGTTCACCGTATGAGCCCTCTTTTCCAACGGGGATCGCTCCCCGTGGCGACCGTCTTCCAATCGAACCCCCGTCCGCGAGCCCTCCGCCGTCGGCTCTACATGCTTATCCCGGTCTATTTATCTTGTCGCGTGCTACCCGACGGGCAGGGAAAACACGTGACCAGTCCGACTTGGTTTTAGCGGCAGTAGTCCGGACCCCTGCCACCGCGATTCTGCGAGATGCGACCCCTGAGACGGACCCGAAGATCCTCCGGACGCGCAGACGCGGCTCCGGTCAAGGGCTGGCGGGGCTTAAGCCGCCAGTGCGTAGCTGTTGTTGTTCGCAGCTATTGCGTTTGCAGTCTGATTTACGAGGGGACTGCACCTCGGCATGCACCTCGGGTTTCGCGACCCACGTCGAAACCTGGTCGCCCCCATGGTCCTTTGTCATTATGCGGGCGCGGGCTGGACTTATCAAGCCGCGGGAGCGCCGGCGAGGTCTGCACGATGAAGAATGGCCGGGCGTTCAGGCCGGCCAGTTGCCAGTCCGGATCATCTCCGCGAGTTCGCCGTAGCGTGCCGAAAGCTGGCGCGCGGCTTTCGAATCCAGCAATGCTTCTGCCGCCGCGTTCCAGTTGCGTGCGGCGAGCGCCGCGATGGTGTTGTGGAATCCGAGCAATTCCGCGATGCCCAGGTTATAGGCCGCATCCACGACGGCTGCCTGGCGGACGTTGTCGAGCGCGGCAAACCAGGGATATTGCATCAGCGTCGCGACGTAGCCGTCGGTGTCGGCGTGAAAGAGCGTTTCCAGCGCCGATCGTTGCAGGTTCTGGTCGAGACGGGTGCCGATGCCGATCGTCGGATGCCCTTCGACGGCGTAACCGGGCACGATGGCTTTGCCCGTCGCGTCGTCATAAACGTGGGCGACGTAGCCCTCGTGACTTTCGATCAGTTGGTAGATATCTATCGCAGCCTCCCTCCAACTCCGTGCGCGAAGGGACGAATAATTCAGACTTTCCTATATCATTTTCTGGCTGTAGTTTTCAATACCGATGCGTTCGATCAGGTCGAGTTGGGTTTCCAGCCAGTCTATGTGTTCTTCCTCGCTTTCGAGGATGTCTTCCAGCAGATCGCGCGAGACGTAGTCGCTGACCTTTTCGCAATGGGCGATGGCTTCGCGGAGTGGCGGATGGGCATCGCGTTCGAGCTTGAGATCGCACTCGATGATTTCCTTCACGTCCTCGCCGAGGTGTAACTTGCCGAGATCCTGGAGGTTGGGCAGGCCCTCCAGAAACAGGATGCGCTCGATCAGCCGGTCGGCATGCTTCATCTCGTCTATGGATTCGTTGTATTCGTGTTCGTCCAGTTGCTTGAGTCCCCAGTTCTTGTACATGCGCGCATGCACGAAGTACTGGTTGATCGCGGTGAGTTCGTTTTTGAGGATCTGGTTGAGGTGCTGGATGACGGTTTTATCGCCTTGCATGATCGGCTCCCGGACGCGAATGGATAACAACCTATGCTACAGCGTAGCGCAGACTTGTTATCGGGGCAATAAAATCGATCCGGGCGGAATCGCCGCCTGAACACAGTCGTGTAGCGTCGTCAGCCCGTCTTGGCCAAGTGATGAGAGGTGACGAGCTGCAGGCGGCGAGCCGGTTTGCTCTTGAGGCTTTCGACGAGAATCTCGCGAACCTCGGATTCGCAGCAGCCGCAGCAGGTGGAGACTTCCAGCGATTCCTGTAGTGCTTCGAAAGTCGTGTCTCCCTCAGTTACGGCCTCGCGGATGCGGTGGTCGGTCACGGCATTGCAGCAGCAGACATACATAGGCTAAGGCCATGGAATTGAACCGGCTACAGTCTAAATGCAAACGAGAATCATTGTCAACGCCGCCACGGCTCAAACAGTGAGCAAGCTCTCGAAAATGCCCGAATAAATGCGGGTGAGGCTATTCAAGTCGGTGAGGCTGACGTGTTCGTTTGCCTTGTGGATGGATTCGCGCACCGGGCCGAGTTCGACCACTTCGGCGCCGGTCGGGGCGATGAAGCGCCCGTCGGAGGTGCCGCCTCCGGTGGCGAGCGCGGGCGTCACGCCGGTTTCCGCTTCGATTGCCCCGACGGTTGCCCGGCGGAGTGCGCCGTCGAGCGAGAGGAAAGGTTGCCCGCCGTCGCGCCAGGCAATTTCGCTTCTCGGTGCGTGGCGGGTAAAAATTTCCGCTACGCGTCGTTGTAGGTCTTCGGGTTCGAAGGGTGGCGGGTAGCGGAAATTGAATTGCGCGCTCGCCCGACCGGGGATGACGTTGCTGACGCCAGTGCCGGCCGCAATATTAGCGATCTGGAACGAAAGCGGCGGGAAGGCCGGATCGCCCGGCGGCCATTCGACGGCCGCGAGTTCGGTGAGCGCGGCCAGCAGCCGGTGTGCGGCATTGTCGGCGTGATCGGGATAGGCGACATGACCCTGCACACCGTGCACGGTGACATGACCGGTGAGCGAGCCGCGGCGGCCGATGCGGATCTCATCTCCAGCCAGCGCGATGCTCGACGGTTCACCGACCAGGCAATGATCTATCCGCACGCCACGTTCGCCCAGCGCTTCCATCACCCGCCGGGTGCCGTCGCACGCCGGGCCTTCCTCGTCGGACGTAATCAGGAAGGCGAGCGTGCCGCGATGCCGCGGATGTTGTCGCACGAAACCGGTTGCGGCCGTGACCAGGGTGGCGAGTCCGCCCTTCATGTCGGCGGCGCCGCGCCCGTAAAGCCGCCCGTCGCGCACGACGGGCTCAAACGGGTCGCTGACCCAGTCTTCGAGCGGACCTGTCGGAACGACGTCTGTGTGTCCGGCCAACGCGAGCAGGGGCGAGCCTTCGCCGTGGGTTGCCCACAGGTTGGATACTTCGCCGAAGGGCATCGCCTCAAGCGTAAAACCTGCTGCTTCGAGCCTTTCGCCGATGAGTGCCTGACAGCCGGCATCGCTTGGCGTCAACGATCGCCTGCGGATGAGCGCGCTTGCGAGTTCGAGTACGGCTTCAGGCGAAGCTGCGCTCATTCGTTCGGAAGATCGCGCAGCAGTTCGTTGATGCCGGTCTTGGCGCGCGTCTTTGCGTCCACCCGTTTGACGATGATGGCCGCGTTGAGGCTGTGCGAGCCGTCGGCCGCGGGAAGCGAACCGGCGACCACGACGCTGCCGGCGGGCACGCGACCGTAGCTGGTTTCGCCGCTTGCGCGATCGTAGATGCGGGTGGACTGACCGAGAAATACGCCCATGCCGATCACGCTGCCCCGTTCGACAATGACGCCTTCAACGATTTCGGAACGCGCACCGATGAAGCAATCGTCCTCGATAATGGTCGGCGCGGCCTGCAGCGGTTCGAGCACGCCACCGATGCCGGCGCCGCCGGATAGATGCACGCGCTCGCCGATCTGCGCGCAGGAGCCGACTGTGGCCCAAGTGTCCACCATGCTGCCTGCACCGATGTGCGCGCCGATGTTTACGTAGCTCGGCATGAGCACGGTATCGGGGCCGATCCAGGCGCCGCGACGCACGGTCGCCGGTGGCACCAAGCGCACGCGTTCGCGTGCAAAGTCATCGGCACCGTAACCGGCGTATTTGAGCGGTACTTTGTCGTAGCCGCGCAATGCGTCCAGTTCGATGGGTTGGCTTTCGGTGATGCGAAAATAAAGCAGTATCGCCTTCTTCAGCCACTCGTTTACACGCCACCCGTTCGGACCGGGCTCGGCGACACGGGCCTCGCCGCGGTCGAGCAAGCCGATAGCGGTTTCAATGCCTGCATGCAGTGCGTCTGACGTGCGTGCGCGGTCGAGCGTTGTGTGCACTTCGAATGCGGTTTCAATTTCGCTGCGTGCAGCTTCAGGCGTCATAGCGCGTTACAAAACGGGCGAGACGATGGAGTGCTTCTTCGCAGACCGCCTCTTCGGGCACCAGCGAGACGCGCAGATAACTGGCGCCGGGATCGCCGTCCGGCGTCGGGCGCGAAATATATCGGCCGGGCAAGGTAATCAATCCTTCAGTGCCGTACAACTCGCGCGCGAAGCGTTCGTCGTCTCCGCCCGGCACCGCAAGCCATAAATAAAACGCACCGGGCGGAATCTCTACCGGCAACACCGGACCGAGAATTCTCTGCGCAGCGGCAAACTTTGCCTGGTAGCGCCTGCGGTTCGCTGCGACGTGCTCGATGTCGGACCAGGCGGCGATGCTCGCCTTCTGCGTGGCGATCGGCATGGCGCAGCCGTGATAGGTTCGATAGGCCGCGAGTGGTCCGATGACGGCGGCATCACCGGCGACCAGACCGGAGCGCAGCCCGGGAACGCTCGAACGCTTGGAGAGGCTGTGAAAGACAACGAGATTACGAAAATCGTCGCGGCCGATGGCTGCGGCCGCCTCGAGCGCGCCGGGCGGCGGAGCGGATTCGTCCGTGTAGATGTCGGCATAGCATTCGTCGGCGGCGATGACGAAGTCGTAGCGGTCGGCGAGCGCGAAGGCGAGCTTCCAGTCTTCGGGGTCAAGTACCGCACCGCTCGGGTTGCCCGGCGAGCACAGGAAAAGCACCTGGCAACGCTTCCACACTTCGTCCGGCACCGCTGCAAGTTCGGGCTTGTGGTTCGTCGCCGCATCAGTGTTCATGAACCAGGGTCGGACACCGGCGAGCAGCGCCGCACCTTCGTAAATCTGATAGAAGGGATTGGGCATCACCACGAGCGGATCACGCGTACGATCGACGACCGCTTGCACGAAGGCGAACAGCCCCTCGCGCGTGCCGTTGACCGGCAGCACCTGGCGATCGGGATCGAGCGCGCCGGGCGCGAGCCGGTAGCGGCGCATCAAGGCATCTGCCATCGCCGCGCGCAACTCCGGCAAACCCCGCGCAGTGGGATAACTCGCAAGTTCGCCGGCGTGCCGCTTCAGTGCTTCGACGATAAAGTCCGGCGGCGCATGCCGCGGCTCGCCAATCGAAAGTGCGATGGGCGTGCGATCCGCCGGAGGGGTCGCGTCGGCGAGGAGCGTTGCAAGCCGCTCGAAGGGGTACGGTTTCAGAAGCCGGATATCAGGGTTCATGGCGCGCATGCGAAAGGGGATCGGAAGATATTATGGTGCGTAATTTTCTCACAATGCGTCGAACCGCCCGTCGCATCCTTGTCGTGCGCGGGATTTCGAACCGAAACTGTCCCTGCTTTGCGATCGGTTCAGACTTCATCGGCGATTTCGGTGTGGAGGGCGCTTTCAAGCGCGGTGCGTGTGGTGGCATCGAGTGACCGGCCGTCGGCATCGGTGATGTGGAAAACATCTTCGGCCCGCTCGCCGATCGTCATGACCCGGGCCGCGCGCAGTTGAATCTTGCCGTGCTTGAAGGCGCGTGCCACCGCGGCGAGAAGACCGGGATGGTCGCCGGCATGGAGCTCCAGCACGTCGTAGCGGCTCTCGGGATCCTTCGAGAAGGAAATTCGGGTCGGGGTCCGGAACAAGCGGACCTGACGCGGTGTGGGTCGGATAACGCGGTGCGGCGTTGCGGAGTCGCGTTCGAGTTCTTCCATCAGCGAGGTTTCGGTGCGTTCGATGCGTCGCGGATCTTCAATCGGGCTGCCGTCGGCTTCGAACACCAGATAGGTATCGAGCGTTGCTTCATCGCCGATCGGTACGCAGCGCGCAGCCGCAATGGTGAGCCCCAGTTGTGCAAGTACGGCGGTGACGCGGGCGAAGGCAAAACTCTCGCGGGTGCAGTAGATGGCGATTGCCGTGCCCGTACCCAGGGGCGCCGCGCGCAGAAAAACGGCCGGCGGCCCGGCGGCGGCGAGCAGCGCACGGGTATGCCAGGAGATTTCTTCCGGCGTGTACCGCAAAAAGTAGTCGTCGCCGAACCTGTGCCAAAGCCGTGTTACGGCGGAGTTGCCGCCGCCCAGCAGTGCGCGTGCCTCGCGTTTACGCACGGCGATTTCGTTCGCTGCATCTGTCGGATGTTCGAGCCCGCGCCACAGAGCGCGGCTGCACCGCTGATAGAGTTCGCCGAAAAGCGCTTCGCGCCAGGCATTCCATAGCGCGGGGTTGGTGGCGTGCACGTCCGCCGCGGTAAGCACGTAAAGGTAATCGAGGCGACGCTGATCGCCCACGAGACGCGCGAAAGCGGCGGTGACCTCGGGGTCGGAAAGATCCGATTTCTGAGCCGTCACCGAAAGTGCCAGATGATGTTGCACCAGCCAACCGACAAGTTCAGCGTCGCTGCGTGCGAGGCCGTGGTCGAGCGCAAAACTCCGGGCCTCGCGGGCGCCGAGTTGCGAATGATCGCCGCCGCGCCCCTTGGCGATGTCGTGAAACAGTGCCGCGAGAAAAATTACCTCCGGACGGTCGAGCCGCGCGGCGGCCGCACGCAGATCCGGGCGAGCCGGTTCAAAGCGGCCGTGGCACAGGCTTTCGACGTTGGCGAGCACGCGCAGAATGTGTTCATCCACCGTATAGACGTGGAAGAGGTCGTATTGCATGCGTCCGGCGACGCGAGCGAAGGCCGGCAGATAACGGCCGAGCACGCCGGTTTCGTGCATCGCCGCCATAGCTGCGGCGACCCGATTCGGAGCCGAAAACAGGGCCAGGAAAGCGGCGCGGTTGTCGGCATCACGACGAAAGGACGCGTCTATCAGAGGCAGCGCAGTGGCGATGGAGCGGTGGGCTCCAGGAGCGAGTCCGCGCAGGTGTGGATCGCGTTGCCAGTGAAGAAAAATCCCGAGCAGGAGCCGCGGGTTTTCGTGGGGCAGGTCAGGATGGTCGAAATCCAGCGCGGTGCCGCGGGCGAGGAATTCCGGCGTAAGCGTTCGCGCCTCGTCGCGCTCGTCGGCAAGACTCGCGAAGAGGAGATCGTTAAGATGGGCAATGTCGGCTGCGCTGCGGTAATAGTCCTGCATCATCACCTCGACCGCCAGCGCACCGGAGCGGGGACGGTAGCCGAGCAGTTCCGCGGCGCGCGGCTGCAGGTCAAAAAGCAGACGATCTTCGCTCCGACCGGCAAGAGAATGCAGGGCAAGACGGATACGGGCGAGTACGCGGGCGGCGTGCGCGAGAGCCCGACGTTCTTCGACAAGGATCAGGCCCGCGCGTTCCAAGTCTGTGAGCGTGGGGCGGCGTCGGCCGAGATGGCGGGCGCCCAGCCAGTGCAGCGTGTTGAGATCGCGCAGTCCGCCCGGGCCCTCCTTGACGCTGGGTTCCAGTTTCTGAGTGGTGCCGTCGTAGCGGGCATAGCGCTCGGCTCGCTCGCGGCGTTTGGCCTTGAGGTAGGTGGTCTCGGGCCAGAGATCCGGAGACGTGAGTAGCGTATCGAGTGCGCGTGCAAGCCGTCGCTCGCCCGCGAGGAGACGGGCTTCCGTCAGGGCGGTAAAAATGGTGGCATCGGCGGCGGCCTGGTGGGTTTCGCCCAGAGTGCGCACGCCGGATCCGACCTTGAGTCCGAGATCCCATAGACGGCGCACGAAGCGCTCCACGCCTTGGCTCGTTGCGGATGGGGTGGGCTCGGCCAGGATTACGGCAAGGTCGATGTCCGAGCCGGGATACAGCTCGCGCCGACCGTAGCCGCCGGTCGCGAACAGCGCCGCGCCATTTCCGGACATGCTCTCGCTCCAAGCGGAGCGGATGACCGCGTCCACTGCCTGGGCGTGGCCGGCAAGAAGCTGAGCGGGAGACTTTCGCGCCGCGATGCCGGCGGCGAGGCTCGCGCGAGCCTGGTTCAGCGCCTCGAGGAGGGGATCGTCGCTGGCCTTAGTGGCTAAAGGTCTCATCCGCGCGCGCGGTCAGCACGTCAAAGCCGTTGTGGGTTACAAGCACGGTATGTTCCCATTGGGCGGACAGCGAATGGTCCTTGGTGACGACGGTCCAGCCGTCCGGGAGGAGTTTCGTGTGGCGTTTGCCGGCGTTTACCATGGGCTCGATGGTGAAGGTCATGCCCGGTTCGAGCGCAAGGCCCGTATCCGGCTCGCCGTAGTGCAGCACTTGCGGATCCTCGTGGTAGCCTCGGCCGATGCCATGCCCGCAGTATTCGCGCACGATCGAATAGCCGCGCGACTCGGCGTGGCGCTGGATGGCATAACCGATGTCGCCCAGGCGTGTGCCTGGACGTACCATCTCGAGCCCGATTTTCATCGCCTCGTAAGTCGTTTCCACCAAGCGACGGGCCTGCACTGAGGGTTCGCCCACAAAGTACATGCGGCTGGTGTCGCCGTAAAAACCGTCCATGATCACCGCGGTGTCGATGTTGATGATGTCACCGTCCCTGAGTCGTTTGTCGCCCGGGATGCCATGACAGACCACATGGTTGACCGAGGCACAGATGGTTTTCGGAAAGCCGCGATAACCGACGTTGGCGGGAATGACCTTCTGCACGTTTACAATGTGTTCGTGGCAGATTGCATCGAGTTCGTCGGTGCTGATGCCGGAGCGGACGTGCGGCGCCACCACGTCGAGTACCTCGGCTGTCAGGTGTGCGGCTTGGCGCATTTTTTCGATTTCTTCCGGCGTTTTGACGGTGATGGCCATGCGGCCCTCCGGGCGGATCGCAATAGTTATTGTATCGTCGAAAGCGCTCAGGTTAGAATAAGCCAATTAATTCCACACACGCGCCGACACATGCGGCCGGGTGCCCCGCCTCCGATCCCTTCATGACTGATGATGAAGGATCAGAGAGCGGGGTTGTCGCATGGGACGCGTGGAGGCTCAACCCGGACGGAGATTGACTATGGCAACCGTATCCATGCGCAGCATGCTCGAGGCGGGCGTGCATTTCGGCCATCAGACCCGATTCTGGAATCCGAAGATGGCGCCCTACATCTTCGGGCACCGCAGTCGAATCCACATCATCAACCTCGAAGCGACGGTGCCGTTGCTCGAGGAGGCCGGCAATTATCTCTCCAAACTGGCAGCTCAGGGCGGACAAGTGCTGTTCGTCGGCACCAAGCGGGCGGCGCACGACGTCATTCCACGCGAGGCGGCCCGTTGCAACATGCCGTACGTGAACCAGCGCTGGCTGGGCGGTACGCTTACCAACTTTGCAACCATCCGTCGCTCGGTCAAGCGCCTGCTCGAACTCGAAGCCATGATCGAGGACGGGACACTGGAGCGCCTGATCAAGAAGGAGGCGGTCGGCTTGCGCCGCGAGCAGGGGAAGCTCGAAAACAGCCTCGGCGGCATCCGCGGCATGGAATCCCTGCCGGATGCCTTGTTCGTGGTAGACGTCGGTTACGAAAAAATCGCGGTTGCAGAGGCCAACAAGCTCGGTATTCCAGTGATCGGAATTGTGGATACCAACAACAGCCCTGACGGTGTGGATTACGTCATTCCCGGCAACGACGACGCCATTTCAGCGATCGAGTTGTTCGTAAGCGCCGCCGCGGATGCCCTGATTGCCGGGCGCGAAACACTGCCGGTGATCGAAGGCGATGCCGAGGACTTCGTCGAAGAAGAAGAGGTCCAGAAAATTACGCACCGCCAGCGGCCACGCACGGCCCGCGCCAGGACTGGGGAGGACGCATCAGCTTCCAAACCGGCTCCGCGCAAGCGCACGTCAAAGCCCCCCAAGGGGTCGCCCGATCAGCCGGTTGCCGATGAGCCCGCCGCGGAGGACTCCGCCGAGTCTGGACCCAGACCGCAGCCGAAATCCAGGATCCGCGCGAAGCCAAAGGCTAAGGCAACAGCGAAAGCAGAGGGTGTGGTCGAGTCGAATGCGGCCGAGTTCGTTGGCGAACCCGAAACTGACGAATCTGAAGATGAGTAAGAACGGGATTGAATGGAGGAACGGATGAGCATCAGCGCTGCACAAGTCAAGGCGCTGCGCGAGCGCACCGGTGCCGGCATGATGGAATGCAAGAAAGCCTTGACCGAAACTGGAGGTGATCTCGAAGCTGCGGTCGAGTTCATGCGCAAGGCCGGACTCGCCAAGGCCGACAAACGATCCGCCCGCACCGCGGCCGAGGGCCGGATTGCGCTGGCGGCAAACAACAGAGCCGCGGCCATGGTCGAGATCAACAGCGAGACCGATTTTGTCGCCGGGGGTCAGGATCTGGCAATCTTTGCAGACGCGGTCGCGGCACTCGTGCTCGCGGCGGCGCCGACGGATGTGGAGGAGTTGTCCGCGCTGCATCTGCCCATGGGCGGAACGGTAGACGCGCTCCGGCGTGAACTGGTCGCGAAACTCGGCGAAAACATTGCCGTGCGCCGTATCGCCCGCCTGGCGACTGAGACGGGGGTAATCGGCCGCTATCTGCACGGTATCCGAATCGGGGTGCTGGTCGAACTCGAAGGCGGTGACGAAGACCTGGCCAAGGATGTCGCCATGCATATCGCTGCGAGCCGGCCGATCTGCGTGACGCCCGAACATCTGCCCGAGGATCTTCTTGCGCGGGAACGCGAGATTCATCGCGCCCAGGCCGAGGCGAGCGGCAAGCCCCCCGCAATCGTTGCGAAGATGGTCGAAGGGCGTGTGGCGAAATATGCCAATGAAATGGCGCTCACAGGGCAGCCTTTCGTGAAAAACCCTGATCACACGGTTGGTACGCTGTTGGAGTCGAATGGCGCACGCGTACACGGTTTCGCGCGTTTCGAGGTGGGCGAGGGCATCGAGAAGGAAGAAACGGACTTCGCAGCAGAAGTCATGGCCCAGGCGCGAGGCCGTTAGGCCCGGCGGGCTCGAAATGGACACGCCGGCGAAAAGCGGGAGAAAGGCAGGGCGCCCCGCTGCCTGTCGCCGCGTGGTTCTCAAGCTTTCCGGCGAAGCACTGATGGGCGATGCCGAATACGGCATAGACCCGCAGATGCTCTCGCGGCTCGCCGCCGAAATCGGCGAGGCACACAAGCTGGATGTGCAGCTTGCGATCGTGATCGGTGGAGGCAATCTCTTTCGCGGGGCGGGACTCGCTCAACACGGCATGGATCGCGTGACCGGCGACCACATGGGCATGCTCGCGACGGTGATGAACGCACTCGCCCTGCAAGGCGCACTCGAACGCAGCGGGCTCGAGGTTCGGGTCATGTCGGCAATCCGCATCAATGAGGTCTGCGAAGACTTCATCCGCCGCCGAGCGATCCGTCATCTCGAAAAGGGGCGGGTGATCGTTCTCGCCGCCGGCACCGGCAATCCCTATTTCACGACCGACACCGCGGCGAGCCTGCGCGCTGCGGAAATCGGCGCCGATCTGCTCGCCAAGGGCACCAAGGTGGACGGCGTGTACGATGCAGACCCCGTAAAGCATCCCGAGGCGCGCCGTTACTCCCGGCTCGGTTTCGATCGGGCGATAGACGAACGGCTCGCGGTGATGGATACGACGGCACTGGTGATGTGCCGCGAACGTGCGCTGCCGCTCAGGGTTTTTCCCATTTACACTCCCGGCGCTTTTGTGCGCATCCTGGAGGGGGACGACGTCGGCACGCTGGTTACCAACGGAGACGAATATGATTACGTTGTTCCAGGTTGATCGGTCTGCAGCAGGCAGGAAGTGTTGAGATGACGGCCGACGCCATACATCGCGACGCCGATGAGCGCATGGACAAGAGCCTTGTGGCGCTGCGCGAAGCCTTTGCCAAGATTCGTACCGGACGTGCGCACACCAGTCTGCTCGACCATCTGCGCGTCGAGTATTACGGCGCCGAAGTGCCCTTGAGCCAGGTGGCGAACGTGACGGTGCTGGATGCCCGCACGCTTTCCATCGCGCCATGGGACAAGCAGATGGTGCCGGTAATCGAGAAGGCCGTCATGAATGCCGATCTCGGCCTCAATCCTGTTGCTGCCGGTACCGTCATGCGCGTGCCGCTGCCCTCGCTCACCGAAGAGCGCCGTCGTGAACTGGTGCGGGTGGTGCGTCAGGAAGCGGAGGGCGCCCGCGTCGCGGTACGCAATGTACGCCGCGACGCACTCGGCGGGCTGAAGGAACTCGTACGCAAAAAGGAAATCACGGAGGATGACGAACGCCGGAATGCCGAGGCCATGCAGAAAATCACCGATCGCCACGTCGCACGGATCGAGGAACTTTTGCAGGCCAAGGAAGCCGAACTGATGGAGGTCTAAAGGTTGTTGCCAACCTTGCTTCACCTATGCCGATGGAATTCTGCGGACCTTCTTTTGGAAGTCGGCCGGTGGTTGCCTAGTGGTGCATGTCGAGCAGAGAAAATCCAACCTCGTTCTTTCACACGTCGTCTGATGATTCCTTGCGTGACGTCATGATCGCCGCCCCGACCGGATGAACCGCGTGTCTCGATCGGTTTCGGTTCGAGCGCTCGAACAAGCCGAGGAGCCCGTCGCTGTCGTGCCCCGGCATCTTGCCGTCATCATGGACGGCAATGGCCGCTGGGCGGAACGTCGCGGACTGCCGCGCCGTTCCGGACATCAGGCGGGGCAAAAGGCCGTGCGCGCGCTCGTGCGCAGCGCCGGCGAGCGTAGTATTCGTCATCTCACGCTGTTTGCATTCTCCAGCGAAAACTGGCGCCGCCCGAATACCGAAGTGGATGCGCTGATGGCGCTTTTTCTGCAGGCGTTGCGGCGCGAGGTTGCCGAACTCAACGACAACAATGTACGGCTGGACTTCATCGGTGCGCGTGAACAGCTTTCGCTGCGCCTGCAAACCGCCATGCGCGAGGCCGAGATCACGACCGCGGGCAATGACGGTCTGGAAGTGCATGTCGCCGTAAGCTACGGCGGGCGCTGGGACATCGTGGCAGCGGCAAGAAAACTGGCCGCGGAGGCCGCCGCGGGACGTCTTGCGCCGGAGGCGATAGATGAGGAAATCCTGCGCGAAAACATGGCGCTCGCAACGGTGCCCGACCCGGACCTGTTCATCCGCACCGGCGGGGAGTATCGGATCAGCAACTTCCTGCTCTGGAATCTGGCCTATACCGAGTTTTATTTCACTGAAACGCTCTGGCCCGACTTCGACGCAGCGACGCTGGATGAGGCGCTGGCCGACTATGCTCGTCGTCAGCGACGTTTTGGGCGGGTGGCGGCCGTGGGACGCAGTCGTCATGCTTAGGACCCGCCTGCTCGCAGCGGCCGTGCTGTTGCCGGCTGCCATTGCCTGGGCCCTGTGGGCCCCGCTCATGGTCTATGCCGGCGTTGCCGCCTTGTTCGTACTGATAGGAGCCTGGGAATGGTCTGGCCTTGCGGGTTTGCGCCTCCCGGTCGTCCGGATTATCTATCTGCTGCTTGCGTTGGTGCTGATGGCGCTCGGCTGGTTGGCCTTGAGCGATAACGTCATAGCGGGAGATCTGCTGTGGGCATTTCTTCTTTTCTGGCTGCTGGCAGCGCTGGAGCTTGCCCGTGGACCGCTCTCGGCATCGCGCAGAGGTCTTGCCGCGCAGGGATTTCTGGTGCTGGTTCCGGCCTGGTTCGCGATGGTTGCGATTCGTCTCCGCCCCGAGGGGGCGGAATTGGTTTTGGCGCTGTTGCTTATTGTCTGGGCGGCCGATGCCGGCGCCTATTTCGCGGGAAAGGCGTGGGGCTTGCGCCGCATCGCGCCGGCGCTTTCGCCCGGCAAGACATGGGAAGGGTTCGCCGGCGGTCTTGCGGCGGCCGCTCTGGCCGGTGCCGTGACGAGTTTGTGGTGCCCCGTTTCTCCCGTTGTTTTGATCCCGCTCGCCCTGACCGTGACAGTCTTTTCTCTGATCGGCGACCTTGCGGAAAGCCGGCTCAAGCGGAGCGCCGGGGCCAAGGACAGCGGTCGGCTGATTCCCGGCCATGGCGGGCTCCTCGACCGGATAGACAGCCTGACGGCTGCGGCGCCCGTGTTCGCCCTGGGGCTCGGTCTCGTGGGAGCCGCGCGATGAAGAACGTGGCAGTGCTCGGCGCAAGCGGGAGCATCGGGCGCAGCACGGCCGATGTGGTCGCGCGCAATCCTGAGCGCTACCGATTATTCGCGCTCGCGGCCAATCGCAATGTCGAGGCCCTGTTGGAACAATGCCGTAAATATCGTCCCGTCTATGCGGCGCTTGCGGATGCCGACGCAGCGCGGACGCTCGCGGCGAGACTGCGCGAGGATGACATTCCGACCGAGGTTCTGGCCGGGACCGAAGCCCTGATCGAACTGGCCGCTCATCCGCAGACCGACCTCGTAATGGCCGGCATCGTAGGCGCGGCAGGATTGGCACCAACGCTGGCTGCGGCGCGTGCGGGTAAGCGGGTACTCCTGGCCAACAAGGAATCGTTGGTCATGACCGGACCGCTTTTTCTCGGCGAACTCGCTAAAAGCGGCGGCGAGCTGATCCCGATCGACAGCGAGCACAATGCCTTGTTTCAGTGCATGCCGGGCGGTTATCGGGCGGGTGCACGTGCGCCCGGGGTGAACCGCTTGTGGTTGACCTGTTCGGGCGGACCGTTTCGGGAACGCCGGATCGAGGAACTTCATGCGGTTACGCCGGACGAAGCCTGTGCGCATCCGAAGTGGAAAATGGGGCGCAAGATTTCCGTAGACTCGGCCACGCTCATGAACAAGGGGCTGGAGATCATCGAAGCGAGTTATCTGTTTGGTCTCGGGCTCGAGGAGGTACGGGTCGTCGTGCACCCGCAGAGCACCGTCCACAGCCTGGTGGAATACGCGGATGGCTCCTTCATCGCCCAGCTCGGCCGTCCCGACATGCGTACGCCGATCGCCTGCGGCCTGGCCTGGCCGGAGCGCGTGAGTTCCGGCGTGGAACCGCTCGACCTCGCGACGCTCGGCAGCCTCGATTTTGAATCGCCCGATGAGACGAATTTTCCCTGTTTGCGCCTCGCGCGCGAGGCGCTCGCCGCGGGTGGTACGGCGCCGGCCGTGCTCAACGCGGCGAACGAGGTCGCAGTGGCGGCCTTTCTCATCGGAGATTTACGTTTTACGGATATCCCGACCGTCGTCGAGGCCGTGCTGGCACAGACGGATGCGCCACCGGCCGTGGACCTCGATGCCGTGCTCGCCGTGGACGCCGAAGCCCGGGCGCAGGCAAAGCGGATTGCAACCGAAACTGCCGTGTCCGCATGAGCGCACTTATCGCCATCGTTGCCTTTCTTGTCGCCGTAGCCGTTCTGATCACGTTTCACGAATTCGGACACTTCATCATGGCCCGCCTGCTCGGGGTCAAGGTGCTCCGATTTTCGCTAGGTTTCGGACGCCCGTTGCTGCGCTGGCAACGAGGGGAGGGCACGGAATACATGATCTCAGCGCTGCCCTTCGGCGGCTATGTGAAACTGCTCGATGAAAGGGAAGGGCCGGTACCGGAGCCGGAGAGTGGCCACGCTTTCAATCGCCAGCCGATCTGGGCACGCGCCGTCATTCTCGTTGCCGGGCCGGCGTTCAATCTCTTGTTTGCCGTACTCGCTTACTGGGTTGTCTTCATGGCGGGGATTCCCGGGCTCAAGCCCGTGATCGGCCCGGTCGGACCCGACACGCCGGCTGCCCGCGCGGGGCTTGTCGAGCGCGATACGATCCTCGCGGTGAACGGCAAACAGACTCCAACCTGGGAGGCAGCACAGCTTGCTTTGCTCGAGGCCGTGGTGGCCGAGCGACCGCTCGTGCTCAGGGTCGAAACGCCGACCGGCGCAGAGCGCAGCTCCACCCTGCGTTATGGTGACGTCAAGGCCTTGACCCAGCCCGGTGCCTTGCTTTCGGGATTGGGCATCAGCGCCTGGCTGCCGCCGCTCGTGCCGGTGATCGGCAAGATCGAGCCGCAGGATTCGGCGGCGCGCGCCGGGTTGCTCGCGGGCGATCACATTCTCGCCATCAACGATAAAAAGGCTGCGGACTGGGACGCGGTAGTCAAGGTGGTGCGCGCGCAACCCAATCGGCGCCTGATGTTCGAGATCGAGCGCAACGGTCGTGAACTCACGCTGCCGGTCATTGCCGGCAGCCGCAACGAGAACGGCACAACAGTGGGATATATCGGGGCCGCGCCGAAGGTGCCGGCCGATTATGGCG
Organism: Gammaproteobacteria bacterium; assembly: GCA_050739575.1. Classification (GTDB taxonomy): domain Bacteria; phylum Pseudomonadota; class Gammaproteobacteria; order JAKDMP01; family JAKDMP01; genus JBOIBN01. The sequence goes on from JBOIBN010000002.1 coordinate 46,522, forward strand.
CCGATCTGCGCGCGGACTACCGTTTACCGCCGCTTGCGGCATTCTCCGCAGGGGTGGCGCGCACCGGGCAGCTGACTACCGTGACCTCAATCATGCTCTATCGCATGGCCGTCGGCCAAGCCTCTCTCAAAAACCTCAGCGGTCCGATCTCCATAGCGCAGTATGCGGGCGCATGGGCGCAGGCGGGCATTGTCCCGTTTCTGTTTTTCCTCGCCATCATCAGCATCAGCCTCGGAATACTCAACGCCTTGCCGATCCCTCTTCTGGACGGTGGGCAGCTGCTTTTCCTCGGTTTCGAGCTCGTGCGGGGCCGTCCGTTGTCGGCCAACGCCGAGGCCGTCGGGCAGCGCGTGGGTTTGAGTTTGCTCGCGGTGCTGGTAGGCTTTGCACTCTTCAGCGATCTCAGTCGCCTGTTTAATTCGTAGCCCAGGAGGGTCACCCTTGCCCGGACGCCAACTCGTTGCCCGAGTCCTTTTTTCCCTAACCCTGTTTGCAGGCCTGTGGACGCCCGTGGGACATGCCGCAGGTAGCGGTTCTTTCATCGTGCAGAATATTCAGGTCATCGGGCTTGAACGTATCTCGAAAACTACCGTGCTCACTTACATGCCTGGCATCGACGTCGGGCAGACGGTGGGATCAGCCGATATCTCCAAGGCCATTCGCAGCCTGTATCAGACCGGGTTTTTTACCCAAGTTCAGTTCAGACGCGAACGCTCCACGCTTATTATCCTTGTTCACGAGCGCCCCACGATCGCGGAGGTCGTTCTGAGCGGCAACAAGGCGATCAAGACCGATGCATTGCAAAAGGGCCTGGAGCAGGCGGGCCTGACGAAAGGGAGTTTTTTCAACCGCTCGGCGCTCAACGGCATCGAGGGTTCGCTTATCCAGACATATTTCGATCATGGCCGTTATGGCGTTCAGATCCATTCAACCATCAAACCGTTGCCCAACAACCGCGTTCTGATCGCGATCAAGATCAAGGAAGGTGCGGCCGCCAAAGTGCTTTCCATCAATTTCACCGGCAACAAGGCGTTTGATTCCGGCACCCTTCGCGGCCAATTCAAGCTCACCACGCCGGGCTGGTTCACTTGGCTGAGCGACAAGGACAAATACGAGGAGGAAAAGCTGAGCGGCAGCCTGGAGAATCTGCGTTCCTTCTACATGGATCGCGGGTACGCAGATTTCCGCATTGATTCCGTACAGGTTCAGATTTCGCCGAATAAATCTGGAATCTACATCAACGTCAATCTGCATGAGGGCGACAAATACAAGGTCGGTTCGGTGAAACTGCTCGGCGAATTTCCGATCGGCGAGAAAAAACTGGAGGATTTGTTGTTTCTCAAACCGGGCGACACGTTTTCCATGAAGCTTGCCAATGCGCAGGCCGAGCTTTTGACCAATGAACTGGGGAACTATGGTTACGGCTTCGCCGAAGTCAACCCGCTGCCGCAACCGGATCAGAAGACGCACACGGTGGAGATGGTTTTCTACGTGAAGCCGGGCCAACGTGTTTATGTGCGCCACGTCGTTTTCAGTGGAGCGCCGGGCACGGATGATTCCGTATTTCGCCGCGAGATGCGTCAATCGGAAGGCAGTTGGCTCAACAATGTGAATCTCAAGCGTTCACGTATTCGCATTCAACGCCTTCCGTTCGTGGATACCGTCGATCTCAAACCGGTGAAGGTCCCGGGTTCGCCCGATCAGGTAGATCTCAACGTAAACGTCAACGAGCGCCAATCTGGAACCGCCAATGTGTCTCTCTCCTATTCCGGGTACTACGGGTTCGGTGTAGGAGCCGACGTGGCGTTATCCAACCTGTTTGGCGAAGGCAAGCAACTTCATTTCGATGTCAACAAGAACAGTGTCTTGACCAGTGCCACGGCTTCCTACACGAATCCTTACGTGACAAGCAGCGGAATCAGTCGCACGTTTTCTCTGACTTATACCAAGGGCACCAGTGTAAATTTGAATTCGTCCCAGTTCATATCCAAGAATTACGGAGCAGGCGTGACGTATGGATTCCCGCTTTCCGAATTCGATTCCTACAGTTTGGGTGCGAGCTTTCTCAGTGGAACATTGACACCCTACTGCACTTCATCGACACAGTTCACGAATTTTGTAAGCAATCCCGCAAATGGCAGTGTAGCGTATCAACAGAGCTATTGTCCCGGACTCGATTCCAGCGTCCCCATCAATTTTCCGATACCGACTCTGACCTACAACAATTTCATCGCTATGGCAGGATACAGCCACGATACCCGCGATCGCACCGTGCTTCCGACCAGAGGTACGCTGCAGCAATTTAATTTGAATGTGGCGCTTCCGTTGGGCGACGAAACCTTTTACACCGCCACCTGGAATCAGACGTCTTTCTTCCCGATCAGATCGGGCTTCATCTACGGCATCAACAGTCTTGTCGGCCTCGGCGATGCCTATGGGAAAACCACCGATCTGCCGCCCTACCAACGTTTCTTTGCCGGCGGCGCGGATTCCGTAGCGGGCTATGAAGATGCTACCTTGGGACCGTTGGATTCCAACGGATTGCCGTATGGCGGGGATCTCGTCACCTGGGTACAAAATGAACTGATCCTGCCCAATTTCCTTGGCGGTCCCAGCGCCCAAAACTCTTATCGCATGGCCTTTTTTGTCGACGCAGGAAACGTTTTTAATCGTCCTGGCGATTTCAGTTTCAAATATATTCGAGCCTCGTACGGACTTGGGTTAACCTGGCTCACGCCGATCGGTGCGTTGCATTTCAGCTATGCGATCCCGTTTCATTATTATGTGGGCGATAATCTGGCGCGTTTCCAATTTACCCTCGGCGCTTATTTCTGATGCGCTGGAGGGGGGGCATTGTGCTCTGTGTCGGACTGATCGGCTTTGCGTCATTCGCAGATGCTGCCGATGGCGTAGCTTATGTAAATTATCCGGAACTGTTGAACAAGGCTCCTCAGAGCCAGGCTTCGCGTGAGCTTTTGAAGCGCGAGTTTGCAGCCCAACAAATAAGAATAAAGAATGAACGTGTGACGGTGAAGAAACTCAGCGTGACTCTTCAGTTGCTCGACCCGGATGCGAACCAATTTGAACGTGCGAGCGCGATTGAAAAGTTGAAATCTGCCCAAGCCACGTTAAAAAGCGATGAGCAAAGCTACGATACTGCCATGCTTTTAAGGCAGCAGCAGCTTATCGCCGACCTCAAGAACTTGATACTTAAGGAAATCAAGGCCAGCTCCCGGCTGAACCACTTTACGGTCGTGCTGGAACAAGGGGTGCTCTACGCCGCTCCCGACATGGATATCACGCAGGAGGTTCTCGCCCGGCTGAAGCAGGACTACGCCGCGACGCAGGCGGAACTTCGGAAGCGACCTTGAACGCACCCGGCGTCAGTCTGGGAGAGATCGTGGCCGCACTGGGCGGAGAGCTCAGGGGCGATCCGGAGCGACGCGTACATACAGTCGGATCGCTTGCGACAGCGGGTTCGGCGGCTCTTGGGTTTCTCGCCAATTCCCGTTATCGGAGCTTGTTGAGCACGACACGGGCCGGCTGCGTGATTCTGCGCGAGAAGGATGCGTCCGGGTGCCAAACCGCGGCCATAGTGACCGCAGATCCCTATGTGTACTATGCGCGGGCCGCCGAGTTGGTTCTGCCGCCCACGTTGGTCAAACCCGGTATTCATCCCGGCGCAAGCATTGAGCCGGATGCCGAGATTGCCGCCGACGCCTGGGTCGGGCCACGCGTGGTGGTCGGGGCCGGGGCGTGTATCGGTCCGCGCGTCTATCTGGGTCCCGGTTGTGTGGTGGGCGACGGCGTTGAAATCGGAGCGCGAACCCGTCTGAGTGCCAACGTTACGATTCTCGCACGTGCCCATATCGGTCAGGATTGCGTTTTGCATCCAGGAGTCGTAATCGGTGCCGACGGCTTTGGAATTGCCCTGGATGGCAAACAGTGGTTGAAGGTTCCCCAGCTCGGCAGCGTCGTGATCGGCGATCGGGTGGAAATTGGCGCCAACACTACAATTGATCGGGGCACGATCGAAGACACGGTAATCGCCGACGGAGTCAAACTGGACAATCTGATTCAGATCGGTCACAACGTACGGATCGGCACCGACACCGTGATTGCAGCCTGCACCGGTATCTCGGGCACGACGACGGTTGGCGCCCGTTGCATGATCGCCGGGCAGGTCGGAATTGCCGGTCATCTAGAAATTGCCGATGGTAGTATTATCACCGGCAAGACCTTCGTCAACCACTCCATTCACTCCGCAGGCCGCTACTCGGGCGGACTTCCGATGGACGAAAGCGGGCGTTGGCGGCGTAACAGCGCGCGATTCAAATCGCTTGACGAGCTTGCCCGCCGGATTGCCCGGCTTGAGCGTGAAGACAAGGACACTAAATGACGGATCAAACGAGCGGCTTCGACATCCACCGGATTTTGGAAATACTCCCGCATCGCTATCCGTTTCTGATGGTGGATCGTGTGCTTGAGTGCACTCCCGGCGAGCGGCTTGTCGCGATCAAGAACGTGACCATAGACGAGCCGTTCTTCGTCGGGCATTTCCCCGTGCGTCCCGTGATGCCGGGGGCGCTGGTGCTGGAAGCGATGGCTCAGACAAGCAGTTTGTTGATCTATATGACTCACGTGGTTTCGCCCCGCACAATTTACTATCTGGTTCGCGTGGACAAGGCGAAGTTCCGGCGACCGGTAGAACCCGGGGACCAGCTGTTGCTCACCGCCTCGCCACGACGCAGCATCCGTAATATGTCCTGTTTCGATGCCCGTGCGGAAGTGGATGGACATTTGGCCGCCGAGGCGCAAATCTGGTGTGCTCCCAAGAACGCCGGTGATTAGGCCGCAGATTTAGCTCTCTTTATCGCGTCTTGAGATTTCCGCCATGGAACATGCGTATATGAACGAAAAAGAAATTGTTGACATTCATCAGATTCTCGGGCGCCTCCCTCATCGCTACCCGTTTCTGTTGGTGGATCGTGTGATCGAGTACGTTTCCGGCGAGCGGCTGATCGCGGTCAAGAACGTGACCATAGGCGAACCATTTTTCGTCGGACATTTCCCCATTTGTCCCGTAATGCCGGGCGTACTGGTTCTGGAGGCCATGGTTCAGGCGACCAGCCTTCTTGCAGCGGAAATTTATCATGGCTCTGAAAACGAGCTGCATTATCTGGTCGGTGTCGATAAGGCAAGTTTTCGGCGTCCGGTCGAACCCGGAGATCAATTGATTCTCACCACTTCGTTGCAGCGAGTGGTCCGCAAGATTGGTCGCTTCCATGCCAGCGCCGAGGTTGGAAATAAGCTGGTCGCTTCGGCCGAGCTTTTGTGTACATCGAGGTAATGCGCAACGTGATTGATCCGCGCGCCATCGTTCATCCAGGGGTCAAACTTGCAGAAGGCGTACGAGTGGGGCCTTTCGCCATCATCGGGGAAAATGTTGTAATCGGTGCGGATACCGAAATCGGCGCCCATACCGTTATCGAGGGACCTTGCGAAATCGGTGCCGGGAATCGCATCTTCCCGTATGTGTCGCTCGGGCTCGCGCCACAGGACAAGAAATACGGTGGCGAGGCGACTTCACTCAGAATCGGAGACGGCAACACTATCCGCGAGTTTTGCACCATCAACCGCGGTACCGCGCAGGATCGCGGAGAGACCGAAATCGGTTCCGACAACTGGATCATGGCCTACGTGCATATCGCCCACGATTGCGTCATCGGAGATCATACGATTCTCGCCAACAACGTGACCCTGGCCGGTCATGTGAAAATTGACGATTGGGCGGTACTCGGAGGATTCGCCAAGGTGCATCAATTCTGCTGGCTGGGAGCGCACTGCTTCGCACAGATGGACGCCGGCATATCGAAAGACGTACCGCCTTACCTGATGGCGGCCGGCATGCCTGCCCGGCCACGCGGAATCAATCGGGAAGGGCTACGCAGGCGTGGATATTCGGCTGCTACCATACGCGCGATTACCGAGGCGTACCGTCTCATCTATCGTTCCGGCCGCCTGCTTGCCGATGCGCGCAAGGAACTCGCCGTGCGGGCCGGGCATGAACCGGCACTCGCGCGACTGGTCGAGTTTCTCGACGCCAGCGAGCGCAGCATCATTCGCTGATGAGGTCGCCGACTGGGGAGAACCTGCCCGCATCCGCATACTCCCCATCTCTCGATCGTCATGTCGCTTAAAATCGCACTCATCGCCGGCGAAGCTTCCGGCGATCAACTCGGCGCTCATCTGATCGAGGCCTTGCGTGCCCGCTGTCCCGGTATCGAGATAATCGGCGTTGCGGGCACAGCCATGCGTGCCGCCGGTTGCCGTCCTCTTGCCGACGTGGATGACATGTCGGTCATGGGATTTGCCGAGCTTGCCGTCCATCTGCCGCGACTGCTTGCGCTGCGTCGGCAACTCATTCGCGCGTTGCTCGCGATGCAGCCTGATCTCGTGGTCGGGATAGACGTGCCCGATTTCAATCTGGGACTGGAGCGGCGTCTGCGCAAACAGGGCCTTGCGACCGCGCATTATGTAAGTCCTTCCGTGTGGGCGTGGCGGGCAGGGCGGGTGCATGCAGTAGCGGCTGCCGCCAAATGCGTGCTCTGTCTGTTGCCGTTTGAACCTGAGTGCTACCGGGAACTGCCGATCAAGGCGGTGTTCGTCGGTCATCCGCTTGCGGATATGTTGGTTCCGCTGGCGCGTGAGGAAGCGCGGCGCCGGCTCTGTTTGGAGCACGCGGGACGCCTGCTTGCCGTGCTCCCCGGTTCGCGGACGACCGAGGTGAAGCGTCTTGCCCCGGTTTTTGTCGCCGCCGCAGCCGAGCTTGCGCGTACGCGGGACGATCTGAAGATCGTGATCCCGCTTGCCCGGCCGACACTTAAACCCTTGGTCGAGGCTGCGTTAAGGCCCTATCCGCGGCTCGTTTGTTCGCTGGTCGAGGGTTCCGCTCATGCGGCGATCGGTGCAGCCGACGCAGTGCTAACGGCCTCGGGCACGGCTACGCTCGAGACGATGCTGCTCGAGCGGCCGATGGTAGTCGCCTACCGCCTGCAACCGGTTTCGGCATGGCTGCTGCGGCGTTCTGGTTTGCTGCAAACCCGGCATTTCGCCTTGCCGAATCTTATTGCCGGGCGCGGCATTGTTCCTGAGTTGCTCCAGGAGGACGCGAGCGTTGCTAAAATCATCGCTGCCGTGGGTTCATTGCTTGATGATGCGGGTGCCCGTGATGCCCAGCTTGCGGCATTTGCAGCCCTGCGCGGGACGCTTGGAGGCGGTGCTGCCGCGCGTGCCGCCGATGTATTGCTCCGACAACTCGCCATCCGTGGAACGGCTTGAGCGAATGACTACGACGAAACTCATTGCCGGGGTGGACGAGGCGGGACGCGGACCGCTTGCAGGTCCGGTAGTAGCCGCAGCTGTCATACTGCCGTGCGATCATGGCCTGATGGTGGCTGATTCGAAGCGGCTCACAGCGAAGCAACGCGAACGGCTCGCGCCGGCGATTCGGGAGCGGGCCTTGGCGCATGCGGTGGCACTCGCCACGCGCGCCGAAATCGAGACACTGGGCATTCATCGGGCGACCCTGCTCGCGATGGCGCTCGCATTGGAAGCTCTCAGACCGGCGCCGGCGGCGGCCCTCGTAGACGGGCGTTTCGTGCCCGCCGTGGCATTGCCTTGCACGGCGGTGATCCGGGGTGATGCGAGTGTGCCTGTCATCAGCGCCGCGTCGATTCTCGCCAAGGTCGCACGCGATGCGATGATGCTCGAACTGGATTCCCGCTACCCCGTCTATGGATTTGCCCGACACAAGGGCTATCCCACCGTGATGCATCTGGCCGCACTGCGCCGACATGGACCGTGCCCCGAGCATAGGCGCAACTACGCGCCGGTAAGGGCGCTAATCGCGGCGTCGTCATGAACCCGCCGTTCGTGCACCTGAGACTGCACAGTGAGTATTCGCTGGTGGACAGTGTAGTCCGTATCCCCGAGCTTATGGATCGGGTGTCTGCGCTCGGGATGCCCGCCGTCGGCCTCACCGACGCCGGCAATTTATTTGCACTGGTCAAGTTTTATCGGGCTGCAGAAGCACGCGGCATCAAACCGATCATCGGCGCCGATCTTGCTCTCGTTCTCGAAGGCGAAGAGCACGCAAGCATGGTCACCGTTTTCGTTTGCGGGCGACACGGATATCGTACCCTTTGCAAACTCATTACCCGTAGCTACACCGAAGGCCAACGCGCCGGCCGACCGGAGGTACACGCGGCCTGGTTTGGTGCCGGAGCTCCTGAACTGATTGCACTTGCCGGGCGCGAGAGTGCGGTGGGTCGGGCGTTTGCAGCGGGCCAGGCGAAACGGGCTGGGCAACGGCTCGAAGCGTTGAAGGTGCTCTTTCCGCATGGTGTTTATCTGGAGTTGACACGTCTTGATCTGGTCGGCGAACAAGCCTTCAATCAGGCGGCGATTATGCTGGCACTCGAGACCGCCACACCCGCAGTGGCGACCAACAATGTCCGTTTTCTCAAGCCGGAGGATTACGAGGCACACGAGGCGCGGGTTGCAATCCATCAGGGTTATCGTCTGAACGAATCCGGACGTCCACACTTCTATGGTCCCGAACAATATCTGAAGAGTCCGGCGGAAATGGCGGAGCGCTTTGCAGATCTTCCCGAGACGCTAGCGGCGAGCGTGGCGATTGCCGAACGCGCAACCCTCGAACTCGATTTAGGGCGAATCGTTCTTCCTGCTTTTCCATTGCCGGCCGGAGAGGATGAGGGCGCCAGGCTCAAAAGCAATGCTGAAGCAGGGCTTGCCGGACGGCTTGCCGAAGCCGACTTTGTCGCGGCTGCTCCGGTAAGCGCCTATCAGGAGCGGCTGGTTGGAGAACTCGAGGTGATCGTCGAGATGGGCTTCGCCGGTTACTTCCTGATCGTCGCCGACTTCATCAACTGGGCGCGGGATCACGAGGTGCCTGTCGGGCCGGGCCGCGGCTCGGGGGCTGGCTCGCTGGTTGCCTATGCGCTTGGCATTACCGACCTGGATCCAATCGCTTACGATCTTATTTTCGAGCGGTTTATGAATCCGGAACGGGTGTCCATGCCCGATTTCGACGTGGATTTCTGTATCGAGGGCCGAGATCGGGTCATAGATTACGTGGCCGAGCGCTACGGTCGCGACCGCGTTGCACAGATCATCACCTACGGGAGCATGGCGGCGCGGGCGGTGGTACGCGACGTCGGGCGCGTGCTCGGTCATCCCTACGGGTACGTGGACAAAATCGCCAAGCTCGTGCCTTTTGAAATCGGCATGACGCTTGCGCGCGCGCTTAAAGAATCCGGGGAATTGCGGGCGCTGTACGAATCGCAGGAGGATGCGCGCAGCCTGCTCGATCTCGCACAGAAACTGGAGGGTCTGTCGCGCAATGCCGGCAAACATGCCGGAGGCGTGGTCATCGCTCCCACTCCGCTCACCGAGTTCACCCCGCTTTATGCCGAGGCGAACGAGGCGAGCCCGGTTACCCAGTTCGACAAGGATGATATCGAAGCGACGGGACTGGTCAAGTTCGACTTTCTCGGCCTGCGCACGCTGACCATTATTGACAAGGCGGTACGCGCAATCAATGCGGAACGCTCGGCGGCGGGCGAAACGCCAATCTCGGTGCGCGGACTCCCGCTCGATGACGAAGCCACGTTTCGCCTTCTCAAGTCCGGTGAAACGACGGCCGTCTTTCAGCTCGAATCCCGCGGGATGAAGGAACTCATCGGCAGGCTCAAGCCGGACAGCATTGAAGACATTATCGCCATCAATGCTCTGTTTCGTCCGGGTCCATTGCAATCGGGCATGGTGGACGATTTCATAGCACGCAAGCATGGCGCACAGAAGGTTGTCTATCCGCACCCGGCCCTGGAAGCCATTCTCAAGCTCACCTACGGCGTGATTCTGTATCAGGAGCAGGTCATGCAGATAGCGCAAGTGCTGGCTGGATATAGTTTGGGCAGCGCCGATCTTCTGCGCCGCGCCATGGGCAAAAAGAAGCCGGAGGAAATGGCTCGTCAGCGCGAGGTCTTCACCGACGGCGCACGGATCCGCGGGGTCAACGCGAAAACGGCGACGCACATATTCGATCTGATGGAAAAGTTTGCCGGCTACGGCTTCAACAAGTCGCACTCGGCCGCCTATGCCCTGATTGCCTATCAGACAGCTTGGCTCAAGGCTCATTACCCGGCCGCCTACATGGCGGCGGTGCTTTCCTCCGACATGGATCATACTGACAAGACCGTCCGCATGATTGACGAATGCCGGCGCATGGGACTCAAAATCCTTCCTCCAGACGTCAATCGCTCCACTCATTTTTTTGCAGTCGAGGGCACTGACGCCATTCGTTACGGTCTGGGTGCGATCAAAGGCTTGGGGCGTGCAGTCACCGAGGCTCTGGTGTCCGAGCGCGAGCGCGGTGGATCCTACAAAGATCTGACCGGGCTATGTGTGCGAACCGATTTTCTCAGACTCAGCCGACGCGCGTTCGAAGCGTTGATCGAGGCCGGTGCACTTGATGAACTGGGAGCCGGGCGCGCCACAATGATGGGCGAGTTGCCGCGGGCGCTCGCGACGGCCGAGCAGCGTCATCGCGCAGGCGACGCGGGCCAGAGTGATTTGTTCGGGCTTGCGCGCGCACCAACACTGCCGGACGTCGTGCCATTGGTATGGGACGAACGCGAGCGCCTGGCGCGCGAAAAACGCACCCTCGGGTTTTATCTGAGTGGTCATCCGATGCAGCGTTACGCAACGCTTCTCCCGCGGCTCGGCGTCGAGCGCATCGGTGATCTGGCCGACGATGCGCCGGGCAACGGAGGATCGCCCCCCCGTAATGTACGGATCGCCGGTCTCATCGCCGATCTGCGCCGTTTCGGCCGCCGCACGGCGATCACCCTAGACGATTCAAGTGGGCGAATCGAGGGAATATTCTTCGACGAACTGGCCGAACGCTCACGCCTGATACTGGTGCCGGACCGAATCGTTATTCTGGAAGGCCGGCTCGCCTACGACGACTACTTCAATCGTTGGCGGATCATCGCAGCGGACATTGCGGACATCGAAACGGTTGCCGAATGCAGGGCCGGGTCCGTTTGGATAGATTGGCGACCGAACGGCGGATCGCAGCAGGAATGCATCGTTGGCCTTAAAGGCGCGCTCGCAACGCACCTGGGTGGCAATGCAGTCGTCAATATTCGCTATCGTGGAACGGGGGTAAGTGCCTGCTTGCGGCTGAGTACGGATTGGCATGTCGTCGTGAAGGAAGGTCTCGTCGCGGAGCTGGAAACATTGAAGGGAGTAGAGCGTGTGGAGGTCGTTTACCGACATGACATTCCTCTGCATTGAGTCCTGTGCGGCGGAGAAATTTTTCCATTCTTGAATTTAAAATCAACCATTATTTACAATTAATTAAATATTAATGTTATTCTTATTTGTGAGATACATTCTGATGCGAGAGACGAAGAAAATAAGATCTAACTGGATGTTTGCGAAGACCGGATTTCGGATGCGGACCGGTTGCGGCTAAGATGAAGGCGGAGGATACTCGTACACATGAACCTTAATTTTCTCGATTTTGAACAACCGATCGCCGAACTCGAAGTGAAAATCGAAGAGTTGCGGCATGTTGCCGATCCCGCCCTTGATCTTAACGAGGAAATCACGCGGCTGCAGGAAAAGAGCGTTCAATTGACCCAATCCATTTTCGCCTCATTGACCCAATGGCAAATTACTCAACTTGCCCGCCACTCGCAGCGGCCCTATACGCTGGATTATATCCCGCGTATTTTCGAAGACTTCGAGGAATTGCACGGCGATCGCCACTATGGCGACGATCCGGCGATCGTCGGCGGACTGGCGCGTCTGGACGGCCGCCCGGTTGTCTTGGTCGGCCAACAAAAGGGGCGCGCTACCAAAGAAAAAATACAACGCAATTTTGGCATGCCACGCCCCGAGGGTTATCGCAAGGCACTCCGACTCATGCAACTTGCGGAACGTTTTCGTTTGCCGTTGTTGACTTTCATCGACACACCCGGCGCCTATCCCGGCGTCGGTGCGGAGGAACGGGGTCAGAGCGAAGCCATCGCCCGCAACCTGATCGAGATGTCCGAACTTGCGACTCCGATCATTTGCACGGTGATCGGCGAGGGTGGCTCGGGTGGTGCGCTTGCGATCGGGATCGGCGATTGGGTGCAGATGCTTGAGTACAGCATCTATTCAGTGATATCCCCCGAGGGTTGTGCTTCGATCCTGTGGAAGGATGCGGCGCAGGCGGAGACCGCCGCCGAGGCCTTGGGCGTCGGCGCAAACCGGCTGCTCAAACTCGGCTTGGTGGATGCGTTGTTGTCCGAGCCGCTCGGCGGCGCCCACCGCGATCCCGACGCCATGGCGCAAACGCTCAAGGAGGCGCTTATTCGCGAGCTCAATCGTCTGAGCGGACTATCCGTCGAGGAACTTCTGGCGGCACGTGCACGCAAACTGCGCGGCTACGGACAGTTCCGAAACTGAGCGCAACGCCGCGACGTTTGGATTTTTCCCCCGAAGCGCTCGTTGGGATTCTGGCCGACTGGCCGCATCCGCACCGTTATGTGACGCTCGTGAGCGGCGGGCTCGACTCTACCGTGCTGCTGCACGCGTTGGCCGAGGTTCGGCGGCGATTGGTGGCGCCGCTCGTCGTGCTTCATTTCGACCACGAGATTGCCGCTGATTCACCGCTCTGGGCCCGGCAGGTTGAACGCATGGCGGAAACACTGGGGTTGCCGTTTTTCCTCGAACGTCTTGCCATCGCGTCGTCCGATGCAGCGCTGGAAACACGCGCGCGCAGCGCACGCTACGCGCGACTGTCGGCATGGATGACGCCGAATGACTGCTGTCTCACCGCTCATCACGCCGATGACCAAGCCGAGACTTTCCTCCTTCAGGCACTACGCGGCGCCGGTTCGGTCGGCCTCGCGGCCATGCCCCAGTTGCGCCGCTTCGGTTCCGGCTGGCTCGGCAGGCCGTTGCTGGCCTGGACGCGCAGGCAACTTGAAAACCGGGCGCGAACGCAGAATCTCGAGTGGATTGAGGATCCCGGCAATCTCGATCCGGCAGCGGCCCGCAACTGGCTGCGTCAGCGGGTTTGGCCATCTCTTACCGATCGTTGGCCGGCGGCCTCGATCACACTGGCCCGAAGCGCCTCACAGGCGGCTGAAGCGGCCGCACTCGCCGCCGAATGGGCCGATGAGGATCTGGCCCGTCATGCCAGCGCCTCCCCCGACCGCCTGCCGATCGGGGCACTGCTTGGATTGGGCCCCGCGCGCCGACGTAATTTGCTGCGTCACTGGATACGGAAGCGAGGGCTGTCCGTGCCGACGGCCGCGAAACTTGCGGAACTGGAGCGCGAGTTCATCGAGCGCGATCCCGGTGCACGGGCGACGTTGATGTGGCCGGGTGCCGAGGCGCACCGTTTCCGCGACATGCTCCATGTCCTGGCGCCGCTGCCACGTCCTTCGCCCGCAGCGATTACGCTTACGTTGGGCGAATGGTCGGATCTGGGACCGCTGGGGCGAGTCGCGCTTTTCGCTGATCCACGAGGGCAAATGCGCCCCGTCGTAACGCAGGGAGCACTGACGCTTCGTTTCCGCGTCGGCGGCGAGACGCTGCGGCCGGCGGGTAATGCGCATCACCGCCCGCTCAAGAAACTGTTGCAGGAATCCGCGGTGCTGCCCTGGATGCGGCCGCGGGTACCGTTACTTTATGTGGGCGATGAGCTGGCCGCCGTCGCCGGCCTGGATGTTGCGGCCGAGTATGCGGGGCGGGGCTGGTCGCTTCTCTGGGAAAATGCTCCGCCTCTGCGCTAGTCTTGAGAGCTAGCTGAACTCTGATCAATTCGTCCGTGAATTGATCAGAGGCGGCAAGTCCGGCACATGTCCGAACCGCCTTACGCCGAATCAAGCACTTGCGTTTTTGATTCACGGTGGTGCATCCTTGCACCACACGGAAGCTCTGAATAAATCAGAGCTCCCTTAAAGCCGCAGGGAATCGGAACATGGACGAAGAAGATCGTAGAGGAATTATCGACGTATATTGGCGGGAGGAAGCGTACATCCAGCCGCCGCCTGAATTTGTCGCCCAGGCCAATCTCCGTGATCCGGCAATTTTCGCGTGCATGGACGAGGCGCATTTCCCGCAGTGTTTCGATGAATACGCTCGTCTTCTCGATTGGAGCCGCGATTGGAACCTGACGCTGGACGATTCGAATCCACCCTTCTTCAAGTGGTACACGGGCGGTGAACTCAATGCCTGCGCGAATTGCGTGGATCGACATCTCGCCGCTGCTGCGGATCGGGTTGCGTTTCATTTCGTGCCCGAAGCGGAGGGCGAAGAACCCGTCGCGCTGACCTACCGCGATCTCTATCGCAGGGTAAATGAATTCGCGGCGGTGCTGCGTCACGACTGCGGCCTGATGCGCGGTGACCGGGCGACGCTCTACCTGCCAATGACCCTGGAACTCCCGATAGCCATGCTGGCCTGCGCGCGACTCGGGGTCATTCATTCGGTGGTTTTCAGCGGCTACTCGGGCCAGGCCTGCGCGGACCGGATCGCGGATTCGGGCAGCCGGGTGCTCGTCACGATGGACGCCTACCGACGGGGCGGCAAGCTGCTCGATCATAAGAAGAAGGCCGACACGGCAGCCGATCTCGCCGGCAAACAGGGATGTGCACCGGAGCGCATGCTGGTATTCTGGCGCTGTTTGGGTGAGTATCACAGTGCCGCACCCATGCGCGTGGGGCGCGACGCCTTTGTGGATGAACTGCTTGCCCGGTACGAAGGCGAGGAGATTGCTCCCGAGCCCATGCACGCCGACGACACGCTGTTTCTGATGTACACCTCGGGCACGACGGGCAAGCCCAAAGGTGCGCAGCATTCCATTGGCGGCTACCTTGCCTGGACGGCGGCGACTTCGAAGTACGTGCTCGACATCAAGCCCGAGGACGTCTACTGGTGTATGGCCGACATCGGCTGGATCACCGGCCACAGCTATATCGTCTACGGCCCGCTCGTGCTTGGCACAACCTCGATTATTTACGAAGGCGCACCGACGGTACCGGATGCAGGGCGCCCTTGGCGTATCGCCGAACGCTATGGCGTCAAACTCTTCCACACCTCACCGACGGCTGTGCGGGCGTTGCGTCGGGAAGCACCCGAATTGCCCAAGCGTTTTAACCTGCACTTCCGTGCCATGACGACGGTCGGCGAGCCGATCGAACCCGAGGCCTGGCGTTGGTATCACGAAGCCATCGGCCACGGCCGGGCGGTGATCACCGACACTTGGTGGCAGACCGAAACCGGTGGTCATCTGATCAGCACGCTGCCCGGCCTTCATGCCATGAAACCGGGGAGTGCCGGACCGGCATTGCCGGGCATTTATCCGGTGATATTCGACGAATCCGGCAAAGCGATTGCCGCCGGCACGGGCAAGGCCGGGAATCTGTGCATCCGCAATCCGTGGCCCGGGCGCATGCTGACGATATGGGATGATGACGAACGCTTCGTCAAAACCTATTACGCGCGCTACAACCGCGATCCGGAAAGCGGGGATTGGCGCGACTGGCCGTATCTTGCCGGCGACGGCGCCGTGTGCGCCGAAGACGGCTACTATCGCATCCTTGGGCGGATTGACGACGTTATCAACGTGGCCGGCCACCGCCTCGGCACTAAGGAGCTGGAATCCGCCTGCCTGACCGTGTTCGGCGTCGCCGAAGCGGCCGTGGTAGGCGTCCGCGATCCAGTAAAAGGAGTTTTACCCGAGGCATTCGTCTCGCTCGATCCCGGGGCGGACGCAGATGAGGTCGCTGACCGGGTGAGTGAACAAATCGTCGCGGCGATCGGACCGATCGCGCGTCCCCGGCGGGTCAGAGTCGTTGCCGACATGCCGAAGACACGTTCGGGGAAAATCATGCGCCGGATTCTTGTCGCGCTTGCCGAAGGCGGCGACCCGGGCGATATAGCGACTCTAGCCAACCCTGAAGTGGTGGAGGCGATTCGCCACCAATTCGGGGCGGGTGACGCCTAGCGGGCTGTCTGTATCAAGGTGTCGTGGGGCATAAATTAACGGATGCGCCGGACGAAGACTTCTTTAGAGCCGTAACCGCTCACCACCAGCACATAACCGATCAACAGTTTCTTGATGACGATTTCGGGGTTCCGGAGATCAATCTGGAAATAGCCGGGGCCGGCCTGCTTCCAGATTTGGCCGTTCTCCAGACGAAAAATGGTATCACCCGACCAACCGTGGAAGTCCCCGTCGATCCGGCTTTCGATGCGTTTGGGTTCCTGTGTTCTGACGGGCGGGGCACCAAAAGCCTCGACGGCCGTGCTCGTGCTGCCCGGGGTGGACAACGCGCCCGGAGAAGGCTGGAGGGGGAGGGCTACTGGAGGCGTCGTTGGCGCCGAGGCGGCACAAAGATCGCGCACATTGCCTCGCAACCATGCGTTGAGCGCCGCTAGCTGATCCGGGTCAAGCTTGCTCAGACCGGACTGGTCGAAAACCGAAACGGTCATGAAGTCGCGCAGATCAATCGGCTGCGGACAGGCCCGTAAAGCGCCTGTACTCGAATCCGTCGCCGGGGTGGGGCACAAGCTCCAAGCGTTGTGGTCGAGCCAGTCATTCAGGCTTGCAAGTTGGTCGTGATCGAGCTGATTCAGTCCCGCCTGATTGAAGGTCGCCACGGTCATGAGGTCACGCAAGTCAACCACTTGCGCACAGTTTTGTTGCGCCGCCGCCGCGGCAAAGCCGGGCATGACCACGCCGACGAACATACAGAACGTCAGGCCGGCACCCGCAGTGAGGCAGCGAATCCTCATTATTTCAGTATTCCCATTGTGCTTGTATCCTACCGAGGGCAAGCATAGCATTCCCGGGCGCCGGCCGAAAGTCGAAAAATAGCATCTGCTGTGACTCCGGATGGCCCAAAATTTTACCGGATTCGGGGCCGACGGCCTGTCCGGAGCGGCAGCCCCGGGTTTGCGCACCTGATGCCGTTCATTGCCAAACTGCCCCCTACCCGCGGCTTGCCGGCGGCGGCGGATGCAAAATCTTGGGTGCCGGGCTGGGTGGCGGCGGACATTCGCTCATGACCGGGGTCGGCGTGAGGGTGCCGCTATAGCTCGCAGTCGCCCAGTCCAGGCACATGTTGTGTTGTTCGGTCGTCGTTTGAAGGATTATGGGCGTGAACGTGAACTTGGCAACCACTGGCGGAAGGAGCGCCAAGTACTCACCCAGAATATCCGTGCTAGCTTCAAGTTCCATGTCGGGCGGAGAGAAATTTCCGTCATCGGCTTCTTTCAAATCCTTGAAGGCGGAATTTCCGTTAAGTTTGCGCCAGGCGTTGTCAAGTGCAAGGTTTGCGGCGCGCTCTTTCTCGCGATCGTTCTTGCGCGTTGCGAGATTCAACGATAGCGTGGTGCGCGCGGCCATCGCGCGTTCGGCGGCGACTTCGCGTTCGTAAAGCGCGAAGCGCGGATTACTCTTTACGGTCGTGGCGTAATAGTGTTCGAGGCGGGGCAGCGTCGCGTCTATGCCGTCCTTGAGGGGCGTGTAATCGGCCGGGGCAATCTGTTTCCACGGCAGGGCATTCGGGTAGGTTCCTTCGCCGAACTGCCTATCGTCAATGGCGGAAGGCAGGGCGATATCGGGCAGCACCCCCCTGAGCTGGGTGCTCGAGCCATTTACACGGAAAAACTGCGCCGTGGTCAACTTGAGTTCTCCAGCCTTGAATCCCGGCAGGTAATTGTCGAGGTCCAGCAACTGTTGCACCGTGCCCTTGCCCCAAGTGGGCGACCCGATCACAAGGGCCCGCTGGTAGTCCTTTAGTGCACCGACAAAAATCTCGGTGGCAGAGGCGCTGAAACGATTGATGAGCACGGCAAGCGGCCCGTCCCATACGATTTTCTCGTCACGCGGCGTATCAAGCACTTGGGGACTGCCGCTGCGATCTTCCACCTGCACGACCGGACCATGCGGAATGAAGAGTCCCGTGAGCGCTGCCGCTTCTTCCAGCGAACCGCCGCCGTTATTGCGCAAATCGAGCAAAATGCCGGAGACATCCTGCTTTTTAAGTTCACTTATCAGGGCTGCGACATCGTGGGAAACGCTGGTGTAGTTTTTCTCGTCGTCGTTTGCAGCCTGGAAATTCAAGTAGAACGATGGAATGGTGATGATGCCGATACGGTAGCCCGTGGCGCCTCGCTTGACGAGCATCGTTCTGGCAGTGGCCCGTTCGGCTTCGAGTTCGATGGTGTTGCGCACGAAAGTCAGCATCTTTTCCAAGCCGCCTGGAAGTACGCCGGCGGGAAGAATTTCGAGCCGCACTGTGGAGTCCTTCGGGCCACGAATCTTCTTTACCACGTCGTCCAAGCGCCAGCCGACGACATCGGTCATTTTCCCGTCTTTGCCTTCGGCGACGCCGACAATCCGGTCGCCGGGCTTCAGTTCGCCGCCCTTCGCCGCGGGACCGCCGGGCAGGATCCGAACCACTGTTACATAGCCGTCGTTGTCGGAGAGCTGTGCGCCAACGCCTTCGAGCTGCAGGCTCATCGCAATCTGAAACTGCTGTGCCTCGAAGGGAGAGAAGTAGGAACTGTGAGGGTCTTCCGTCTCCGCGTAAGCGTTCATGAAGGCGTCGAACACATCGTTCGAGTTCGTGCGGGCCGCGACATTCAACACGTAGCGATAGCGCTTGAGAAGCACCTTCTGGGTCTCGCCCCAGTTTTTGCCGGCAAGCAGCAGAGTAAGCACATCGTTGGTGGTGCGTTTTTGCCACAGTTGATCCAGCGCGTTCTGATCCTTGGGCCAAGGCGTTTTGAGTTGGCTGAAACGAAAAATCTCGTCACTGTCGAGTTTGGGCTCTTTATCAAGAAGGCTCAATGCGTAATTAATCTGTTTGTTGACCCTCTTCATGTATGTCTGGTAGATATCGAAGGCAGGCTCGAGATCTCCGTGCTTAAGGTCGGCGGCGAGTTCACCGTCGTAACGGTGAAAGCGGTCGATATCGGCTTGGGTAAAATATGAACGACCGGGATCCAGATCGTCGAAGTACTGGTCGAGAATCGCATGTGCGAGTTTCGAATCCAAGAGCTTGTCGGGGTAGTGTTTGCTTTGCATCACGTCCACTACCGTGCGCGCTATCAATACCTGGCGCGGTTGAGGGGAGAGCGCACTCGCCGGCGCGGGCGCCGCCGTATCGGCGATGGCGGTCGTCGCCGCAAACAGCAGACAGAGCAGAATCGGGACTCGACGCATAATCATCCTTGTAAGCAGACGGTCGGCACGTTAACACAGAGCCCGGTGCCGTTTGGTCCTAAAAAGTTGAATTTGAATCAGGCGCGTGCGCCGCGTGCGGCCGGCTCTTCCAATGTTTTGCTCACGCGCCGATGCTCGCTGCGCAGGCGATCCGGCAGTCGCTTGCCGTAAGTGTCGAGATAGTCACCGATCGCGGCATATTCTTCACACCATTGTCCGGCATCTACCGCCAGAAGCGCCTTCATGGTCGCACCGTCCACGGCGAGGCCTTGGGTATCGATGGCCCGGGGAGTGGGAACGAAGCCGATGGGGGTTTCCACCGCATCACCCTTGCCCTCGCAACGATCGAGTACCCAGCGCAGGACGCGCAGATTCTCACCGAAGCCCGGCCACAGGAACTTCCCGTCCTTGCCCTTGCGAAACCAGTTGACATGGAAAATACGTGGCGGATTTTTCGAGCGTTCGGCGAAGGTCAGCCAGTAAGCCCAATAATCCGCAAAATTGTAGCCGCAAAACGGCTTCATGGCCATCGGGTCGCGGCGCACGGCGCCAACCTTGCCGGCCGCCGCCGCGGTCGTCTCCGAGGCCATCCCGGCGCCGACGAGCACGCCGTGTTCCCAGTCTTGGGCCTCGTAGATCAACGGGGCCAGTTCTGCCCGGCGGCCGCCGAACAGAATCGCCGAAATGGGCACGCCTTCGACAGCCTCGGCTTCAGGCGAATAGCTAGGGTTCTGCTTCGCCGATACGGTGAATCGTGAATTCGGGTGAGCCGCCGGACCGCGGGCGGGATCGTAGGGCCGACCCTGCCAGTCGGTAACTGGCTCGCCGTCTTTTTTCCCTTCCCACCACGGTTCGTTGTCTGCCGTAACAGCGACGTTGGTGAAAATCGTATTCTTTCGAATTGTGTCGTAGGCATTCTTGTTGGTTTTCTCGTTGGTGCCGGGTACAACGCCGAAGTAACCCGCCTCGGGATTAATGGCCCACAACCGCCCGTCTTCGCCGACATGCAGCCAAGCGATGTCGTCGCCCACCGTCCATACCTTCCAGCCCGGATAGGAAGCCGGCGGGATAAGCATGGCGAGATTGGTCTTACCGCAGGCCGAGGGGAACGCCGCTACGATGTAACGGGTTTCTCCTGCCGGATTCTGGATGCCGACGATGAGCATGTGCTCGGCGAGCCAGCCCTCGTCGCGTGCCTGCCAGCTCGCGATCCTGAGCGCATGGCACTTCTTGCCGAGCAGCGCATTGCCGCCGTAGCCGGAGCCGAAGCTCTTGATCATCCGCTCTTCCGGGAAATGCATGATGTAGCGGCGGTCGGGCGACAGATCGCCAATCGAATGCAGTCCGCGCACGAAGGCTTCGCCCTTTTCGATGCGGGTGAGCGCCTGTGCGCCCATGCGGGTCATGATCTGCATGTTGGCGACAACATAGGGGCTGTCGGTAATTTCCACGCCAAGGCGTGCGTGCGGCGAGTCGATCGGTCCCATGCAGTAGGGTATGACGTAAAGCGTGCGGCCTTTCATCGCGCCCTTGAACAGGGCATCCACCCTGGCATGCGCATCGTCCGGCGCCATCCAGTGATTGTTGGGGCCGGCGTCAGCCTCGTTCCTGCAGCAGATGAAGGTAAGATGTTCGACTCGCGCGACATCGGACGGGTTCGAACGGTGGAGATAACAGCCGGGGTAGGTTTTTTGATTGAGTTCGATCAACGAGCCGTCGTCGAGCATGCCGTCCGCCAAGCGCCGAAACTCTTCGTCGCTGCCGTCGCACCAATGGATATCATCGGGTTGCGTCAGACGAGCCACCTCGTCCACCCAGTCGGAAAGCGCTCGATTTGTCGTCGTCATTTTGTCCGGCTCCTGTCGGGAAACAATACACTGGCGCCATGCCGAAATATGCAGAGCCAGAAAAGTAATTATAACGCCCACGCCCTTTTACTTGCCCGATGAGCCTTGCTGAAACCACGGTCTCGCTGCTCGGCGGTGACGGCCTCTTCAAGCACAATGTTCCGGGCTTCGCGCCGCGGGACGGCCAGATGGAGCTGGCCGCCGCTATCGCCGCAGCCATCGAATCCGGCGAACATCTCGTTGCGGAAGCTGGTACGGGTATCGGCAAGACCTTCGCTTATCTCGTTCCCATTCTTGCCGGCCGCCGCCGCGCCCTCATTTCCACCGCGACGCGTACGCTTCAGGATCAACTCTTCGAGCATGATCTTCCGCTTGCCGCGCGCGCCCTCGGCCGCCCGCTCACCGTTGCCGTGCTCAAGGGCCGCCGCAATTATCTTTGCCGTGAACGCTGGCTGCGCCTCAGTGAAGACTGGGTAGGCGCGCAGGGGCTGGGGATTGCTCCGGAGGCACTCGAAACCTGGGCCCGCGCGACCCTTACCGGCGACCTAGCCGAACTCCCCCAGTCCGGCGATCCAGCCGCCCTGGCGCGGCTGCTCACGGTAAGCACCGATGCCTGCCTCGGCAAGACCTGTTCCGAATACGGACGCTGCCATGTCTATGCTGCTCGCCGACGCGCGCTGGAAGCCGATGTGGCGATCGTCAATCACAGCCTGCTGATCGCCGATTGCGTGCTGAAGGCCGAGGGCGCCGGAGATTTGCTGGGTGCTGCCGAGGTCGTAGTCGTGGACGAGGCACATGCCCTGGTGGAAACTGCGCGCCTGAATCTCGGCGAATCGCTTTCGCTTGCACAGCTCGCCGAACTTGCGAACGATGCCGACCGCGCAGTGGCCGCGGCACTGGGTCCGCTTCCGGAAGTAGAACAATCGGTACTTGCGCTCGCCGCGGCGACCCGGATGACGATCGGGTGGATCGAACCCGGACGCTATGCCTGGGGCGAAATCGAGGAACGGTTCGTGCCCGCACTGACCGCAGTCGCCGAGGCGCTTGCCGATCTGCAAATCCGGCTCGAGGCCCTGCCCGAGGCTGCGGCGCTCGCGCTCAGGACGAGTACCTTTGCCGCCCGGCTGCAGCGATTCACCGACGGCGGTAACGATGAGGAGACATGGTTCCGCTGGGCGGAGGTCCGGACCGGCAACCGGTTGAGTCTGCACCTGAGTCCACTCGAACCGGGAGAGATTCTCTCCGCACGGATCGAGGAAAGCGCTGCGAGCTGGATCTTCTCCTCCGCAACGCTTGCGATCGCCGGCCGCTTCGACGGTATCGTGCGTGAACTCGGACTCGCAGCACCACGAACGCTGCTGATCGGCAGCCCCTTCGACTATGCGCGTCAGGCACGCTTATATCTGCCGCCGAATCTTCCGGACGTGGACGATCCGACCCATACGGCAGCGGTGATTAGCGCAGCCGAGCCGCTGATCCGGGCGGCGGAGGGCGGCTGCTTCATGCTCTTTACCAGTCACCGTGAACTGGAACGCGGCGCCGCGGCGATCCACGCCTGCAGTCTTCCCTATCCCATCTTCATCCAGGGGGAAGCGCCGCGGGCACGGCTGCTGGAAGGTTTCCGCGCCGCGGGCAACGGGGTGCTTTGCGGAACGGCCAGCTTCCGCGCAGGGGTGGACGTCAAGGGAAACGCGCTCGTCCTGGTCGTGATAGACCGTTTGCCGTTTGCCTCTCCCGCCGATCCCTTGCTTCGTGCACGGCTGAATCATTGCCGCGCCGGGGGAGGTAATCCGTTTGCCGACATTCAGCTTCCAGAGGCCGCAATGGCCCTCAAACAGGGGGCGGGGCGTTTGATTCGCGATGTTGGCGATCACGGTGTCCTCATGATCTGCGATTCGCGCATTTCCTCGCGTGGCTATGGCCGCATATTTATCGACAGCCTGCTGCCGATGCCCGTCATCACGGACGGGCGTGAAGCCGCAGCCTTCCTTGCCGCCGGTCTGCCCAGCACGAGCGCATGCGCCTGATCGCGCTGGATACCGCGCCGGGCACGGCCACGCTTAGTCTTCTGACGGACGGCGGTGTTGCCCACTGCTGGCAGGGTGGTGAGCGCCCCGGCCCCCGCTCGGTGCTAGCGGCATTGCGCGTTCTGCTCGACGAGGCGGGGGGCCGGTTGCAGGATCTCGATGCAATTGCCTTCGGGCGCGGACCGGGCGCCTTCACCGGCGTGCGGCTCGGGGTTGCATTGGCTCAGGGCCTAGCCCTCGGCTCCGGCTTGCCGTTGATCGCGGTATCGGAACTTGCGGCGCTTGCCCTGCGGGCCCACCGCGAACACGGCTGGCGGCGAGTGCTCGCATGCATGGACGCCCGCCGGGGAGAGGTGTACTGGGCCGCTTATGTCTGCGACGAAGCCGAGCCAAGACCGCTTACGACAGAAGCCCTAGCGGCGCCTGCGGCCGTTTCTCCTGCCGCCGGCGAGTGGTACCTGGCGGGTTCCGGAGCACCGCTACTCGCCGCCGCGGGTTTGCCGTTCACGGCGTTGGATTCGACTCTGGTGCCGGATGCCGAGGCCGTAGCGGCGCTTGCTTCGCTACAATTTGCCCGCGGTGACATGATCACGATGGAGCAAGCGAGACCGGTATACTTGCGCAGGCAAGTGACGACTCCTCGCCGTAACGCCACGACTTCTCCATAACGGGACGCCCCGGCTTGATCGGCCGCGTCCCGTTGCCTGCGGATTGTGCGGTTTTTCGGCCTGAAGCCGGTGAACACTCCGGCAGTCGAACCTTTTTCCAGTACTTGGTCGCAGATCGAGAAACGACGGCCTGACTTGCTTAAATACAATGGAGTGTAAGGTCTCTTTGTTTATCGAAACCGGGGAACGCATCCCCGAGCAGGGATACGGTCGTCGCCGTAAGGAAGTAGATTCGGATTATGGACAGAGTTCGGAATAGTTTGGCGCTGAGAGGGCGAGAAAGTGCGCTTGCTCTCCTGCTGCGTATCGCTGATGCCGCTGTATGCATCGGGGCCGGCCTGGGCGCCTTCGTGCTCGGTTTCGGATTGCAAGGCATTCCCGATGCTTACCAGATTGCGCTGGGCGTTGCCACATTGCTCGTCCTGGTTCTTTTCCCGCTACTGCGGGTTTACGAGATGTACCGCACGCGTTCCATTACCGCGCCTTCCGCGCGGGTGGTCATGGCTTGGTTAATCGCCATGGCCGCACTCATGGTTCTTGCCGTATTGAGTCACCGGGGAGCGCGCTTTTCCAGGTTATGGCTGCTTAACTGGACGGGACTCGGCGTAGTGGGCTACGTGGGTTTGCGTCTGAGCGTGTATGCGGCGTTGAGAACGCTGCGTCGCGCCGGACGCAACCTCAAGAAAGTGGCGTTGGTGGGCGACGGGCCGCTGGCTGGCGAGCTACTGCGCCGGATAACGAAAGAAAGGTGGATGGGATTCAAGATTGTGGAACATTACCGGGAAACCGGCGGCAGCTCCGATTTACAAGTGACGGACTCGCCCTTTTCGAAGGCGCTCGTCAAACGCCTGGAGAATCGCGAGGTGGATGAAATATGGATTGCCACAACGCTTGAACAGGGCGGTCTGGTAAAAGGCATCTGCACGCTCTCCAGACCTTATGCGACAACGGTACGATACGTGCCGGACCTGAGGGAATTGTTCCTTTTGGGTCACGGGATCACCGAAATGGCGGGCTTGGCGATGATCGATCTTACGGCAAGCCCGCTCCAGGGGATCAATGGTTTTCTCAAACGATGCGAGGACCTTGTATTGGCCGGCGCCGCACTTATCCTGGCCTCTCCAGTCATGCTCGCGGTTGCGCTCGGCGTTCGAATCACATCGAGAGGATCCGTCATTTTCAAGCAGCGACGTCACGGCTGGAACGGGGAGGAAATCAAGATTTACAAGTTCAGGACCATGCGGGTCCATGCAGAAAATGGAGATGTAATTCAGGCGCGCCGAAACGACGACCGTATCACCGAGCTTGGACGCTTTTTACGCCGCACCAGTCTTGACGAACTGCCGCAACTCATCAACGTCCTGCAGGGACGCATGTCGCTCGTCGGACCAAGGCCGCACGCCTGCGAACACAACGAACTGTACCGGGCCCAGATCGAGGGCTACATGTTGCGCCACAAGATGCGCCCCGGCATTACCGGATGGGCGCAGGTACACGGGCTGCGCGGAGAAACGGACACCTTGGGCAAGATGGAAGATCGGGTGAACTACGACTTGTTCTACATCGAGCATTGGTCGCTGTGGCTCGACGTGAAGATTCTCCTGCTCACGCTGGTCCGCGGATTCGTGAACCCGAATGCCTACTGACAAGTCTGCGCGAAGGATATCCGACGCCCGTCGATGTGCTAACATTTTTGGTTATTTAAAATCGCACGTGTCATGAATGAATAAACCAGGTGCTCCGGATTCCGGGAAGGTCCGGGAACTCTACGCAGCGCGTGAAAAAAATGACGCGTTGAAGGTGGAAGCCGCCGCGTTACCCGAGTGGACGCTGACCCGGCGTCAGATCTGCGATCTGGAGCTGCTGATGAACGGCGGATTCGCACCACTCGGCGGGTTTCTCAATCGCGCCGATTACGAAGGAGTGGTGCACGGCATGCGGCTTGCCTCCGGGGCCTTGTGGCCGATGCCGATCACGCTGGACGTTCCACAGGAATTCGCCAGACGGTTTTCCGAAGGCGAGCGGATAGCGCTGCGGGATCCCGAAGGGGTTGCGCTTGCGATCCTGACCATCACCGACGTGTGGGAACCGGACAAGACCGCCGAAGCCGAGGGAGTTTTTGGCACAACCGACAAGGCGCACCCCGCAATACGTTACCTTTTCGACCGTGCCGGATCGGTTTACATCGGAGGTGAAGTCCTCGGACTGACAGCGCCCCCCAGCTACGATTTCAAGCACTTGCGCATGACCCCGAATGAATTACGCGAGAAATTTGCTCGGCTCGGCTGGCGCCGCATTGTCGCCTTTCAGACCCGCAATCCCATGCATCGCGCGCATATGGAATTGACCTTCCGCGCTGCCCGCGAGGCCGAAGCAAATCTCCTCATCCAGCCCAGCGTCGGCATGACCAAACCGGGCGATATTGATCACTTCACACGCGTCCGTTGCTACGAACATCTGGTAAAGCACTATCCGGAACAGACCACGATGCTTGCACTGCTGCCGCTCGCGATGCGCATGGGCGGGCCGCGCGAGGCCTTATGGCACGCCATGATCCGGCGCAACCACGGGGCCACGCACTTCATTGTCGGGCGTGATCATGCAGGCCCGGGTAACCGTTCCGACGGCAAGCCGTTTTACGGTCCATACGATGCGCAGAAAATGGTCGACGATCATGCGCACGAGATCGGCATCACGATGGTCCCGTTCCGCCAGATGGTGTACGTACGCGAAAGAGCGCAATACGCACCGGAAAACGAGATTGCCGCGGGCGAGTCCGTACTTAACATCTCCGGCACCGAGTTCAGGCGCCGCTTGGCTGAAGGGCTCGACATCCCGGAATGGTTTTCCTTCCCAGAGGTGGTGGCCGAACTACGGCGCACCCACCCGCCGCTCGATAGGCGCGGCTTTACTGTGTTTTTCACCGGGCTTTCCGGTTCCGGAAAGTCCACTATAGCCAATGCCCTAATGGTGAAACTGCTCGAACTCGGCGGCCGACGGGTGACGCTCCTCGACGGCGATCTGGTGCGCAAAAACCTTTCCAGTGAGCTGGGATTCTCAAAGGAGCATCGGGATCTGAACATCCGGCGCATCGGCTACGTCGCGAGCGAGATCACCAAGCACGGTGGCATCGCGATCTGCGCACCGATCGCGCCCTATGCGGCGACGCGGCGGGCCGTGCGTGAAATGATCGAGGCGACCGGCGGCGGTTTCATCGAGGTTTTCATCTCGACACCAATTGAAGTTTGCGAGGAGCGGGATCGCAAGGGATTGTACGCACGCGCACGAGCCGGCAAGATCGCGGAATTCACCGGCGTGAGCGATCCCTACGAGTTGCCCGAGAACGCCGAAATCGTGCTCGACACCCGCGGCAACACACCCGACGAGGCGGCCCAGGACATCATGCTCAAACTGGAGCATCTCGGCTACGTCCGCTGATGAAGCTGCTGGTGACCGGCGGCGCGGGCTATATCGGCTCGCACGTGACCCGACAACTGGGCGAAGCGGGTCACGAAGTGGTCGTATTCGACAATCTTTCCACCGGCCATGCGCATGCGGTGATCGGGGCCGAACTGGTGGTCGGCGATCTCGCCGACACCACCTTGCTCAATGCCTTATTCGAGCGCTATCGCTTCGATGCCGTGCTGCATTTCGCCGCAAGCATCGTCGTGCCCGAATCGGTCGCAGAGCCGCTCAAATACTATGCCAACAATACACGCAACATGCTGAATCTGCTGGAATGCGTGGCCCGTTTCGATACGCGCCATTTCGTATTCTCGTCGACGGCGGCAGTGTACGGCATGCCCGACGCGGAACAAGTGAGCGAGCAGGCCTCGCTTGCGCCGATCAATCCCTACGGCGCTTCCAAAGCAATGAGCGAGCGGATGCTCGCGGATCTTGCCCGGGCCCGGCCTCTATTGAACTACGTTGCGCTGCGTTATTTCAATGTCGCCGGCGCCGATCCCGCGGGACGCATCGGACAAGAGACGCCGGAGGCGACGCATCTGATCAAGGTGGCCTGCCAGGCGGCGCTTGGGCTGCGCGAGGCGGTGGATATTTTCGGCACCGATTATCCGACGCCCGACGGCACCTGCATCCGCGACTATATCCACGTCGAGGATCTGGCGCGCGCGCATCTCGACGCACTCAAATATCTTGCCGAGGGCGGCGAAAGCGCCGTGCTCAACTGCGGCTACGGGCACGGGGCCAGCGTACGCGAAGTGCTCGCGATGGCACGCACCGTGACGGGTGTGGATTTCCCGTTGCGCGAGACGGCGCGACGCGCGGGCGATCCCGCGCGGTTGGTGGCGGCCAACGAACGCATCCGTGACATGCTCGGTTGGTGCCCGCGCTACGACGACCTTGCGACGATCATTGCCCACGCCTGGGCCTGGGAACAGCGTCTTGCCGAGCGCGCATCAAAAAAAATCTGACTATAAAGCCCGGACGCCCCTTGTAACGGGGCACCGTCTGGGCCAAGCTGAACGCGGTCGTATAAGGAGTACGGAAATGGCAAAGATATGGGTCATGGTCGGCGATAACTCTCGTGCGCGGATGTTCCTCACCAACCGGGCGGCACCGCTGGAAGAGAAGGAGGATTACCTGCCCCCCGTTAGCCAGGGCCGTGAAAAGGAGCCGTTCACTGATCGCTCGGGACACGTCCAGCACGGCACGGACGGCGGACGCGATCCTAGGGTCGAGGCGGAACGCCGCTTCGCGCGGTCGATCGCCGAACGCTTGCGCGCGGCCCGATTGTCAGGGGAATATGAGCGCCTGTTCCTGGTGGCGCCGCCCGATTTTCTCGGCGAGCTGCGCCACGCGCTTGACGCGCAGACCCGCGAGGCGGTGGTGGGCGAAATGGCGAAGAACCTGTCCCGCCTGCGGCCGGAGGAAATACGCACCCACCTGCCGGAACTGCTTTGAGGCGCTGCAAACGTCTTGAAGCCTTACAATAAGCCCGTCGGGCCGATGCAGAGTGCCGTGCGCGGGGAGCGATGACCAAGCGGGTTTACGTCCAAACCTGGGGTTGCCAGATGAACGAGTACGACTCCAGCAAGATGCTGGACGTGCTCGCGGTACAAGCCGGCTACGAGGCGGTGCCTACGCCCGAAGAGGCGGATCTCATCCTGCTCAACACCTGTTCGGTGCGCGAGAAGGCACAGGAGAAGGTTTTTTCCCAGCTCGGCCAATGGCGCCCGTTGAAGACATCTCGTCCCGATCTGGTGATCGGCGTCGGTGGCTGCGTCGCGAGCCAGGAAGGCGAAGCGCTGGTGCGGCGTGCCCCGTTCGTGGACCTGGTATTCGGCCCGCAGACTCTGCACCGTCTCCCGGCGATGCTTGCCGAGCACGCGGCGAGCGGCCATGCCGTGGTGGACATTTCGTTTCCGGAGATCGAGAAGTTCGATTGTCTGCCCGCGCCGCGCGCCGAAGGTCCCACGGCCTTCGTCTCGGTGATGGAGGGGTGCAGCAAGTATTGCAGCTTCTGCGTGGTGCCTTATACGCGGGGCGAGGAGGTAAGCCGCCCGTTTGACGACGTCATCGTGGAGACCTACGAACTAGCCGAGCAGGGCGTGCGCGAGGTAACCTTCCTTGGCCAAAACGTGAACGCCTACCGCGGGCGACGCCACGATGGCGGCCTCGCCGATCTTGCAAGCCTGATCCATTACACGGCAGCAATAGCTGGAATCGAGCGGATCCGCTTTACGACTTCCCATCCGGTCGAATTCAACGAACGTCTCGTGCGCGCCTACGCCGAGGAAGAAAAACTGGCCGCGCACCTGCACCTGCCCGTGCAAAGCGGGTCGGACCGCGTTCTCACCGCGATGAAGCGTGGTCACACGGCATTGGAATACAAATCCAAACTGAGAAGGCTGCGTGCGGCGCGCCCGGACGTTGTAATCACTTCGGATTTCATCGTCGGCTTTCCCGGCGAAACCGAAAGCGATTTCGAACAAACCCTGCACCTCGTCGAGGATTGCGGACTCGATCAATCCTTCAGCTTTCTCTACAGCCCGCGGCCCGGCACGCCGGCCGCGAACATTCGCGATGAAACGCCGACCGAAACAAAGCACGAACGTTTGCACCGTCTGCAGGAAAAACTCACGGCGCAAGGGCGTGCGATCAGTGTAGCGATGGTCGGGACGACGCAGCGGGTGCTGATTGAAAAGCCGAGCGTGAAGAATCCGCGCGAACTCGCCGGACGCACGGAAAACAATCGCTGGGTGAATTTTCCGGGGCCGGCGGAATTGATCGGTCGTTTCGCCGACGTCGCGATCACCCAGGCGCTCGCCAATTCGCTGCGCGGACGTTTGGCGCAACCGGAGATCGTCGCCCGTCGTGCCTAAGCCGCTGCCCGCCGCGCCGGAAATCGCCTCCGGCAGCGAGATCGTACTCGAACCGGACGACAAGTCGAGGCTGGCGGCACTCTGCGGCCCCTTCGATGAACACTTGCGCCTGATCGAGGAAACCTTCGGCGTCGCGCTGGCCAATCGCGGCGCACGCTTCCGGATTCAGGGTGCGGCGGGCGCCGCGGCACAGGCGATGGCAGCGCTGCGCAAACTCTACGCCGCAACCGCTACGGGCAGCCTGGATCGTCCTGCAGTCGAGGCGATTTTGACCGCGGACAGTGGAGAACTCGCGGCCGGACGCGGGGCAGGCGGTGTGCGTACGCACCGGCGCAGCGTCAAGCCGCGCGGACCGCGCCAGAGCGGCTACGTCGCCGCCATGCGCACCCACGATCTGACCTTCGGCATCGGTCCCGCCGGCACCGGCAAAACCTATCTTGCCGTGGCCTGCGCGGTGGAGGCACTGGAAGCGGAAGCGGTGCGCCGTCTGGTTCTCGTTCGTCCCGCGGTGGAGGCGGGCGAGCGTCTGGGCTTTCTTCCCGGCGATCTCGCTCAGAAGGTTGATCCCTATCTGCGCCCGATTTACGATGCACTTTACGAACTCACCGGGTTCGAACGCGTCGAGCGGCTGATCGAGCGCGGCGTGATCGAAATCGCACCGCTCGCGTACATGCGTGGGCGCACACTCAACGAGGCATTCATTATTCTGGACGAAGCACAGAACGCAACCGTGGAGCAGATGCGCATGTTCCTCACCCGCATCGGCTTCGGCTCGCAAGCCGTGGTTACGGGCGACGTCACCCAGAGCGATCTGCCGGCGCATACTCGTCCCGGACTCAAGCACGCGGCGGCGGTATTGAAGGACATCCCGGGCATCGCGTTCACGTTTTTCACCGCGAAGGATGTGATCCGTCACCCGCTGGTAGCCGAGATCGTTTCCGCCTACGAACGGCACGACCCCGATGCGGACTGAGCGCATCGGCGTGCAGTATGCCAGCGGGCGGCGCGGGGTACCCGCGCCCGGTTCACTTCGGCGCTGGGCGTCACTTGCGCTCGGAACCGCCCGCGGCGCTGTAACGATCCGCATCGTCGGCGGCACGGAGAGCGCGCGGCTCAATCGCCGCTACCGTGGTCGCCCGCGGGCGACCAATGTGCTTTCCTTTCCCGCACCCGCGTTGCCCGATGGGAGCCGTCCGTTGCTCGGCGATCTCGCCATCGCCGCACCGGTCGTCGCCCGCGAAGCGGCGGCCCAGGGCAAGCCCCTGCGTGCACATTGGGCGCATCTGGTGATCCACGGCTGTCTGCATCTCGTCGGCTATGATCATGTAAACGCCGCCGAGGCAAGCGTGATGGAAACAAGGGAACGCCGCCTGCTCGCGCGACTCGGGTTTCCCGATCCTTACGACGTTCCATCCCATGAGTGAAGGCGACCCGCGAAGTAGCGCCGGTCCAGGCTGGTTCGAGCGTCTCTCGCACGCGTTCGGGAGCGAGCCGCGCGATCTCGAGCAGCTGATCGAAATTCTCGACGACGCCGCTGCGCGCGAGATTATCGACGAGGCAACACGCCGCATGATCTTCGGCGTGCTCGAAGTGGTGCGCCTGCAAGTGCGCGACGTGATGATTCCGCGCGCGCAGATGGTCGTGGTGGAACACGACGCGGAGCTGCGAACGCTGCTCCCGATCGTGGTCGACTCCGGCCATTCGCGCTTCCCGGTGGTCGGTGAAAGCCGCGACGAGATCGTCGGTCTGCTCCTCGCCAAGGATCTTCTTCGCCATATCGCGCAAAACGGAATGGAAGGATTCAAGATCGGCGACTACCTCCGTCCCGCGCCGCACATTCCCGAATCGAAACGGCTCGGCGTCCTGCTTTCCGAGTTTCGCGCGGATCGAAATCATCTGGCCATCGTGGCGGATGAATATGGCGGCGTCGCCGGGTTAATCACGATCGAGGATGTGCTCGAACAAATCGTCGGCGACATAGACGACGAGTTCGACATCGAGGACGAGGAACCCATTGTCACGCACGACGATCGGCATTACTCGGTGAATGCGCTGCTGCCGATCGAGGATTTCAACGAGCGCTTCGGCACCGCGTTCAGCGACGAGGAATTCGATACCATCGGCGGTCTCGTCGTGCACGAACTCGGCCACCTGCCGCGCCCGGGCGAACGTGCACGAATCGGCGACTTCGCGTTTCGCGTGAGCAGAGCCGATCGCCGCCGCGTGCATTGGCTCGAGGTGGCGCGCGCCGACGATGCGGCCACTCCTTCGCAGCCGGCGCCCGGGCCGGCATGATCGACACCGTCGCGGAGCGGCACGCCGCTCGCCCGCGGCTGTCGCCCGCGGGCTGGTATGGTGAAATCGCAGCGGCCATCGTCGGGGGCGCGAGTGTGCTGGCCTTCGCTCCCTTTGGAATCTGGCCGCTGGCGATCCTTTGTCCCGCCATCCTTGCCGCATTGTGGATCGGCGTATCGCCGCGCCGTGCCTTCCTGCGCGGGCTGCTCTATGGACTCGTCGAGTTTCTCGCCGGCATCTACTGGATTTACACCGCAGTTTCGGTGGTGGGCGGCGCGCCGATCTGGCTCGGCCTTCTGCTCTACCTTGCACTCTCGCTCGCCTGCGCCGTCTTTCCCGGCATCGTC
>JBOIBN010000003.1:0-65193 GCA_050739575.1 Gammaproteobacteria bacterium
CGGGTTCCCATTTGTCGGCGGCGGTGCGCTCGCGAGTGTCGCCGAGCCGCTCGCAAACGCCGCGGAAAAGACAGCGCTTGCGGCGCGCACCGGCGCTCTGATGGTGGACATGGAAGCCGCCGCCGTTGCCGCGGTCGCGGCGGCACACGAGGGCATGGAATTCGCCGTCGTGCGGGCGCTCGCAGATCCGGCCGATCTTGCGCTCGCGTCCGTGGTGCTTGCGGCCGCGGACAAGCCTCGTCCGGGTTCGAGCGTAGTGCGGGGGCTTTTGAAGCGGCCGCAGGATTTGCCGGCCGTGCTGCGGCTCGGCCGGTCTTTCCGTCGCGCCCGCGCCAGTCTCGAGGGCGCCGCACAAGCGCTTGCCGCGGCCCGGGGGCTGTAACTCGCTGCCGAAACCCGCCGTTGTTTGGCACGTTTTTGGCATCTAACCGGCCCCACCTTATTTGACGTTTTCACGGCGATATACTGGGCGCAGATTCCGCAAGAGACGACCATGCCCCGCCTGCTGCGCCCGCTTGTACTTTTCAGCCTGTGTGCCTTTGCTCCCTCGCTGTTCGCCCAGCCGTTGGCCTACGTCACCGATCCCACCGCCAACACCATGAACGCGATCAATACGGGAACGAATACGATTGCCCGTACCATCCAGAACCTGTCCGGTGCCGATGCGGTTGCGATCAGTTCGGACGGTACGCGCATTTATGTCTCCGAATCCGCGAGCGGCAAGATAGCCGTGTTCGACGGAACGAAGATAAGCGATCCGAACCAGAATCCGCTGATCAAGGAACTCGACATCGGCGGCCAGCCGGTCGGGCTTGCATTGTCGCCCGACAATAAGACACTTTATGTCGCCGACGCCCAGAACAATCAGGCCGAAGCCGTGGATCTCAATTCCGGTAAGATCGCCAAGCAGTACGCCGCCGGATCGGGCGTGCGTGCGCTTGCCCTGTCGCCCGACGGACATCTTCTTGCGATCGGCGCCAACGACAAGACCGTGACGCTTTATACATTGCCCTGGCAGTCGGGCTTCAGCGCCGTCAAGGTCGTCGTCAGTCTGTCGGCCGCACCCAAGGCGCTCGCGTTCGATGCACAGGGCCAGACCTTGTGGATCGCGACGGCTACGGGCTTTTCGAGCTACGATCGCAACTCCGGCGCGGTGACCGATCACCCCGAAAGCGGCGGCACGACCTCGGTGGCTTATTCCCCGCGCCTGAACCTGGTGTACACGGGGGCCGGTACCGGCAACCTCGTTTACACCTATGTTCCCGGCGCCGGTACCGTGGGACAGATCGGCACCTATAAGCCGGTCAGAGGATTGGCGCTTTCGCCCGACGGCACGCGCCTCTACGCGGTCCAGAACTGCTCCAACTGCGGTGTTGCAGTCATCTCCACCGCGCAGGGGCAGGCGCTTACCCAAGTCAGTTTCGGCACCGCACCCGTGACCGCGGGACAGTTTGTGGGACCGGGTCCGATATACGCAGCGTACGCAACCACGAACAGTTCGGTCGGCGAGCAGATATCGGGTACCGTCACCGCGACCGACGGCAAGAATCGCAGCCTGACCTATTCGAACCTGATTGCGCCGACGCTCGGGCAACTGAGCTTCAACGCCACGGGCGACTTTGCCTACACGCCGCCCGCCGGCTACTCGGGTCTCCAGGCCTTCGTGTGGCAGGCCGCGGCCGGAAGTGGCGACGGCTCGCCGAACCTGCCTTATTCACGGCCGATCACCCAGTCGCTCGCCATTTCGCCTACGGTAAGCTCTTTTGACAGTCAGAGTGCCGACGGCGGCGCCACCATCGGTCCGCTCACGTTCACGATTGCCGGCACCACGCCGCTCACCGTCACCGTAATCAGCAACAACAACGGCGTCGTCAATCCGGCCAAGGCCACCATCAGTTCCGGCTGCGGCACGGACAGCATGAATTGCAACCTGACGCTGGTGGCGGGCAAATCCTCCGGCCAGAGTGCAAGGGTCACGGTGCAGGTCAGCGATCCCAGCGGACTGGTGGCGAGTACCTATTTCAAGGTGACGATCAAGGGCGGCAGCAGTGGCGGCGGCGCCCTCGCGCCGTGGTCGCTCGCATTGCTCGCCGTGCTCGCCGTGCTCGCCGGGTTCGTCGCACTGCGGAAAAGACGCCATGGAAACCTTCGCGAGCGTTAATCCCGCGAGTGGCGAAACGATCGAGCGTTACGCACTCAGCTCCCCGGCCGAAACAGATGCAGCGCTCGCCCGCGCCGTCAAGGCCCAGTGGGACTGGGCCGAGCGACCGCTCTCCGAACGACTTGCGAAACTTTCATGCTTCGCCGATCTCTTCGGGAAAAAGCAGGACGAACTCGCACGCCTGATGACGCGCGAAATGGGGAAACCCATCGCGCAAGCGCGAGCCGAAGCCGCCAAATGCGCGCTCGCCTTCCGCTATTACTGCGAGCATGCGCCGCGCCTTCTCGCCGACGAGCCGGTGGCAACCGATGCGGGTAAAAGCGCGATCGTCTATCAGCCGCTCGGCGTCGTATTCGCGATCATGCCGTGGAACTTCCCGTTCTGGCAGGTTGCGCGCTTTGCCGCGCCGGCGCTCGCCGCCGGCAACGCGGGCGTCTTGAAGCATGCGCCGAACACCACCGGTTGCGGGCTCGCCTTCGCCGCGCTCGCAAAGGAAGCCGACATTCCCGACGGCGTCTTCCAGACGTTGGTGCTGGACAACGACCAAGCCGCACGCGTGATCGCCGATTCGCGCATTGCCGCGGTCACGCTCACCGGCAGCGAACGCGCCGGGCGCGCGGTGGCAAAGACCGCGGGCGAGCATCTCAAGAAGTGCGTGCTCGAACTCGGCGGCTCGGATCCCTTCGTCGTGCTCGCCGACGCCGATCTCGAGCGTGCCGTCGAGGTTGGCGTCACGGCGCGCTTCCAGAATAACGGCCAGAGTTGCATCGCGGCCAAGCGCTTCATCGTCGAAGCGCCGCTCTACGACGAATTCTGCCAGCGTTTCCGCGCGCGCGTTGCAGTCCTCGAGGTCGGCGATCCGGCGGACGAGGCGAACGACATCGGTCCGCTCGCTCGCGACGATCTCCGCACGACACTCGCCGAACAGGTGCAGGCGAGCACGAAGGCAGGCGCGCGCGTACTCACGGGCGGCGAATCCGTCGCCGGAGCCGGTTTCTTTTACGCCCCGACCGTGCTCGCCGACGTCACCCGCGGCATGACGGCCGCCGAAGAAGAAGTCTTCGGACCGGTCGCGGCCGTGCTCCGCGCTGACGACGAAGCCGACGCGCTCGCGCTCGCCAATGCGACGCCCTACGGACTCGGCGGCAGCGTGTGGACATGCGATCTCGCCCGCGGCGAACGCTTCGCGCGCGCGCTTGCGAGCGGTTCGGCCTTCGTCAACGGCATGGTGAAAAGCGATCCGCGCCTGCCCTTCGGCGGAGTCAAACACTCTGGCTACGGGCGCGAACTCGCCGAAGCGGGATTGCGCGAATTCCTCAATATAAAAACACTATGGATTGCCGCCGATTCCTGACCGCATAGTCGATGATGGCGCAATGCCTTCGATTTCCACGCTGGATAAGGGAATTAACGTGACTCCCCCTCAACCCTAATACAGAGGCTTGACAATTCTCTGAGGGGGGGGGTATAAGAACGCTGGGACCACCGTAATGCCGGCCGCATATTTGGTGGGTCGGCATATCTATAGCTCAAGAGAGCGGAGGTTTTTATGTCGATCAAAATGTTACTGCCAATGAATTTAGGAGACGGAGGCACAAAGAAGCGGATACGGATTAGGATGGGGGTGCTTTTTTTAGCTGGGCTGCCAATCGTGGCATTAGTAGGTTGTACCTGCGGAGTGGGCGTCAGTCAAAAACAAGGGCTGTATGCAGGATGTTGGACAGATGTCGACCCCCCAGCTAACACTCTAGGATCACTCGATACAACCCAAGCAATCGGTGGCCTAACCACCCAAAATGGAACCGTTGAAAATACCTCAGGAACATTTACGGTTACTGTATCCGATACAACGACTTCGGAAGTACTGGGTGAGACACAATTCGCGTATTACATCAGCAACAATTCTATATATGCTCAGGACCCGACTTTGGTACATACGTGGTTGGAAGGATTCTCTCAATACGGTAACGAGGATGTCACAGTTCACGTCGAGGCGGACGATATCGCGTTCCAACCCACAATAGAACAAGGAACGGCCACACTAACTTTTGCTGCCAAATACCAGGGACTTACATACGGTTTGGCAACACTTCAGGAAGAAATAAACCCGCCGCGCTGCAAACCCCCAGCCGTAAATTGTCAACCCAAGCGACCGGGAGCTTCAGATTAAACATGTAAATCATTTTTTAATTCCCAGGGCCAACGGCCTAACGGCCGTTGGCCTGATTTTTCTTATCTTAACGGGGTGTGTCAGTAGCTCTTATATTGCACGACAAATAGTCAGCCCAAGCCGACAGCAACGGTTCACAGAATCCACGCAGATTGTTGCTGAACCGTTTTATTCGCATCGCTTTTCATTGCCGGTCCATGCACCGGATGGTGGAACGATCAATGCGGCCATAATTGAGCCCGCTCTTTATGATCCGGAAATCAAGGTTTGGTATAAGGAAAATCAGTCGCAGGTTAAAACTAATCTTAATTTCCCCAAACTTCCAGCCCCGCCTGAGACCTCAGCTTTCAAACAGCTTGCCAAAAACAAACCTTTTGCAACCTACGCGGGAAGATTGAGTGGTTGGCTCGCAACCGTAAAGATAGACATGCCAATCGGCACCGTAATCATGTTGCCAGGTTTTGATATGAACCGAGCCAGTCTAATGCCTTGGGCACTCTTTTTCGCCGACCGTGGCTGGCGCGTTGTCTTGGTGGACTTGCGTGGACAGGGTACATCCAGTTCTCCTTACCTCACGTGGGGAATTAAGGATCGGGATGATCTAAGTCGTCTTGTAGAGTTACTTGAAGCTCAACACATCTTGGTCCATCCGTGGATCTACTTCGGCGTTTCATATGGTGCTGGTGTTGCGCTGATGGCGGCGGGAGACCGAGGGCATCCAGATGGTGTGATTGCTATTGCACCTTGGGAAACAGCTTCGGGCGTCATCCCGCGGTTTGCTCATAGCGTGGCTGGCGGATTGGCTCCCGGAAGCGCTTCTCCAAAGTGGGTGTCGGCAGAACAACAAGCAGGTCGTATCGCCGGGATCAATTTACAAGAGGCTCGCCCTATAGATTCAGTCGCATCTATCCCCATTCCTGTACTTTATTTAGGAGGAAGCGCAGATAGTGTCGCTCCTCCGGAAAATATCGAAATGATGGCTCAAAAGACTCGCGAGGCAACAGTTGCGATAAAGAAGGGGTTAGCCCATATCGTTGTTGTGGCAGATGTGCCGGGTTTTTGTAGTTCGATCAACGACTGGCTTAGCGCGACATTGCTAAAAAATCCTGTTCGTAAATGTTTTGTCAGTAAAAGCGTTAAAAACGGTCTGATTGAGGAAACTTACATTGGTGACAAGCTCAGCTCAGAATCGAATTAATGTAATACATCCGCTATCCGAAAAATATACAGTGCTCGCAGAGGTCAGTGCTCGGTTTTCATGGCGCGGCGCATCAGCGTCTCCACCGCCGCGCGCGGCGTGTGGATTCCGTCGAGCACGGCACGCACTTCTTCGCTGATTGGCATTTCGACTTCGAGTTCGCGCGCGAGCTTGGTGAGCGCGCGCGCGGCGGGAATCCCTTCGACGGCGGCGTCGATGGAGCTTTGCGCTTCGGCTACGCTTGCGCCGCGACCGAGCGCGAGTCCGAAGCGACGATTGCGTGACTGATCGTCGGTCGCGGTGAGCACCAGATCGCCGAGCCCCGCAAGACCGGTGAGTGTGCGGGGGAGGGCGCCGAGCGCCTTGCCCAGGCGCATGATTTCGGCCAATCCACGGGTGATGAGTCCGGCGCGAGCATTGGCGCCAAAGCCGAGTCCGTCGCTGATGCCGGCGGCAATTGCAATCACGTTTTTGGCTGCGCCGCCGAGTTCGACGCCGACGAGATCGGTGCTGACGTAGGCGCGAAAGGTCGGTCCGTGCAGCAGACCGGCGAAACGTTCCGCAAGCCCGGCGTCGGTGGCCGCTACGGTGACCGCCGTCGGCAGTCCGCGGGCGACTTCAGCGGCGAAGCTGGGTCCGGACACGATGCCGAGTCCGCGCTTGGGACCGAGAATTGTTTGCGCGCGTTCGTGCAGCGGTCGGCCGTTCGCCGGGTCCAGTCCCTTGGTGGCCCAGAAGACCGGCGCCGCGCAGACCGGGGCGAGCGCGGCGAGTGTGTCCGCAAAGGCGTGGCTGGGCACGGCGACCAGCACCTGATCGGCACCATCGAGTGCCGCCGCGAAATCGCTTTCGGGTGTCAGTGTGGCTGGAAATTGCGCGCCCGGCAGGTAGCGATTATTTTCGCGCGCGGCCGCGAGCGTCGCCATGTGTTCGCGCCGATGTCCCCACAGGCGTACGGCATGACCGCTGCGGGAGATCTGGATGGCGAGCGCGCTGCCCCAGGCGCCGGCGCCGAGCACGGCGATCCTGGATTGCACGGTACTAGCCGTCCAGCGGCCGTCCCTGCTGCGTTGCGTGCTGCTGATAAACCGCATCGAAGTCGATCGGTTGCAGCATGACGGGCAGGAAACCGCCGCGAACCACCAGATCGGAGACGGCCTGGCGTGCGTAGGGGAATAGCGCCTCGGGGGCGCGCGCGCCGAGCACCCGGCCCTGTTCGCTTTCCGGTACGTTGCCCAGCGTGACCACCGCGGCCATATGCACCTCGCAGACGAACAGGCTGCGTTCTCCGCTGCGCGCCTCGACGCTGATGCTCAGTATCACCTCGCGGGCTTCCGGGCGGTTGGCAAACCCATTGACCTGAGTCTGGAGGTTGATGCTTGCATCCGGCGGGGCGATCTGTTCGTTGAAGACCTCCGGCGACAGCGGAGATTCGAACGAGCAATCCTTCAAGTAGATGTGTTCGAAGGTGAATTGTCCCGCGCCCGGCGAGGCGAGCGGCGCACCGGCGATTGATTCGAGCGTATCGGCCATGGTTTTAGGTACCTGTGTTGAAATTTAGGAAACTGTAAATGTCATGCCATTCGGGAGATTTTTTCGAGCCGAAAAACCGGGAAGCTCTGCGTTAACCGGAGGTTCCTTACTTCGCCTGTTCGAGCGGCAGATTTTCCTTGCGCCAAGTTGCAAGGCCACCCTTGAGCACGAACACGGACTCGAAACCGGCACGGCGCAGTACGTTCGCGGCGCGGCCGGCGTCGCGGGGGGTCGCGCCGACCGCGAGAACGGGCTTTCCGTGCTTGCGCTTGAGTTCCTCCGCCTGCTTGGCGAGATCACCAAGGGGAAAGTTGCGGGCGCCGACGATGTGTCCGCCGCGGTATTCGTCGTTTGCGCGACAGTCTACGACCAGTGCCCCGCGGTTGACGAGCAGGACGGCAGCTGCAGGAGTCAGTTCGCGCACGCCCTTTACACGGCGGTAGATTTCATCGACGATAAGCAGTATCAGCACTACGACAAGTGCTGCCACCAATTGCCAATGTCGAGCGGCGAAATCCAAGTATTCTTGCACGTGGTTCGGATGACAGGCGACAATTTGATAGTTTAGCCCACCGCTGCAGGCATGGTCCGCATGCGACACTAGCCCGGGCTGTAAGGATTTCGTCTCGATGAACCCGTTTCACGGCCGCGCGGGCGCCTTTGCCGCGCTCGGTCTGCTCGCCCTGATCTGGGGCTACAACTGGGTCGCGATGAAGGTCGCGCTCGAGTATGTGCCGCCGTTTCCCTTTGCCGCCCTGCGCGGAATCGGAGGGGGAATCGTTCTGCTGCTGTTGCTCGCGCTTCTGCGTAAACCGCTGCGCGTACGCACGCCGGGATGGATGGTCCTCCTCGCACTCACCCAGACCACCGGCTTTGCCGCCCTCACCAGCCTCGCGCTCGCCACCGGCAGTGCGGGCAAGGCGGCCATCCTGACTTACACCATGCCGTTCTGGGTTCTGGTGCTTGCGGCACCGCTCCTCGGCGAACAGATCACGCCCGGGCGGGCGATTGCGGGCGGACTAGGATTAATCGGTGTGGTTCTGATTTTCGCGCCCTGGACGGCGCGCCCGGTCTACCTGAGTTCGCTCTATGCCGTGGGCGCGGGAATAAGCTGGGCGGCGGCGGTAGTCATCGCGAAGAAGACGCCCGTACACGGTATCTGGGAATTGCTAAACCTTAACGGGTGGCAGTCGCTCGTCGGCGGCGTGCCGCTCGCAGTGGCGGCAGTGCTGATGCCCTCGCCGCCGA
Source organism: Gammaproteobacteria bacterium (assembly GCA_050739575.1). Lineage (GTDB taxonomy): Bacteria > Pseudomonadota > Gammaproteobacteria > JAKDMP01 > JAKDMP01 > JBOIBN01. The sequence goes on from JBOIBN010000003.1 coordinate 8,311, forward strand.
TTCACTGGACCTTGAGCTTCGATCTAGTGCTCGCCTACAACATCGTGCTCGCCACCAGCCTCGCCTGGTTTCTGTGGTTGTTCGTGCTTTCGCGCCTGTCGGCGGGTCTTTCGGGTCTCGCTTCGCTCGCGGTGCCGGTGATCGGCATCGTGGCGGCGTGGTTCCAACTCGGCGAACGGCCGACGCCCTGGGAAGGCGCCGGCGCGTTGGTGGTGATTGCCGGCCTGGCCGCGCTGGCCTGGAACAGAAGCCCTAGGAACCGCCTTGGGAAAGCTTGAGCAGCGCGCCATTGGCGGCCGTCACCCCTGGCGCCGAGCAGACGTCATCAGGGTTGCCGCCGTCGAGCCGGCAGATCGCCGCGGTGAGGGCATTTACCTGCGGCATCGCTTGCTGGAACAATGCGCTTTGTGGATCGGCGAAGGCTTTCGCAGCGGTATCCCAGTCCTTGCCCGTGAGATCTCCCGGCAGCAGCATCGGGCGATTAAGGACATATTGTCCGTCGAGATAGATGAACGGGATGGACCCGAACACTGGAGTGTAGGGTGGGGCGTCGTACGTGCTGTAAATTTTGTTTTGCTCATCCGTCGGCTTCATCAGCACCTTGCCGTTGCGGTCCTCGGTTTCTACCGGCTGGAAGACGAGATGATCGCTGGTGTATGTCGCGTGCAGGAAGGAGAATGTCGGCGTATTCGGATAGGCGTCCTGCGACGAGGAGAGCATGTAGTCAACCCCTTCGAGCTTGCCGAAGCGCACCAGCGTCAGTATCAGAGCCCAGCGCTGGCCCGCGCAGTAGGGGCAGAAATCCGCGCCCATGTAGAGCAAACCAACCTTGTCGCCGGTGCCGAGACGGGGGCCGTCTATGGCTTTGAGGTCCACCGGCTCGGGTACGACGGAAAGTCGGAGCCCCGCCTTGCTCGCTTGCTCGAGAGTGGTAATGAGGCTCGCAGGCACCGGCTTGTTGAGTTTCGCGGCGAGAGCGGGCGAGGTATTGTCTTGGGCGGAACCTAATACGCCGGCGGCGAACGCCGGGCTCGCAAATCCAGCGAGTACAAGAGCGAACAGTTTCAGGGGGCGGGGCATGGCGGTCTCCGTGTTGGCCTCGGGCCTATTATCGGCTACCGTGTGTGACCACACCAAATCTTCGACGTTCCATGTGTGTCATCGCATGGGCCTGGCAGGTCCATCCCCGCTATCCGCTGATGGTGCTCGCAAACCGTGACGAACGCCATGCGCGTCCGGCCTTGTCCGCCCACTGGTGGACGGATGCGCCCGAGGTGCTCGCCGGGCGGGATGTCGAAGCGGGCGGAACTTGGCTCGGCATTACGCGTACAGGACGATTTGCGGCGGTGACCAATCGTCCCGGCGCGAAACCGCCGGACGCATCTTCACGCGGCGATCTAACGGCGGATTTTCTTCGTGGCTTGGCAAGCGTCGAGGCGACTGCGGATGCGATCGCGACCCGGGCGGAAGCTTATGCGGGGTTCAACCTGCTGCTCGGCGACCGGACGACACTCGTGTTCGTCTCCAATCGGGAGACTTGCCGCCGGCTCGATCCTGGCGTTTACGGCATGGCGAACGGTGCACTCGACGAGCCGCTGCCCAAAGTAGAGCGGCTGGTTGTCGCGCTCGACGGTTCGAGCGCGGACGGCGCTGAGGCGGATGTGTGTCGCTGGCTTCATCTCCTCGAAGACGACAAGCCAGAACGCGGACGCGACAGCACCGGTGCGATCTTCGTGCGGGGCGCGGAGTACGGTACGCGTGCATCAAGCCTGCTCCTGATTTGCGCCGACGACCGTGTCCGTTTCGTCGAGCATGGTTTCGGCCCGCTTGGGCAGCGGCTGGGCATCGTGACCTTCGAATTCTGGATCGCGGCATGAATCGCTCTCCCGTCTTGTGGGACTCTGAATTGTCGGCGCAAGCGGTGGCGACCGGAGCATGCCTGCTCGCCGAACCCTGGGTGGATTCGAAGCGGTTCTACTGGCTGCAGAGCCTGCCGGCCGAAGGCGGGCGGATCACGGTCATGGCGGCCGCCGCCTGCGCCACTCCTCGCTCTTTGGTGACGGCGCCGTTGAGCGTGCGTAGCCGAGTGAACGAATACGGCGGCGGCGCCTATGCCGTCGCGCCCGCTGCGCTCTGGTTCGTGAACGATGAGGATCAGGCGTTGTGGCGCGTTACCGCGGACGGGGGCGGGCCGGTCTTCCGGCGCGAGGGCGTCGCGCTCGGCGATCTCGCCTGGGACAGCGCACGGCGGCGCATTCTGGCCGTGGCCGAGGATCGGTATGCGCCCAGGCAGGTATGCCAGCGTTTGATTGCGATCGGAGAAGGCGGCGAGGTTACGGTACTCGCGTCCGGCGCGGACTTTTACGCCGCGCCACGCCCGGCGCCAAACGGCGCTGCGCTTGCCTGGCTGGAATGGTCCGCGCCGGACATGCCCTGGGATGTAACGCGTCTGATGTACGCGCGGATCAATGAGCGGGGCAACGTCATCGATATTCATCCTGTGGCCGGCGGTTCCGGTGAATCGCTCGCGCAACCGGAATGGTCGCCCGAAGGTGATTTATACGTCGTTTCGGACCGCGAAGGCGGATTCTGGAATCTTCATCGGGTGAGCGAAAACGGTCTCGAGGCGGTACGCCGCGCTCCGGCCGAATGCGCACGGCCGGCCTTTGTGTTTGCACAGCGGCAGTATGCCTTCACGCCCGCTGGCGGTCTCATCCTCGCCGAAGTGGGCGATGGACTGTGGCGTTGTCTGGAGGGACGGCGCGACGGCGGCGATTTCAAGGGAATCCTGCCAGGGCTCACCGAGATCGCCGGGGTTGCGGCCGGGTCCGCCGGCATTGCGGTGCTCGGCGGCGGCGCCACCGAGCCCCTCGCGCTGTGGGCGCGGGCGGGCGCGGAACCGGAATTCCGCCGCCTTGCGGGCAGCCTCGATTTTGCGCTCGATCCAGGTTATCTGAGCAAGGTCGAATCGCTCAACTTTGCAAGCGCCGATGGCGCGATCACGCACGGACTTTATTTCCCGCCCGCGCATCCGCGCATGCATGTCGCCGGAGCGGTGCCGGTGCGCGTGCGTTGTCACGGCGGACCCACTTCGGCCGCTTCGAGTGCGCTGGAGTCGAAGACACTTTACTGGACCAGCCGTGGCTTCGGCGTGCTCGAACTCAACTACCGCGGCTCCAGCGGCTACGGCCGCAGCTATCGCGAGGCGCTCTACGGCAACTGGGGCGTCGTCGACGTCGCCGATGCCTGGGCTGCGGCCCGCGGACTCGTCGCCGCCGGCGTGGCCGATCCTCGAAGCCTCGTCATCGCTGGCGGCAGCGCTGGCGGACTTACCGTGCTGCTCGCGCTCATCGGCGATAGTCCGTATGCCGCCGGCGCGAGTTACTACGGCGTAACCGATCTTGCCCGACTGGCGCAACATACGCACCGTTTCGAGTCCCATTACGGTGACCGGCTTGTGGGCCCTTGGCCCGCTGCCCGCGCGTTATATCTCGAACGTTCGCCGCTGGAACGGATGGAAGAGATAACCTGCCCGGTAATTTTCTTTCAGGGGCTGAACGACCCGGTCGTGCCGCCAGCGCAGAGCGAACGCATGGCACGTGCTCTCGCCGGGCGCGGCGTGACAGTGGCCTACGAAACCTTTGCCGGCGAGCGCCATGGCTTTCGCCGCCCGGAAACGATCGCCCGCACGCTCGCCGCCGAACTCGACTTCTACGTTCGCGTCCTCGATTCCGCGCCTTCAGCGACTCTTGATCCGAACCCCGGTTAACGGCTTCGGCACTATGTGTACAGGCCTCGTGCGGAAGACGCCGCATAAGGCGGAAAGATCGCTGCGCGGCTCCCTCGGTGCTTGATCCGGCGTCAGGTGAAGTGGATTTTCGCCTCGAGGTTGGCGCGTGAATCGGCGTTGGCGAGGGCCTCGTCGAGTGAAATGCGGCCCTCGCGATACAGAGCCAAAAGGGCCTGATCGAAACTTTGCATCCCAGGCTCGCCCGAATCTTCCATGGCCGCCTTGATTTCGCGCAGGCGGCTCTCCCGGATGAGATCCGCAATGAAGGGTGTGTTCAGCATCACCTCGACGGCGGGGAGCAATTTGCCGTCCAAGCCGGTGAGGAGACGCTGCGAGATCACCGCGCGCAGATTGGCGCTCAAGTCGAGCAGAATCTCATGCTGCATGAGTTCTGGGAACATGCTCAGGATCCGGTCCAGCGTCTGCGCCGCATTCGTCGTGTGCAGGGTGGAAAGCCCGAAGTGTCCCGTGTTGGCAAGCGTGATCACGGCGCCCATCGTCGCGCGATCGTGAATTTCGCCCACCATCACCACGTCGGGTGCGGCGCGCAGCGCGCTGCGCAGGGCGAGAGGATAGGAAGGCGTATCGGTGAACAGCTCGCGCTGGTTGACGATCGAACGCCGATGCGCGTGGGTAAATTCGATCGGATCTTCGATCGTGATGATGTGATCGGCGCGTTCGCGGTTGCGCTTGTCGAGCATCGCGGCGAGCGTGGTGGATTTGCCGGCGCCGCTCGCGCCGACCATGAGTATCAGACCGCGCGGCGACATCGCAAGTTCGCCCAGAATCGGAGGCAGGTTCAGCGTCTCCAGCGCAGGGATTTCCGCCGGGATATAGCGGATCGTGAGCGACGTCATGCCGCGCTGGCGGAAAACATTGAAACGGAAGCGGCCGTTCTCCGGATCTTCGAATCCGAAATCAACTTGTAGTTGTTCGCGAAAGCGTTGCCGCTGGTTTTCGTTCATCAGGCCGGTCGCGGCAACTTCGATGTCATGGTCCGAGGGCGTCTCCTCTCCGACGGAGAGCATTTGTCCCTCGACCCGGAGTTTGAGGCGTGCATTCGCCGTCAAGTAAAGATCTGAGGCCGAGCGCTCGCGCATGAGCTGGAGATACGGTTTCAATTGCATGTGTGACTCCCGCGGAGGTGACGGACGCAGGCTGCCCACAGGCGGCGCGCAACCAGCGGCGCCCGCTGCACCCCCACTTCCCGCCTGTCAGCTGAGGCGCCGGCCATGGTCGGCGTCATCGAGCGTCATGCTGTCCAGTCCCTCGTCGAAGCGGTGATCCTCGCGTTTGCTCTCGAGCTTGATGCGCAGCCGGAGTTCGTTCTGGGAATCGGCATTGCGTATGGCCTCTTCGTAGACCACGGCGCCGGATTCGTAGAGATTGAAAATGGATTGATCGAAGGTCTGCATCCCGGCGCGCGGGGACTTCGCCATGACTTCCTTCAGCCCCGCCACGTCGCCCTTGAAGATCATGTCGGCGACGAGCGGTGTATTGATAAGTACCTCGACGGCGGGCAGGCGGCCCTCGCCGCCCGCCTTGCGCATCAGCCGCTGGGATATGACTGCCTTCAGATTGAACGAAAGGTCCATCAGCAACTGTTGGCGCCGCTCTTGCGTGTAGAGATTGATGATGCGGTCGAGCGCCTGATTGGCGTTGGTGGCGTGCAGCGTGGCGAGGCACAAGTGGCCGGTTTCGGCGAAAATCACCGCCTGCTCCATGGTTTCGCGGTCGCGGATCTCGCCGATCTGGACGACGTCAGGCGCCTGGCGCAGCACGTTCTTGAGCGCGGTGTGCCATTCGGTCGTATCCACGCCGACTTCGCGCTGGGTCACGACGCAACCCGCGTGTTCGTGCACGTATTCGATCGGATCCTCGATGGTCACGATGTGGCCGTGCGAATTGCGATTGCGATGGCCGATCAAGGCGGCGAGCGTGGCCGTCTTGCCGGCTCCGGTCGCGCCGACCACGATCACGAGGCCGCGTGGGGTCAGCGCGATGTCCTTCAGCGCCGGCGGCAGGTTGAGTTCTTCGACGGTCGGGATCGTAGGGCTGATGGTGCGCAGCACCGCACCCTGGCGTCCGCGCTGCACGAAGGCGCTCACCCGGAACCGGCCGATCCCCTCCGGGCTGATCGCGAAGTTGCATTCCTTGGTGGCGTCGAACTCGCGATTTTGCCGGTCGTTCATGATTGCGCGCACGAGGACTGCGCTCTGTTCGCCGCTAAGCGGGCTTTCGGTAAGGGGTCGCACCTGACCGTCCACCCGGATCGCCGGCGGAAACCCGGCGGTGATGATGAGATCCGAGGCGCCGTGGGTAAGCATGGAGCGCAGCAAATCCTGCATGAACCCTGCGGCCTGTTCGAGTTCCATCGGCGCTCCCGGGCCCTGGGCCGCGGTCACAGGAAGTTGTCCTTGTTCTGGGCCTTGAGACGCGCGTCTTCGCGGTTGATAAGGCCGTGGCGCAGCAGTTCCTTGAGGGACTGATCCAGGGTCTGCATGCCGACGCCCTGTCCGGTCTGGATCGTCGAGTAGAGCTGGGGAACCTTGCCTTCGCGGATGAGGTTGCGCACCGCCGGCGTACCGATCATGATTTCCCATGCGGCAATGCGTCCGCCGCCGTTCTTCTTCATCAGGGTCTGTGCGATCACCGCACGCAGCGACTCCGAGAGCATGCCGCGCACCATCTCCTTCTCGCCGGCGGGGAAGACGTCTACCACCCGGTCAATGGTCTTGGCGGCCGAGCTCGTATGCAGGGTGGCGAACACGAGATGGCCGGTTTCGGCCGCGGTCAAAGCGAGGCGGATGGTTTCGAGATCGCGCATCTCGCCGACCAGGATCACGTCCGGGTCCTCGCGCAGTGCGCTGCGCAGGGCCTCGGCAAAACCGAGCGTGTCGCGGTGCACCTCGCGCTGGTTGATCAGGCACTTCTTGGATTCGTGCACGAACTCGATCGGATCCTCGATCGTCACGATGTGCGCGTTCCAGTTTTCGTTGACGAAGTTCACCATCGCGGCGAGTGTCGTGGTCTTGCCGGAGCCGGTCGGTCCGGTCACCAGCACGATGCCGCGCGGCTGCATCGCGATATCCCGGAACACCGGCGGTGCTCCGACGTCCTCGAGCGTCACCACGCCCTGGGGGATGGTCCGGAATACCGCGCCGGGGCCGTTTTTCTGATTGAACGCATTCACCCGGAAGCGGGCGAGGCCCGGGATCTCGAAGGAAAAGTCGGTCTCCAGGAATTCTTCATAGTTCTTGCGTTGCCGGTCGCTCATGATGTCGTAGAGCATGTCGTGCACATCCTTGTGCTCGAGTACCGGCTCATTGATGCGGCGCATGTCCCCATCCACCCGGATCATGGGCGGCACCCCCGTCGACAGGTGCAGATCCGAGGCGTTGTGCCTCTTGCCGAAGGCCAGAAGCTGGGAAACGTCCAGTGCCATTCGTCGCGCCCCCCCTTGATCTTTGCGCATCTTATAACGTGTTGGCCGCTTATGTGCAAGCCTTAGGCTCCCGGCGCGGTAGCGAGCCCTCGATCCGGTGCCTATAGAATGTCGGCTTGGCGGCAAAATACACGGGTGGTCGGGTGACGTACGGCGGCCGAGTTGCCTTTATCGGCGGCGGCAACATGGCGCAGAGTCTCGCGGGCGGACTGATCGCCGCGGGCTGGCCGGCACCGGCGCTCGCCATCGCCGACCCCGACCCCATGCAGCGCGATCGTCTCGCACGTTTCGCGCCGGCCGCGATCACGGCTGACAATGCGATGGCCGTGACCGGCGCGCAACTGGTCGTACTCGCGGTCAAGCCGCAAGCGGCGGCGCAGGCGCTTGCCGAGGTGGCCGAAGTATTGCGGCGCGAACGTCCGCTGCTGCTTTCCATCGCGGCGGGTTTGCGTCTTGCCGCCATCGAGTCCGCCGTCGGAGCTGAACTCGCTGCCGTGCGGGCGATGCCGAACATGGCGGCGCTCGTCGGCCGCGGGGCGAGTGCCTTTTTTGCCAATGCGCGGGTGGACGCTGCCGGGCGGGCACTTGTACGCGAGGTATTGGAAGCCGTGGGCATGACGGTCGAGGTGGACGAGGAGACGCTGCTCGATGCGGTGACGGCGGTCTCGGGCAGCGGACCCGCGTATTTCTTTTTGTTGGTCGAGACCTTGGCCGAAGCGGGAGTGGCGGCGGGACTCAGGCGCGAGACTGCACTTACGCTTGCGAGCGCCACAGGCGCCGGTGCGATGGCGCTTCTCGCCACGAGCGGCGAGACGCCAGCTGCGCTGCGCAAGCGGGTGACTTCGCCCGGCGGCACCACAGCCGCTGCGCTCGGGGAATTTGACCGCGGTGATTTCGCAGGATTGGTGCAACGCGCGGTGTTGTGCGCCGCACAGCGGGCGCGCGAACTCGGCGGCGGTTAGGGGCATGGGGACAATGGCGGACAACGGCGTACGCGCGCTCATTTTCATAATCAACGTGGCGTTCACCCTTTACATTGCCGCCCTGTATCTGCGCATCCTGCTGCAGAAGCTGGGAGCGGATTACTACAACCCGCTCGTGCAATTCGTCGTGCGAATCACCGATCCGCCGGTGCGGCCGTTGCGGCGGCTGATTCCCGGCCTCGCGGGCTGGGACATGGCCTCGCTCACGCTCGCCGTCGTCTGTGCGGTGCTGAATGCCTGGCTCGTGCTCTCGCTGCTTGGACTCGGATCCGCGGGCAGCCTGATCGGCCGTTATGCGGGCATGAAGCTCCTCGCGGTGCTGATCAACCTTTATATCGTTTCGATTCTGGTGCAGGCGATCATGAGCTGGTTCAATCCCCGGCGCTACAATCCGATCGCCGTGGTGCTGTGGCGCCTGAATGAACCGCTGCTCGCGCCCGTGCGCCGGATTGTGCCGCCGCTTGGCATGTTCGATCTCTCGGCACTGATCGTCATCATCGTGCTGGAGGCGGTCTCGATTTTCCTCGGGCTTCCCGGCTTTCTTTCCTGAACCGGCCCGACGTCGGTAGAACCGATAAAAGACTGCAAAAAGCCGTATTCTGTGCTATTGTTTGTTTCGCTTTTACCTTAACTTGGCCTACTGAATCAGGAGTTATTATTTATGGCGAAGACAAACAAGGCTGGGGCTGCTTCTGCGGCCAAGCCGCTCACCAAGTCCGAGATCGTACGCTATGTCGCGGAACACAACGATCTCACCCGTGCCCAGGCTTCCGGCGTTCTCGAGTCGCTCGAGAAGCTCATCAAGCGTGAGTTGGGACGCAAGGGCCCCGGCGTATTCAATCTTGCCGGCCTGCTCAAGATTCGCTTGGCGAAAAAGGCCGCGACCAAGGCTCGCGAGGGCCGGAACCCCTTTACCGGCGAGACGATCATGATCAAGGCGAAACCGGCGCGGCACACGGTGCGTGTGACTGCGCTCAAGAAACTGAAGGAGATGGTTTAAGCCTCTCGAGGCTTAAGCGCAAGCCCGGGTGCCGCCGGTCCTGCGCCGGCGGCACCTTTCAGTCCGCCTTGTCGAGGTGTTGTCGCACCGCCACCTTGATGCGTATGAGATCGGAGTGACGCACGTGCAGCAGATCGCCCACCTTGTGCGCCAGATAATCCTCGTTGCCGTCCAGGCTGCCATCGGCGAAGGCAACCTCCCACAGGGCCTCGATCACCGCGAACTTTTCCTGCTCGTCGAGCCCGACGTCGAGGGCACGAGTGTGTTCGAAGAGCGATACCGCGCGATCTGCCGCGCGCTCGCCTTGGGCGAGGAGACGCTTCGCCGTTTCGGCATCAAGACCGAAACGGCGTGCGAGCATCCTCTGTGCCATTTCGCGTTCGCCGGGATCGCTCCGGTAATCGGCGCGCATCATCTCGACCAGTAACGCGGCAAGCGCGAGTTCCGTGCCTTCCAGTTGCGCGTCGCTTGATTCGGATGCCGTAAACCACCGGCGCAGCCGCGCTCGCAATACCGCTTCCATCAGTTTTCTTTCTCCTCGGTGGTCCGGCCCGGCACGAGCACTGCGAGCACACGCTCGCGCAGTTCCCTCAACCGGCCGTGAAAAAAATGCCCGGCGCCTGCGATCACCTGCAACTCGGGCACCGGTTCGAGTCCGCGCGCCCATTCGAACACCGTCTGCGGATTGACGACTTCGTCGGCATCGCCCTGAACCAGCAGCCAGCATGCGGCGCGCGGCGCGCCCCCGGGTAGACCGTAATCACCGAAGTTTTTCACGGGCGGTGCGACGGTCACCAGAATCGCGCAGGGCTCGGCGAGACTTACCTTGATGACCATCGCCGCGCCGAAAGAAAACCCGAGCCGCCAGCGCTGCAGTCCGGGAAAGCGGTTTGCAAGCCATTGTTCCGCCGCCCGCAGATCCTCCGCTTCGCCGTGTCCTCCGTCCCAAGTGCCTTCGCTTGCGCCTACGCCGCGGAAATTGAAGCGCAGCGCCGCGGCGCCGGCTTCAACGGCGGCGCGTGCGAGCGTGAACGCCACCTTGTTGTTCAATGTCCCCTGATACAACGGGTGCGGGTGACAGACCACGGCATTTGCACGCGGGGCGGTGTCGCGCGGACATTCAAGCATCGCTTCGAGTCGACCTGCGGGGCCGGGAATTAAGAATTTCTGGCGTTCGCTGGCCGTGCGGGTCATTTGCCCTTTTGCAAACCTGGTGGGCTACATTTTAACGGACGCGTCATTTACGGCATGCCAGACGATAGGGGCATAAAGGCAGCGAGGAACTGTCGGAATCAACGGGTGTAATATGCAAAACGGGTAGGCGACCTGTGCGCGGCCGACATGCAGGCACTGGTTTATAAAGACCAATCGGCAAGGAATGCCGAAGCCGTCCGCATTCAAAAGGCAACGCTCTCCCGGGGGTTTAAAGGGAGGACAAGGAGGACATAATGGACATCGCAAATTACGGCAAAAGACTGTTGGGCGGCGTCGCAATCGGATCGATGAGCTTGTTGACCGCTTGCGTAGTGCAGTCCGCTCCACCACCGGCGCCGGCTCTCGCATTGACCGCCGCGCCCACGACTGCCCCTTGTGCCAGTTGCGGGGTAATTACCTCAATCCAGGCGATTGCGCCGAGCGATTACCGGGTAAGCATCCGTCTGGACACTGGGGCGATGGAGACCCTGGATCAGGCCCAGCAGCCGGCTTTCCGGGTCGGAGATCGGGTGCAGATTCTCCAGCGGACCTCGTCCCCTTAGCAGTAGCGCAACGCCGAATTTTGTGGTCGGCTGCGTAATAAGATCTCTGGGTAAGGCGAGTCCGGACATGTGCCGGACTCGTCGCACCTGAGAAATTCACGGACGAATCGACCAGAGTTTCCGTTAAGAGCCGGTATATGTGTGGGCTGTGCCGGGGGAAAAGCCTTTAGCGGCGGCTTGGTTGCGCGGAGCTAAACGCGGGGCGGCACGGAGTTCCATTGACGTGGGCGATGTCAACGTACATCCTTCGAACGTGCAGCACGGATATTGGAATCGAGTCGCCCTCGGATTGCTATGATGTTTTGGGTTGGCGGGGAGTTTGGCCGATGAAGCTCGTAATCGAGGATCTGGACAACGGCGGCTGGATTGCCGCGCGTTTTGCCTTCGGCGTGCAAGATGCCGAGGAGCATGTGCGTCTGGGAGACAATCACAACCCCGCTATCCACTGGTCCCAGGAGCCGGCCGGCACCCGCACTCTGGTGCTGCTCTGCTACGACGACGACGTGCCGGCGCGCGCGGACGACGTCAATCGAGAAGATCGGACCATCCCGCGCGATTTTCCGCGTATGCGCTTCTACCACTGGGTCATGGTGGATATTGCTCCGGGAGCCGAGTTGATTCCCGAGGCGGACGTCTCCGACGAGGTTACCCCGCGCGGGAAACATCCGTCCAAGGTGCCGGCTGGCGCGCGTCAGGGTCTCAACGACTTCACTGGGTTCCTGCAGGGCGACCCGCAGATGACCGGCAAGTACTACGGTTATGACGGACCCTGCCCGCCATGGAACGATGAGCGGATGCACCACTACCACTTCGTCTTGTATGCGACGGATCTCGAGCGCTGCCCGGTCGAGGGAGACTTCACGGGAGCCGATGTCGAGGCCGCGATCGCCGGTCACGTACTGGAATCGGCAATCGTGACGGGCCGTTATAGCCTCTATCTGCCGCTGCTCGGGAAGGCCTGAAGCGCTCGTCGTGGCTGCAGAGCGCGGTCGCCGCCTTAGCCGCCGCCCCCGGCGGGAGCGCTCGCGGAGGCCGCCTGCGCCAGCACGGAAGCCGGGACTTGGAAGTTCACGACCTCAGTTTGTTCGCGTGCGCCGGTCTTGCCGATCGGCGCGGGCTTGTAGCGGCGCGAGGCGATGATCTCGCGCGCGGCTTCCTCGTACTGACCCGACGGTACTGAGCGGATAACATGAATGTCGTGGGCGCGCCCGTCGGTGCCGACTGTGAAGCCGACCTGCACGAAACCGGTCAGTGTCGGCGTCTCCTTCGCAGCGGCGCGCGTGCCGCTGCCGGGCACGCGGCTGATGAGTTCGATCCCCCGAATGACCTTCAGGCCCACCGTCTGCGAGGGTTCGTGTCCGATGAAGTGATGGACCAGCCAAGCGCCGCCGCACAGGATGAAGGCGGCGGCGACCAGCGCCGAAACGACGAAGCGGATGAGAGCGGAAGTCTGCGTCATTTCTGCGCGGCGCCGGCAAAGGACGCAACGTTCTTGAAGCTAATCTAACAGACTGTGTACAGGTCCGAAAGTGCCCACAGCGGCGCTGCGCGTGCGTATCCGGTAAAATTGCAACTTGATTCGCGGTTTTGGGGGAGAAGGAATCATGATGCGCCATGCGAGCATATCGACCGCAATCCTGTTCGCCGCGACGACCACCTGCGCCGTCGCCGCCGGTGCCCCGTCCGCGAACAGCATCGCCGCTCCCGCCGCCGCTACCGCTGCGGTTGCGCGCGGAAAAATTCTCGTCACGACCTGCGCTTTCTGTCACGGCGTCGAGGAATACACCGTGGCCTACCCGACCGAGCGTGTGCCGCTGATCGCCGGCCAGCATGCGGCTTACATCATTGCCGCTCTCGGCGAATATGCCAAGGGTCATCGCCACTTCCCGACCATGCAGGCACAGGCAGCTTCGCTTACGGACCGGCAGATCCGCGACATCGCCGCCTATATTTCGAGCGTCGCGCCGGATGTCACTCAGGTTCGATCGCCTTACAAACCCGCCTCTCCCGGTTCCATAGCGAGTGCCAACACCTTCTCTTCCGCACCGGTTGCTGCGGCAAGCTGCGCCGCCTGCCACGGCGCGCGCGGCGTCAGCACCAACCCGGAGTTTCCCTCCCTCGCCGGTCAATACCAAGACTACCTGTTGCAGGCCCTGAAGGAATACAAGTCGGGTGAACGCAAGAACGCCATCATGAACGGCATAGCCTCTTCGCTCTCGCTGGAGCAGATGAAGGAACTCGCCGCGTACTTCGCCAAGCAGTCCGGTCCGCTCAGGCTCATTCCGAAGGCGGGACCGCGCTGATTCGGCGCGCTCGCCCGGGTCTGGAAAGGGCGAAATCCATCCCGCGCCTCTTCAGGAGGCCGATCTGGAAACGGCGCAAAGCGTGATAACCCGCGTGGCCGCGGGTTTGCTGCCCTGCCGGTGCCGTCATGGATTCTCGCTGACGAGGCACTCGCGATGGTTCGGCTGGCCCGTCTCCGTCCGGGTAACAGGCCGTTACGGCGAGGGTTTGATATTCTTTACCCCTCCGCAAATCGACTCCCGCGGAGTCCAGGAGAACCAAGACATGAATCGCGACAGTCTGATCGAAACCGCGCGCAAGATGGTCGCGCCCGGCAAGGGCATACTTGCGGCCGACGAGAGTTCGGGCACCATCGAAAAGCGCCTGAAGGCGGTCGGCGTGGAATCCAGCGAGGCGACCCGCCGGGCCTACCGCGAGTTGCTGATCACGGCGCCGGATATCGAGAACTACATCAGCGGTGTGATCCTCTACGACGAAACGATCCGCCAAAGCGCTTCCGGCGGCGAGCCGTTTCCGAAACTGCTCGCCACGCGCGGCATCCTGCCCGGTATCAAGGTGGACAAGGGCGCCAAGCCGCTTGCGGGGCATCCTGACGAGAAGGTCACCGAGGGGCTCGACAGGCTGCGTGAGCGCTACGTCGAGTACTACAAGCTCGGCGCACGCTTCAGCAAGTGGCGCGCAGTCATCACGATCGGCGCCGGTATCCCGACGGATGCTTGCCTCGATGCCAATGCGCATGCGCTCGCGCGTTACGCGGCGCTCGCGCAGGAAGCCGGCATCGTGCCGATCGTCGAACCGGAAGTGCTGATCGACGGCGATCACACGTTGGCCGAATGCGAGGAGGCTACGAACTGTACGCTCGCCCGCGTATTTGCCGAACTCGATGGTCAGGGCGTGTTCCTCGAAGGCATGGTACTTAAGCCGAGCATGGTGATTTCCGGCAAGCAATGCGCCACGCAGAGTTCGGTCGAGGAGGTCGCCGAGGCGACGCTGCGCACGCTCCGTCGGCACGTTCCGGCCGCCGTGAGCGGGATCGCCTTTCTCTCCGGCGGGCAGACACCGGAGCAGGCGACGGCGCATCTGGACGCCATGAACCGCCTCGGGCCGCTGCCCTGGCCACTGACCTTTTCCTATGCCCGCGCCTTGCAGAATCCCGTGCTCGATATCTGGCGGGGCGAAGGGAAGAATGCGCCCGCTGCGGCCAAGGCCTTCGCCCGGCGCGCGCGCCTCAACCATCTCGCGCGCCTGGGCGAATACACACCAGACATGGAACGGGCCGCTTGAAAGCTGCTCCGCTTCGTTTCGCTTGCCGGCGGGAATGTCTGTGCCCAGGCGCGGAAATGCGTCGATGAACGAGAACGGCGGCGCGACGGATACGACGGATCCGGCGATCCGCATCCGCAAGCTGGTATTCGAGCGCGGCAACCGGGCCGTATTCGATCACGTGGACATAGACATTCCGCGCGGCAAGATCACGGCCATCATGGGACCGAGCGGCACCGGCAAGACCACGCTGCTCCGGCTCATTACCGGTCAGCTCCATCCCACCTCGGGTGACATCCGTGTCGACGGTATTCCCGTCCAGTCGATGCATGAGGACGGCCTGTATGCGTTGCGCATGCGCATGGGCATGCTTTTCCAACAGGGTGCACTCCTCACCGATATCACGGTATTCGAAAACGTAGCCTTCCCGCTGCGCGAACATACGAATCTGTCCGAATCGCTGATCCGCACCTTGGTACTGATGACGCTCCAAGCGGTCGGGCTACGCGGTGCGGCGGAGCAGGCGCCGGGAGAGCTTTCCGGCGGCATGGCGCGGCGCGTTGCGCTTGCGCGGGCGATTGTCATGGATCCGGAATTCATTTTTTACGACGAGCCCTTCACCGGACTCGATCCGATCTCGCTCGGGGCCATCGTGCGTCTGATCCGGCGGCTCAACGAAACCTTGGGTTTGACGAGCGTGGTGGTTTCGCACGACGTCGGCGTGGTCGAAGAAATCGCCGACTTCTCCTACCTGATCGCCAATGGCAAGGTGGTCGCACGCGGCACGCCGGAGGCGCTCAAAGAAAGCCGCTCGAGCTGGGTTCGACAGTTCATGAGCGGGCTCGCTGAGGGGCCGGTTCCATTTCACCTGCCCAGCCCCGACTATGTTGGTGCGCTACTGGATGAGGCCAAGTAATGCCCACAATGCCCACCGTGCCGGTCGAACTTACCCGTCGCGTCCGCACCTCACTCGCGACCTTCGGCGCGGCCTGGATTTTCTTCCTGCGCGTGATGTCGCTTTTTCCGCGCGCACTCGCTCGCCCGCTGCTGGTCATCGAGCAGGTCTATTCGCTCGGCAACCGCACGCTCGCCCTGGTCGGCTTTGCGGGACTTTTCGTCGGGCTGGTAATCGCATTGCAACTCTATGGCGTGCTCGGACTCTTCGGCGCGACTTCGGCGCTCGGGCCTATCGTCGCGATCACGCTGCTGCGCGAACTCGGCCCGGTCATGGCCGCGCTACTCTACGCGGGGCGGGCGGGGACGGCGCTCGCGAGCGAGATTGGGCTCATGCGTGCGACCGATCAGCTTTCGGCCATGGAGATGATGGCGGTGGATCCGGTTCGGCGCGTCGTGGCACCGCGTTTCGTGGGCGGCGTGATTGCGGTGCCGCTCCTGACGCTTGCGTTCAACGTGATCGGCATTTTCGGCGCCTGGCTGGTCGCCGTGAACATGATGCAGATGGATCCGAGTGTATTCTGGGGTCAGATGCATTCGAACGTGAAATTTTTTGGTGATTTCATAAACGGCATCATCAAGAGCGTTATATTTGGTCTCGCGGTCAATCTGATTGCCGTTTACGAGGGCTTTACGGCCCGTTCCACCGCGGATGGCGTGGCGCGGGCGACCACGCGCACCGTGGTCATTTCCTCCCTGGCCGTGCTGGCGCTCGATTTCGTGCTCACGGCCTTCATGTATCAAGGAGCTTGACGATGCGGCGTAGTTTTGGCCTAGAGCTGGGCACCGGACTGTTCGTGCTGCTCGGCATTGCGGCGGTGTTTTTTCTCGCGACCCAGACGACCAATCTGCGTTCGCTGAATCAGGGTGCGTCCTACGCAGTACGCGCGGAGTTCACCGATATCGGCGGCCTCAAGGTGGCGGCGCCCATCACGATTGCCGGCGTTCAAATCGGCCGCGTAAGCGATATTACGCTCGATCCCAAGTCGCTGCAGGCGGTTGTGACGATGCGCATCCAGAAGACCTACAACGAGATTCCCACCGATTCGAGCGCAGCCATCCAGACCAGGGGCTTGCTCGGTGATCAGTACATCGGGATCACGCCCGGGGGATCGCTCCAATCGCTCAAGAATGGCGACACCATCCATTTCACCCAGTCGGCCATTGTGCTGGAAAATCTGATCAGTCAGTTCATGTTCAACAATGCATCCTCAGGAGGTAAACCCAATGGCGGTAAATAAACTTTTTGCAATTTCGATCCTCGCACTCGGCCTCGCGACCGCGGCACGGGCGGCTGATTCACAGTCGAGCGATCCCGCAGCGGTCGTCAAGGGGGCTTCGACGCAGGTCATCAATGCGCTCAACAAGAACGCGGCCAAACTCAAAACGGACCCTGCTCTGGCGGCGCAATTGGTCAACCAATACCTGCTGCCGCATTTCGATTTCGACTTTACCTGCCAGCTTATCCTCGGGCGTTACTGGCGCACGGCCACGCCGGTGCAGCGCCAGGAATTCGAAAAGGTCTTCCTGCATTATCTGACCACGACGTATGCCAAAGGCATCCAGAACTTCAACGGCGCGACGGTCACGGTGCTACCGTTTCGCGGCGACGCCTCGCAGCAGTACGTGAAGGTTCGCAGCCAAGTGAAGTCGCCCGATCACCAACCGATCGAGGTGGACTACGCACTGAGGAAAACGCCCGGCGGGTGGATGGCCTTCGATGTGATCATCGCCGGGGTGTCTTATGTGCAGACCTACCAGAATGAGTTCCAGAGCGAAATTCAGCGCACCAGTCTGGACGCCCTGATCAAGCGCTTGCAGACCGCCAAGGCGCCCAAAACTCTGACGGCGATGAAAGCGGCGGCGGCGGGCACCGCGTGAGAATCGGCCGCGAATTCACGGCCCGACTGATCCCCGAAGGCGAGGGCCATTTTCAAATCGAAGGCGAAGTGGTTTTCGCCACGGTCATGAAGCTGCTGGAAGAAAGCCGCGAGCTTTTCACCGATTGCGAGCACATCGCACTCGATTTCGCCGGTGTCACCCGCATCAACACTGCCGGACTCGGACTAGTCATCGAGTGGTTGCGTTGGGCGCGGCACGAAGGCCGGGCGCTTTCCATCAGCCACCCGCCCGCGGCTCTGCTGTCGCTTGCACGGATCTGCGAAGCCGAGGGCATTATCGCGCCGGCGCTCGCCGCCGCTGAAGAGGCTTGACATGAGTCCCGGCAGATACGCAGACTTTCCGCGGAGAGTGCAGAGTTGCGCAGAGAAAGGTCATCGAAGAGCGCAAGCTTAGGTAACGAATCTACATTTTTGCGTTTTCTGCGGGGCATGAATAAAGCCGACGGTTTCAGTTTGAGCCGCCGCCGTTCTGGTTCGGACCGATCATTTGTTCGTAGTTCGGTAACTGGTTGGGGTTGTAGTTCGGCAGGTTCTTGCGGACGGTTTCGTCGCGGTTCTGGAAGTAGGCGTTGCGCATGAAGGCGTAGGGATCGTAGGCCTGCTCCAGCAATTGATCGAGATTCAGGAATTGCGCGCGGAGCTGAATTGCACCGATGGCGTAGATAAGGTTGCGCGTCCGTGGTTTCCAGCCGGTCCAGAAGAAGGCCGAGCCGAAGTGATCCACGTAGAGGCCGAAAGCGTCGCGGACATCGCTCGGCCCGAGCAGCGGGATTTGCAGGTACGGCCCGCTCGGCACGCCCCAGCGCGCAAGCGTGATGCCGAAGTCCTCGCTGTGCGGCGGCATGCCCCAGTCCGAGGCGGGATCGAAGAAACCCGCGAAACCCACCGTCGAGTTGGCGAAAAAGCGTCCGGTATCGCGCACCGCATCCAGCGGCTTGAGCTGCAGCAGATCGTTGATGACGGTGACCGGCAGGCCGAGATTGCTGAAGAAATTGCCGATGCCGGTTTGCACCGGTTTCGGAGTGATCTTCACATAACCCTTGGCCGCAGGTTTGAGCACGGCCGAATCCACCAGATTATTGAAACGGTACACCTCTCGGTTGGCGGGCGCCAGCGGGTCGCGCTTCTGGGGCGGCACGTTGCCAGGGTTGCCCGGCTTCGTCACACATCCGCAAAGTAGCGTTGTGAAAACCAGCGCGCAGACGGCGACGGGCCGGAGCAAGCGGTTGTGCCCACGGTTCATTGCCGGCCGGTTCCTTCGAGTGCTTCGAGCAAGGGTAGCAGATGGGCTTCGAAGTGTCGCCACCTGCCGATCGAGCCGCGGTAGATCGGCTGACGTACCTGATGCAGACTGGCGGTGGCGACCGGCCGGCGGGATTCGTGAAACGCTAAGCAATCCTGGTGCCAATCGAGATCGATCTCCCCAAGCAGTCGACGTATTGTCGGCTCGGGAGTTCTGACAAGTCTTTCGTATTCTACCTCGACGATGCGTTCCGCACCGAGCAGCTTGCGCCAGTGGTCCATGAGAGTCTCATACTTGCGATAATAGGCGCCGAGGTCGCGCAGCTCCGCAGGCAGGCCGCGTCCGGCAAGCGCCGTCGTGTAACAGGATATACAAGTATCTCGTGCATCCCTGCGCACATGAACGACCGCAGCATCGGGGAAGCAGAGCGCAATGAGGCCGAGCAGGAAAAAATTGATCGGCAGCTTGTCCGTGATCCGCTTGCGTCCAGCGCTGGCCCGCTCCAGGAAGCTTTGCCAATCCGCCGTCAGACGGGCGAGCGTTGGATCGTCTGCGTGGGCGAGCCAGGCCGGCACTTCCGCGTCCGGCAAACTTCCTGTGTTCCGGCGCAACCAAGTCGTCAGGAACTGCATTTCGCCCCCGGTCGTGACCTCCGGATGCGCGCCCACAATGGCCTCAATCAGGGTCGTGCCCGAGCGCGGCATGCCGACGATAAAGATCGGGCGCAAATCGGCCGTATGCGAGAACGGAGGGCGGCGGACAAAATCGGCATTCAGGTATTTACGCACGTTATCGAAGTAACGCGCCTCCTCGCCGTAGTCGAGCGAGAAAACCCGGGCGCGGCGCCGATTCGCCTCGGTGCAGGCCGCAAAGGCGTCATCGTAGCGGCCGAGTTTCTCCAGCACCCGGCCGAGAGCGAGGTGCAGCACCCAGGCCTGAGGATCGGCGCCCGCACCGACGACGGCTGTGCGCATCGCCTGCGCCGTCTCTTCGCGATGATCATCTGGTGCGAGTGTCAACTGATACCAGGCCGTGTAGCAGTGCGGATCGGCGTTTACCGCCGCCTTCGCTTCGCGTCGCAGATTCGCAAAATCGCCGAACTGTCCCGCTGCCGCCGCCAGCCGGTGGTGTTCGTCGGCGGTTGTTCCACCGCAGGCGAGTGCCCGGCGAAAAGTCTCTGCGGCGGATGTCGTATCGGCCTGTCGGAGTTGCAGGGCGCAGATTTTAAACAACGCAGCGAGACGTGTCGCACCGGCGGAATTCTGCTGAACGCGTTCCCAGGCCTGCAGCGCAAGTTCGGGTGTTTCCGTCTGTTGCCGCAAATCGCCCAGCAGCAGCCACACCGTGTACTCGGTCGGGTGACGTGCGAGCCAAGATTCGAGCAGTGCGCACGCCGCCTCGTATTCATCGCCGGCCGCGAGATTGTTCGCAAGTTCGCGGATCGCAAGTGGCGAGTCCGGTTCGAGTGCAAGCAAGTGATCGAGCCGGATTTTCGCCGTCGCCATGCATCCCTGTTCGCCGAGCACCCGCGCATGATTGAGGAGAAAGTCGGGACGTGCGGGCGCGAGCCGTTCGGCGGCCTCGAGATGTTGGCGAGCCTCCTCCAGCCGTCCCCGTTGATGCAGCAGCAATCCGAAATAATGAAGCGCCTGCGGATTCTGCGGCTCGCGCTCCAGCAGCGCCTTGTACCGTTGTTCCGCCTGCGCCAGCTCGTTGGCCCGGTGTGCCCGCAATGCCTCTTCGAGCGATGGTTGGGCACGCGGATGGCGGGAGTGATGAGTCTTCACATGTGCTCTACGGGCCGCGGAACGAGCTCGGCTGGCCCGGGCGGCATCAGACGCCGGCGGCTGCGTTGTCGTCTACCACGGCAAGTTCCGCCTCATAGGCCGCAATTTCATCGGCGAGTCCCGCGGCCACCGGAGCGAGCAACTCGCTGTAATGTTCGTGGCGCTCGAGCCCGCGCCGGTCGAGCGGCTGGCGGACCTGGGTGACGCTCGCGGTGCTCACGGGCCGCTCGAGTTTGTAGAACGCGAGGCAGGTGGGCTCGAACTCAAGCCCGATGTAGTCCAGAACACGGCGCAGTTCACGCTCGGGATTCGCGACGAGCGCTTCGTAGAAAACTTCGATGAATCCTTTCGGCAGTGTCGCGCGCCAGTGCCGCATCAATGTCCAGTAGACCTTGTAATAGCGGACGATATCGTCGAGATCGTAGCTGTAGGTCATGCCATTGACGAAATGCTGCCGATACAGGCCCAATGCGGTCGCGAGTGGGTGCCTGCGCATGTGGATGATGCGCGCCCGCGGCAGCATCATCCGCAGCAGCCCAACGTAGAGAAAATTGATCATGTTCTTGTCGGTGGACCAGGGTGTAATGAGCCGCAGCCTGGCCGTCCCCCGGGCATAGCGCTCGGCCGCGGCCCCCAGATCGCGCCGCGCATCTTCGGGGGGAATATCGGGAAAGGCGGGATGCCCGCCCCACAGACCATTGAGTTCGGCGACAATCTCGCGCAGGTGTGTCAATTCTCCGCCGCCGCGCACCTGCGAGTGCGAGGCGAGCATTTGTTCGAGCAGCGTGGAGCCGGAACGAGGCAGGCTGGCGATACAGATAACCGGGATATCGTGACGTTCCGACGAGCCATATCTTTGCATGAGTTCGGGTGTAAAAAACCCTGCGATATTGCGCATCAGGGTTTCGTCGTGGGAGACGTCGTAGGCGATCTCTTCATGGTGCAGCCGGTTGGCCTCGCGCAGGCACTCGCTTGCACGGGCAAACTCTCCGGTGTCGTCGTAGACCTTGGCGAGCGCGAACAGGGTGTCCTTGCGCATATGTCCGGAGGCGCTCTTCAGTTCTTCGCGGCGTTCTTCGAGGCGTGCGATAAGCGGGTCGCCCGCCTCGAAACGCTGCGACTGTACCAGCCCCTGATAGGCGGAAAAGTCGGGGTTCGCTTCCAATACCTCGCGAATCGTGCGGCCGGCCTCGTCCTCGCGTCCGAGAAAGCGCGCGAGACGGGCAAGCCCAAGCCGGGCGGGACCGTGGTCCGGCTTTATCCGCAAGGCTTCATGCAAGGCCTGTGCGGCGGCCTCGTGTTCTTCGCGATCCATCAGCAGCATGCCGTGGGTGACCAGCGCGTTGGCGTCCGCGGGCGCGATGGCGAGCGCCTTGCGGATAAGTTCGAGGGCGAGCGCGGGCTGGCCGCCGATCCTCAGGCATTCTGCCAGTCCCGCCTGCGCGGACACGAAGCCGGGAGTCAGACTCAGGGCGCGCTGGAAGGCGTTTTGCGCCTTTTGTCTTTCGCCCAGGCTCAATAGCGCATCGCCGAGCCCGGTCCAGGATGCGGTTGCAGTCTGCGTATCGGGCGCGAGGCGGCAGGCTCGCGTGAAATGTTCGCGCGCCTGTGGGTTCGCGCCCAGAGACAGCGCGGCGATGCCTGCGAGTTGCTGGTTCGCGTACGACCCGGGTTGCTCCTCACAAGCCTTGGTTGCGTGTTCCAATGCGCTGCGGGCATCGTTGCGCCGCAACGCGAGTGCCGCCTCGCGTGCCGCCCCCGTCCATTCAACCGTGCTCACTGCGCCTCTCGCGCCTTGGCCTGTGCCCGATGCAGCGCTTGGCGAACATCGTGCTTGAGTTTGTCCATGAGCGGCGGCGGAATCCGGAAACCTTGCGGTTCATTGGGATTCAGGCGAATGCCGGCACCCTCCGGAACCTGCAGCAGCGCCCAGGAACTGGCGGTCTCGAAGGGGGCGAATTGCCCGTCCTGAACATTTTCACGGCAGAACTTCTCGGCGCGTGCGGGGCGACTGAAAAGCGCCAGCATGGGTTGCTCCTGATTGCTGCCGTCGGAAACGATCAGCAGTTTGCGGCCGACCGGAGGAGGGACGTCGACTTCTTCCCACGGCGGACTCACGGCGACAGTTACATGCTCGGTTGCGAGCGCGATGAAGAAGTCGCTGTACCATTGCGGGTCTTCGGCATAGCTGTTCAGCAATTGTTCCAAGCGGTTGGGCGGCGTCTCGTCGTCGGGGGTCATCCGTTGTAATCGGTTGGATCGTGAGAGCGACTTATTATAGTTGGATCAACCGGTTTCGCGGCCGCTGACTGCGGGCGGATCACTTATCCATCACTTTGCTTCGGACGCGAGGCTCGCGGCCAGTTCCGCCTCGTAGGCGGCGATGTCGTCGGCGAGTCGCGCGGCGACCGGGGCGAGCAGTTCCCGATAATGTTCATGTCGTTCGATCCCGCGCCGATCGAGCGGCCGGCGTACCTGGGTGATGCTTGCAGTGCTCACGGGCCGTTCGAGCCGGTAGAACTCCAGGCAGACAGGCTCGAACGCGAGCCCGATGTAATCGAAGATACGACGCAATTCGCATTCGGGGTTCGTGACGAGGGTCTCGTAGAAAACTTCAATGTAGGCCTCGGGCACGGTTTTATGCCAATGCGCCATCAGCTCCCGATAGGCCCGGTAGTAGCGCATGAAGTCATGCAGGTCGTAGCCGTACTCGAGACCGTAACCGAAAAGTTGGCGGTAAAGTCCGAGGGCGGTTGCCAGCGGATGGCGGCGGACGTGCACGATCCGCGCCGCGGGCAGCATCAGGTGTATCAGCCCGATGTAGAGAAAATTGCCCAGGTTCTTGTCGGTGAATAAAGGAGTGGTGGAATGCAGGGTACTCGTGGCCTGCGCGTAACGCCGGGCGGCATCAAGAAGGTCGTGCCGCGCCTGCTGCGAAGCGCTGCCGGAAACGCCGGCGTATGTCCCCCAGCGTCGACTGAGGTCGTCGGCGATCAGAGTCATCTGGTTGAGTTCGCCTCCGCCCTTCACTTGTGAATGCGAGGCCAGCATTTGTTCCACGAGGGTGGAACCCGAACGCGGCAAGCTGGTGATAAAAACAGGCCGAATGCTCCGATACGCCGTCTGACCGAGTTGCTCGATGCGCTCGGCGGTAAAAAATCCGGCGATACGCTGCATCAGGGCTTCATCGCGGGCCACGTCGTAGTGGCTGTGCTTGCGGTGCAGCGTATTGCCTTCCTGCAGGCATTGCGCCGCACGCGGGTAATCCTCGATGTCCTCATAAACCTTGGCGAGCGCGAAAAGACAGTCTTCGCGCACCCTTGGAGATTCTCGCCCGAGCGCCGTCCGGCGTCGTTCGAGTAGCGCAATGATCGGATCGTTGCGGGAGACCTGCCGCAACTGCACCAGGGTGAGCCAGGCGGGAAAATCGGGGTTCGCATCGAGCAGCGCCCGGACTTCCCGCTCGGCATCGTCCTCCTGTCCCAGAATGCGTTTGAGTCGTGCGAGGCCGAGACGCGCGGCAATGTGCCGGGGGTTCAGTTCCAGGGCCTCGAGCAGCGGACGCCCCGCCTCCTCGTACTGCTCCCGGACAATCAGCAGTTGCGCGTAGGTGACGAGCGCGGGAACGTTTTGCGGGGCGACGGCCAGCAGCTCGCGGACGAGTGTGAGCGCCGCTTCTTCTTCCATGTTTCGGTACAGGGCCTCGGCCAGTCCCGCCCGGGCGGCGATCAGCTTCGGCCGCAGGCGCAGGGCCTGCCGGAACGCGTCGCGCGCGAGCGCGGGTTCGGCCAGATCCAGCCGGACGCGTCCGAGCCCGACCCAGGCCGCGGCGGCGGTGCCAGCGTCGGGGGCCAAATGACAGGCGAGCGTGAAATGTTCACGCGCCTGGAGAGTTGCGCCGAGAAACAGTGCGGCCATGCCCGCGAGTTGGTGGTTCGCGCAGGAGCCAGGTTGATTCCGGCAGGCTTCCGTGGCGTATTCCAGGGCGTCGCGAGGATCGTCGCGACGCAGCGCCAAGGCCGCCTGTCGCGCCAGCCCCGTCAATGCCTCCGGACTCATCGAGTTTCCCGTGTCCATGTCTGTTTGCGGGGCAGCGTTCCGCATGCTTCAAGATACCGCTTCGTCGTCCCGGACGGGCGAATGTTTCTCCCCCGACGGATTCAACGGTGCCGCCGCCGAGGGCTGCTGCAGCGCCTTGCGCAGGGGCTCGAGATGACGTTCGAAGTGGCGCCAGCGCCCCTGTGCGCTGCGATATACGGGTTGGCGCGCCTGCCACAGGCTCGCGGTCCGGATCAGGAGGCGTTCCCGATAGCGTTCGAGGCAGTCCTCCTCCCACGGCAAGTCTAGCGCCACCATCAGGTCGCGCAGTGCCTGCTCGGGCTCCGCAACCAGCCGTTCGTAGCGTACCTCGATAAGACGTTTGGCGCCCAAAGTTCTGCGCCAATGCACCATGAGCGCTTCGTAGAAGAGATAGAACTCGCCCAGCGTGGCCAGCTCGTTGCTGAAGGAATGGCCCTGGCCGAAGGCGGTGGCGAAGCAGGAAAAGCAATTATCAAGAGGGTCGCGGCGCACATGCACGATGGCGGCGCGGGGAAAGCACAGGTGCAGCAGTGCGACCAGCATGAAATTGGTGGGCATCTTGTCGGTAATGCGCGCGCCGTCCGGGGCGAGTGTCTCGAGGCCGCGCCGCCACTCCCCGGCGATGTCGGCGAGTTGCGCGTCGCTGCGCGACGCCAGCCATTCCCCAACCCGCTCCTTGGCATTCACGCGTCCAGCGCGACGGCGCAGCAAATCGTGCACCCAGTGCATCTCGCCGCCGGCATGGACCGTGCTGTGCGCCGCGAGCAGGCTTTCGGTCAGGGTGGTGCCCGAGCGCGGCATGCCGAGCACGAAGATCGGCCGCGTCGTAGAATCGCCGATGCGCCCGGCGCGGGCGGCGAAGTCCTTGCCGAGATACGCTATGATGCCGCGGAAATAGTCAATCTGACCGTCCCGGTCGTAGGGCAGCTCGTGCGCCCGACGGACGTTGGCTTCGGCGTAGGCGGTGAAGGCGCCGTCGTAGTCGCCGGCCGCTTCCCGGCACATGCCGAGCGCAAAGTAAAGCGGCGAGGCCGCGGGATCGGCCCCCGCCTCGTGCGTCGCCGCCACCAGTCCGGACATCAAATCGGAGGCCGCGCGATCGCGGCACCCCAGCACCCGATTCAGCCACGCCTCGTAGCAGCTCCGATCGGCTTCCAGAGCCCGCCGTGCCAAGCGTTCGCCCTCGGCAAAATTGCCCCGCTGCCCGGCGAGGGAACCGAGTGCGCAAATCGCCGAGGCACAGCGCGGATCGAGCGCGAGCGCGTGACGATAACTGGATTCGGCCTGATCGGCGAGGCCCAGGCGCTCCTCGATCTCGGCGCGGTGCAACCAGGGTTCGGGATCACGGGGAGCCAGGTTCGCGGCCCGGGCGTAGGCCGCGAGCGCGCACTCCCAGTCCGCAGCCTGCTCGTGACAGCTGCCGCTCAGCGTCCACAGTTGGGCCGCATCGGGATAGCGCGCGAGCAGGTGTGCAAAGGGCTCGCGCAGTTCGTCGGCCCGATCCTGTGCGATGCGGATCAGGGCGAGCTGAATCCATGCGGGCGGGTGCATGGGGGCGAGCGCGAGGACATGCGCGAGCTGCCGTTCCGCGGCCTCGGGCTCTCCGGTCTCACGCAGCATGCGGGCGAGATTGGTCAGGACGGAGATCTCGTCGGGCGCGAGCCGCGCGGCGCGTTCCATGAAGCGGCGTGCCGTGCGAGCGTGCCCCCGCTCATAGATCAGGAGCGCATAAAAGTGCCAGGCCTCGACGCAGCGCGGATCGGCGCGCAGGATACGACAGTAGCCGGCGGCCGCCGGGCGCCAGCGTCCGGCGCGCTGCCAGGCCAGCAGCCGCTGCAGATTCTCCCCGGCCCCGGCCCTCACGCCCGCTCCGTCCTTGAGTGTTTCGTGGAGCTGAAATCATAGCCGTTTACCGCTCGTGTCGATTGTTGCTGACACACAACAGTTCGTTATCGAAGCGGAGTCGGACCTATGTCGGACGCTTTCGGTTTCGCGCCGGCGCGACGCATTTGCGGGCCTGCAAATAGCGAGCGATCAAGTGGCTGGCCGAATGGGGCCGCCCTGGCTCTCGTGACGAGCCACGCCGGACCGGATGTGGTAGCGATGCCACAAGGGCTTGCAAAACGTTTTTTTTGGTGCTAGGATTCGACTACCACGCTCGCGAGTAGGCACGTGTGTCCGTGCGAACCCCGCGACGCGGAAGCGGCAATAGGGCCGCGAAATTTGGTCAACCCTCTTAGCTGGGAGGATACTTGTAATGAGTACCGAAACTTTACTTCGACAGGCCGTGAAGGGTGCTCTTGCGCTCGGATCGGCCGGCACCATGATCGGGGCGGGCGCGGCGCTCGCGCAGACCGCGGCACCGGCGGCTGGCACGAAACTGAGCAATATCGTGGTCACCGGTTCGCATATTCCGCAGACCTCCATCGCCACGGCTCAACCGGTCATCACCATCAACCGTCAGGAGATTGACAACTCCGGATACACCTCCGTGGGCCAATTGCTGCAGAGCCTGAGCGCCGCCGGCCCGGCCTTGAACACCCAGTTCAACAACGGCGGTAACGGCAGCGTGTTTTTCGACCTGCACAATCTCGGCTCGCAACGCGTGCTCGTCCTGGTCAACGGCCAGCGCTGGCTGCCGACCCTGGGCGGCAGCGTGGACGTGAGCACCATCCCGACCGCGATCGTGGATCGCATCGAAGTGCTTATGGATGGCGCTTCCGCCGTGTACGGATCCGAGGCGATGGCGGGCGTCATCAACATCATCACTATCCAGAACTACAACGGCGCGCAAGCGGGCGTGTACACGGGCATTTACGATGGCAAGGGCGACGGCGGCGGCTGGGACGGCAAGGTCCAGGAGTACTACTTCACCGTCGGCACCTCGGGTGACCGCTCGGCCGTGATGCTGTCGGCGAGCTATCGCAACGCCAATCCGGTCTGGGCCGGGCAGCGTACGATCTCCAAGGAGCCCTACGCCGGCACCGGCAATGAATTCGGCAGCTCCGGGTCGCCCAACGGCCGGTTCGTGTTCTACGATCCCAACTACGCCAGCTACGGCAACCCGGCGGCCTGCTCCAAGAGTGCGGCCTTAGGCTACCCGGGCTGTGATTTCACCGGGCCGATAAATCCGACAAATCCGTTCCAGTCGGCGCCCTTCACGCAGGGCTTCAACTACGCCCCGCAGAACTATCTGCTGACGCCGCAGGAGCTGTACAGCATCTACTCGCAGGGCCACTACGACCTCACGGACAACATCACCTTCAACTTCACGACCACCTACCAGCGGCGCAATTCTTCGCAGGTGCTGGCGCCGAATCCGTGGTTCTTCGGTCTCGCGGGCACCGAGTTCGTCAACGGGCACGAAATCGGCGTCGCCGCCAACAACCCCTACAACCCCTTCGGCAAGGACCTGGTGCCGGGCTTCCCCTCCTACGGAAGCGGCGCCTACTTCTGCCAGAACTACGGCTCGCCGACCTGCTCGACCAACTACGAAACCCTGTTCTTCTTCGGGCGCCGCCCGAACGAGGTGGGCAACCGCGTGTTCACGCAGAATGTCTCGACCTTCTACTTCAACGGCGGCTTCACCGGCTACTGGGAGATGTTCGGCAACGAGTGGAACTGGAACGCCAACTACATCTACGGCAATACCCTCGAGACCGATCTCACGACGGGTCTCGCGAGCACCACGCAAATCGCCAACGCGCTGGGCACCCAATGCCCCACCAGTCCGGGCTGCGTTCCGCTAAATATCTTCGGCGGCGCCGGCACGATCACGAAACCGATGGCGAACTATGTGCTGTTCGATGCCCACGACATTACCTCGCAGACGCTGCGTGACTACAATGCCAACATCGGCGGCAGCTTTTTCAACGGCTGGTATGCCGGACCTTGGGGCGCGGCAGCGGGCTATGAATACGACGAGTTCGACGGCTTCTTCCAGCCCGATGCACTGATTGCGGCGGGCAACACCGTCGGCAACGCGGTCAAGCCGACGAACGGGCGCGAGAAAACCGACGCCGAGTACGCCGAGTTGAACATCCCGCTGGCCTCCAACATGCCATTCGCCCGCGAACTCGGCATTGATATCGCCAACCGCTGGTCGCAGGCCACATGGAACGGTATCGGCTCGGTCTTCCAGAACGGCGCGATCGTCAATGAGCCGGCAAGCGGCAGCGCGAGCGACTCGACCGGCCGTGTGACCTTCAAATGGAAGCCGATTGACCAGTTGCTGTTCCGGGGAACCTGGGCGGCGGGCTTCCGCATTCCCGCCATCTCGGATCTGTTCTCCGGGGCGGCCGACAACTACCCGTCCTTGGTTGATCCCTGTGCGCCGGGACCATTCGGCGGCTGGAACGGCATTCCGGCCGATCTTCCGCCCGGATGTAATGGAATGAGGCATTCGCAGCCGAACGGACAGATCCACACCACTGTCGGCGGCAATCCGGCCCTGCAGCCGGAGAAGTCCATCTCCCAGAGCCTGGGCTTCGTGTGGAGTCCCGACTTTGTGCAGGGGCTCGACTTCAGCGCCGATTACTACAAGATCGTGGTGGTGAACCAGATCACGCGCCTGGGCGGACAGTTCTACCTGAACCAGTGCTACTACAACAGCGATCAGGCCGCCTGCAACAAAATCACGGTGGCGGGCGGCACGGTCCGCAACGTTACCGACACCGAGATCAATGCCGGTTCGTTCCACACCAACGGCTGGGACGTGGGTTTGAGGTACCAGTTGCCGACCACTCCGGTGGGCGATTTCACGGTGAACCTGAACATGAATTTCGTGAAGTTCCTGACGCTGTGCAGCAATTCCGGCGAATGCAGGAACGTCGCCGGTACCGGGTCGAGCTTCTCCGGGACCGCCAAGCACAAGTACAACCTGGGCGTGAACTGGGATTACGGTCCGTGGGCGGCGACCTGGAATGTGTACCTGATCGGGGATCTGTACGAGCCGTGCAAGAACTCGGTTCGGTGGGATGCTGGCAATCCGACCCATGCGGGCAATCCGTGGTGCTCGAACGTGGGTCCGGGTGCGGGTTATCCGACCGGCGAACCGACCAACCACCTCGGCACGACGGTGTACAACGACGTGCAGGGGTCCTATACGGTGTCGTCGTGGAACACGACCTTCACGCTCGGTATCCAGAACTTGTTCGACAAGTCGCCGCCGATTGCTGCTACTGCCTTCGGAAACAGCTTCTTCCCGTCGGGCGGATACCGGATACCCGGCCGCTTCTTCTACGGACGTGTGACCGTCAACTTCTAACCAACGATCGGGACGTAACGACTCTCAGGCCCGCGGCCGCAAGACCGCGGGCCTTTTCTTTGGCTCGTTACCGCAGGAGCGGCGGTTCCCGCCGCGAATCTTCGCCAAACTCCGGTGCCGATTCATCGCGGCGAAGACCGCCGCTCCTACAAAATGTCGGCATCACAGAACAGGTTGATGGCAAGCTGGAAACCAGTGAATGTTCTGCCGATTGCCGTGCATGAATTCATTGCCGACGCCTTCACGCGCTGATGGGGCGGGCGCGAATCCACAGCGAGGCGAGCCATTTCTCGCCCGCCGCGACCGGTTCGCCGGCGTGCTGGCTGCGCGTCGCGGGTCGGCCCGCAGCGTCGAGATTGGCGAAGGTGAGCACGTCGCCCGGAATCGGCGCCACCCTGAGATCCAGATGTGGGAACAGGGTGCCGCCGCCCGCTTCGGGAGCGTTCAGATAGGCAAGTACGGTCGTGGCCCGTTCGCCTGCGTCGCGCAACGGGTCGCGAGCGAGCGCCGCCGGTCCGAGCCAGTCGTAGTGAGGCTTGTATTCCTGCCCGGGGAGATACCGTAATACCGCAAGCGGTTCGGCGCAGGCGGCAGTACGGCCCGCAAGCAGCGCCATGCGAGCGACGATGCGCCGGGCGTAAACACTGGGTACGTAAGGTCCGAAGCACATCGTCTCGCCGGTGCGCGTGGGATCGGCGCGCGGGGCGCCCGTACGCGGATCCAGCACCAGCGATGGGGCGAGCCGCGATTGTGCGGTAGCCCGCAGCCACGCACACTCGAGCGGATCAAGCGCCTGGCCGAAACGCTCGATCCGCGGCTCTGCATTCAGCAGTTCCGATGGGCCTTTGTTCTGATCAGCGCTCGCCCAATCGTCCGGAACGGGGGGCGGACCGTTCTGAGGCGTTTCGCCCGGTGGCAGAAGGGCCAGGAGCTCACGCGCCGACGGCGAATCGGGTGCCGCCACGGCAAGCCAAGCGCGAGCCGGTGCCAGCCCGGCGTCGCCGTACTCGCGCCAGATCAGCGCGAGTTCGGTTGCGGCCGTCGCCAGGCCCACTGCGGCGGCAACGGTGAGATCGTCGAGGGCCAACCGCGGTTCCGCCGCTCCGCCCACGCCCGCATAGCGCAGTTCCGCGCGCAGCAGCCGCGTCTCGGGCGGAAGTTTGTCCCCCGCAGCTTCCAGCCGCTTGCGGGCCTCGCGGGCGTCGCCGGGTATCCGGCGGTTGAGGAGCAGCCGGACGAGTTCGCCCAACGCCTCTTCGCTGCCGGCGTCCGCCGCCTGACGCAGGCGGGTTCCGCCGCGCACGGTGTAGCCGCGGGCGAGATCCGCACGCGCCGCCTCGAGCAGTTCCCGGGCATTCACAGCGTCAGCTCCGGGGTTCTGGACGCAGACGCAGGCCCGGTTCATCCACGGCTTGCCCGGCCTCGCGAACCCAGGCGTTGAAGGCGACGGTAATGCGCTCGTCATGTCCCCAGTAGGGCGTTACCTCGTGCAGCAACCAGGAGGGGAAGAGCAGCAGTTGGCCGGGCACGAGCTGAAACGCCACCGTGCCGTGACCATAGGGATCCTGCAAATGTGCATTGCCCGGATCGAGGTACATGGCGGGATTGGGCCGCGGATCGAGAAAACGCAAGACTCCGTTCTCGCTCTCTCCGGCGGGCGTTTCACCCGGCGCGACGCAGTAAACGCCTGACCATGAGGCCATCGGATGATTGTGGCTTGCGGTATAGCCGCCGCGGCGGGTGATGTGATACCAACTATGATGGTAGATGCGCAGGCCTTGCATTTCGGCCGGGGTATAGCGGTTGATGCGCATGATGAGGTCGGCCAGCAGGGACAGACAGGATTGCGAGAGTTCGGCGATCACAGGGTCATTGCGATAGAAGAGCGAAAAATCGCTCTCGTAAACCGCATGTTTCGGCACCGGGGTTGGAGCGCTCGTGCGCTCGCCTTCATCGCGTTCCCAGGCGAGGAACCGTTCGCGCAGCAGCGAATTGAGCCGTCCGGCTTGCGGCAGAATCGTGTCCGCGATGGGAACCGCGAAGCACGGCCGTAGGGTGGTTGGTGCCATGAATTCGCCCGAGGACCGCAAATACCTGTGGTATTTTGGGGGGCATCGGCTGGAATGGCAAGGACGCTTGGACAAAACCTCCGGTGCGCGGCGCGGCGCGGTGGACGATTTGCCCGTACTGGTAGTGGACGGGTTGATGACGCCGGCGCAGAACGCGCAACTGTTTCAGTGGTTGAGCAATCTTCCGTTCACACGGACCGAATTCGCGCGCGAGGAGACCCGCGCCTTTCTGCATTGGGTGCACAAGTTGAGCGTTGCCGAGTGCGAGCGGTTGCCCCTTTACGCGGCGGCGGTGGGCGCGGTCGAGACCTGGTTCCCGGAGCGCGGTCCGCAACGTTGCTACCGAACCTACTGCAATTCCGCGACCTACGGCGATATGTTGTTCACCCACACCGACAGCCAGCCAGGCGTGGAAGAGTTGACGGCTCTGTGGTACATCGCGCCGCGTTGGGATCTGGAGTGGGGCGGGGAGACCATTCTTTTCAATGCCGCGGGGGATGCCGAGTTCGTGGTAAGTCCGCGGCCGGGGCGGCTCCTGGTCTTCGACGGACGCATCCGTCATGTCGGGCGGGCACCGAACCGGGTCTGCGTGATTCCGCGCCTGACCTTCGCGCTCAAGTTCGAGCCGCTGACTGCTCGGGTGCCGGCGGTCTGAGCCGAGCGGTCGCAAAGCGCTTCTCGACGAGCGCATCCGCCTTGAGGTTGAAGCGTGCGAGAGCCGACTGCGCCGTCGAGAGCGCTTCGCGCTCCACCGCTTTGAGGCTCGGATGCCAGACTTCCAGAATCAACACTACCCGCACTTCCGCGCTGCGGTTCCAAGCCTCGTGCTCGAAGCTGTCGTCGAATATCAGACATTTTCGGGGAGTCCAGCCGCGGGTTTGATCCCCGACCCGGATTGAACAATGCGGCGGAATCACCAGCGGCAAATGCACCGCGAGCTTGTAGTTGGCGATGCCGTAATGCGGCGGAATATGGGTATGAGGTTCGAGGATCGAGAAGAATATTTCCGGCGCGTGGCCCTGCATGCGCACGAGCGGCAGAGCCTCCAGGGCGGCAGTAGTCGCCGGACAGCGCGTGCAGTGCTCGGCCACGCGCTCGCCGCTGCGATAGAGATGATAGGAACTCCACTTGGAGGAGTAATTCAACTCGCGCCAACGGCCTTCCCGACCTTCCGGATCCTGGACATAGGGCGCAAGCTCCTTGCGTTCGGCAAGCACCGCGCGCAGTTCGTGGCGGATCGCGTCGGTCTTGCATTCGAGGTCGGCAAGAAAGGGCAAGTCTGTCCGTTCAAAAAAGGGATGGGCATCAAGTCCCGGCACATAGGCGTAGGCGGGCCGCTGCAACGGATCACTATAGGCGGGGAGCGCGGCGCGACACATGTGGCGAATGGTGGGTTCAATGCGGTCCAGCGCAGTTGGAGGATTCGCGCGCAGGAGCGGCGCCAGCGCCGTGTGCACCGTGGCTATGCGCGCGCGAGCGAGTTGTACCAAGGCACGGCGAATGGCTCGTTGAGGGCCGTGGGATTCACGACTGGCCGCGGCGAAAGCGCGCAAGCCGCCGACCCGGTTCTCGGCATGCAGGTAGGAGGCGACGGCTTCCTCGCTGCGCCCGAGCGCCATCAGTACTTCGCCGCGCTGGATCCAAGCCATAGCCAACTCCGGGTGCAACTCGAGAGCGGTATCGAATGCCATCAGTGCCCCTTCGAGGTAGCCACGCGCGCGCAGAATAATGCCGAGATTCTGGTGCATTGCGGCCCCGCGCGGTGCCGCGCGGATCGCCCGTTCAATATACGTCTGCGCCGTATCGAGTTCTTTGCGTAGCAGCGCTCGGTGCGCGAGGTAGCGCAGTGCCGGCACGTGCAGGGGTGCAGCATTCACAAGTTCGCGAAAGATGCGTTCCGCGTCGTCGTGCCGCTGGTTGCGAACGAGTTCGGCACCGAGCGCTTCGAGTTGACGGATTTGAGCGGGGAGTTCGGCGGCTGATGGGGAGGTTGGCTCGTTCAAGGTGGTGTCGGCAGGGGTTTACGGTGACGCAAGTCAGTCTAGCAGGCCGACTGCCTTCACCCGCCGGGCTTTGCGGGGAATTGCCAAGGCAGGAGGGCAAAGGGGAAATCAGCGGTGCCGATGCCGAAGGTGGCGCGCGCATAGTCGAGTCCGTCGTGTAGGGGTTTGTCCAGCAACCGGCGCGCTAACGTCTGTTCTTCCCGCCGTCGAGCGGGCGTGTAGGCAAGTGAAGGATATTTAGCGTGGCGCATCCACAATGGCCCTGCCGCGATTCCGGACGCTTCTGCACGCGTCAACGCAACATCCATCCATTCGGCGCATGCCTGAAGGACTGTGACGGGATCGGCGAGGAGTTCGGTCGCCGTGAGTACACGCACTCTCTCCCGTGTCGTGCTTTCGAGCCAGGCGCGGAGTTCGAGAATTTGCAGTGTCCAGGCAAGTGCCGCACGCTCGGCAAGTTCTTCGGGAACCGGATTTGTCGCCGCCCATGCGTGGCCGACAGGATCGGCGAGAAACCGGGCAAGAAACTGCTGGATCCCGCGTTCACTTTCGCGTGGACGCTTGAGCACCGACAGAAGAAAGGGCTCGAGTTCGTCGTAGAGCAGCAGCGCGCGCGAAGCCGGATGCAGGCCCAGCAGCGCGGGGGCCAGGTTGTTGGCCAGATTCGTAGGCTTGATGATTGTCCGTTCGCCGGTTGTGAACGGACGTATCAGCAGATTCAGGGTCAGGGGCAGGAGCTCCGTCTCACTGCGAACCGATGTCGTGCGCCTGCGCCTGAGATCGGCAAGTTGGAGGAGCGTCGCCGGTTCGCGGAGCACCAGCGAGCGGCCGGGCCAGTCCAGGCTGCGGGCGAACAGCGTCGAGCAGCAAAAGGCGGTGTGGAAGATGAAGTGCGGCGGTTCGGTGTTCTCATCGCTATGGGTTCCGGCAAGCAGTTCGGCAATCGGTACCTCCGCGGGATGGGCGGCATCCGTTGCGATGCGTTGATCGAGAAAACTCGATTGTTGCAGGATGCTTCTCTCCAGGGTGAGAAATTGCGCACTGTCGCGCGCAAAATCGTAGGCATATAACCAGGCTTGTGGCGCCTGCCACCGGAAGCGGTCAGATTCGTTCACGCCCGGCTTCAGAGGGTTAACTCCAAGGCACCCGGACGCACGTCGAAGGCGATGATCGCGCGCTCGCCTTCGCCATGGAAGGGGTGAACGTAGTGCAGGTAGAACGGCGGGAACAGCAGCAGCAGTCCTTCTTCCGGCACGATCCGCCGGGTGGTGTTGAAGCCGTGGTGCACCGCGATGGGATGCGGGTTGATGAATTCGATACAGCCCTCTGGCGGTTTGAGCGGTGGCAGGCGCACGTAGTACACGCCGCTCGCCAGATTGGCTGCGGTGGGATGCATGTGCGGGCTTTGCCAGTCGCCGGAAGCGAGCAGGTTGGCCCAGCCCATCACGTTCGGGTCGAGCGCGCGGGCCTGGGGGCCGAAGACGTTCTGCAGATAATGGTGCACGGACGGCAGCACATAGCGGTCGCGCAGGGTGCGGATCTCCGGGCGGTTCACCTGAAAGAGGTTGGTCTGTTTCGAGGTTTGGTAACCGCCCTGGGTGGAGATGCCTGCACTTTTCGCAGCATTTTCTCCGCTGTCACGGTAGCGTGCTGCCATATCTTTGATCCACGCGAAAAGCTTTTCGTTCAGAGCGCCCATATCGGGATGGTGTCGCGCGAGCACGGTGATGGGAAAGTGCTGCTCGATGGTTTCCGTGTAGCGCTCGTTTTCGCTCATGCTGCTCTCCTCATAAGCCCCTTCAGTCGTCGAAAAACGTGGCGAGTGAAGGGAGTATTGGGTTGTCGGAGTGCAGGAACCGCAGTTACATGCAGGTAAATGCGGATTCCGGGCACCGCTCGCCTTTCAAGTCACCAGGCAAGGCGGTTTTTTCGACAAGCTGGTGCCGGGAGGGGGAATCGAACCCCCACGGTGTCGCCACCACCGGATTTTGAGTCCGGCGCGTCTACCAGTTCCGCCATCCCGGCCGCAAGGCCACAGTGTAGCGGAGCGGCTGAAAAGGAGAAAGTGCCTACTTTATGTCAGCCGTATAATAATCAGTTAAGTTTCTTACCGGCGGCCGTAATGCGCATCTCCCGGGAAGCCCTCACTTTCGACGACGTGCTGCTTCTGCCCGGATACTCCGAGGTGCTACCGCGGGATGCCGATCTGACGACCCGCCTCACGCGCCGTATCGCGCTCAATATCCCCCTTGTTTCCGCGGCCATGGACAGCGTGACAGAGGCCCGTCTCGCGATTGCCCTCGCTCAGGATGGCGGCATCGGTATCGTCCACAAGAACATGAGCCCGGAGGCCCAGGCTGCCGAGGTGCGGCGGGTGAAGAAGTTTGAATCGGGCGTAGTCACCGATCCGATCACGGTGAGTCCCGATACTACCATCGTCGAAGTGATCGAGCTGCGCCGCCAGCATGGGATTTCGGGCTTGCCGGTCGTGGAGGGCACGCGACTCGTGGGCATTGTGACCAGCCGCGATCTGCGCTTCGAGGAGCGCCTGGACGAGCCGGTCGCCAGCGTCATGACACCGGCGGCCCGGCTCGTCACCGTGGGCGAGGGAGCCCCTCGCGAGGAGGTCATAGACAAGCTTCAGCGCAACCGCATCGAGAAGGTGCTGATTGTGAATGAGGCCTTCGAGTTGCGTGGCATGATTACCGTGCGCGACATCAACAAGGCGCGCGACTACCCGCGGGCCGCCAAGGACGAGGCCGGGCGACTGCGAGTGGGGGCCGCGGCGGGCGTCGGCGCCGAGGCGCTCGAACGGATCGAGGCCTTGGTTGCTGCCGGGGTAGACGTGGTCGTAATTGACACCGCCCACGGCCATTCGCGCGGCGTCATCGCCATGGTCAGGGAAGTACATGCACGATTCCCGGAACTCCCTCTCATCGCTGGCAATATCGTGACCGCCGCGGGAGCCAAGGCCTTGGTCGAGGCGGGTGTGGACGGCGTCAAAGTCGGCGTCGGCCCCGGCTCGATCTGTACCACCCGTGTGGTGACCGGCGTCGGCGTGCCGCAGGTGAGCGCAATCAGCGAAGTTGCGGCGGCGCTCGCGAAGACCGGCATCCCGCTGATTGCCGATGGCGGGGTGCGCTATTCTGGCGACTTCGCCAAGGCGATCGCCGCCGGTGCGCACTCAGTGATGATCGGGAGTCTCTTCGCGGGCACCGAGGAGGCGCCCGGCGAGGTCGAGTTGTACCAGGGACGCTCCTACAAGACTTATCGTGGCATGGGTTCGCTCGGCGCGATGAGCCAGCGCCACGGCTCAGGTGATCGCTATTTCCAGGAAGGCGCGGATTTCGAAAAGCTGGTGCCCGAGGGCATCGAGGGACGCGTGCCTTACACGGGCGGTGTCTCGGCCATCATTCATCAACTGATTGGAGGCCTGCGGGCAAGCATGGGCTACACCGGTTCGCCTGACATAGAGGCACTGCGCACGCGTGCCGAGTTTGTCCGCGTGACGCTTGCCGGAATGCGCGAAAGTCACGTACACGACGTCGCCATCACCAAGGAAGCGCCCAATTACCGCCTCGAATAATGCCGCAAGCAGCGGAGTTTGACGTGACGGCTCCCGCGGGCGAGCGGGTCCTGATTCTTGACTTCGGCTCCCAATACACTCAGCTCATCGCCCGGCGCGTGCGTGAGGCCGGTGTCTATGCCGAAATCCGGCCGGCAACGGCGATGGCCGACGAGATTGTCCGCTATGGCGCCTGCGGCGTGATTTTGTCCGGCAGTCCGGCCTCGACGATTGGGAAGAGTCCGCCAGCGGTGCCGGACATCGTGTTCGAACTCGGTGTGCCGGTGCTCGGCATTTGTTACGGCATGCAGGCGTTTGCGTCCCAGCTCGGCGGCCGGGTCGAGGCGAACGGTGAACGCGAGTTCGGCTACGCGCGAGTTGTGGTGGCGGCGCCGGGAAGATTGCTTGCTGGAATTGAGGATCGTCCGGGCGAGCTGGATGTCTGGATGTCGCACGGGGACCGGGTGCTCGCGCCTCCGCCCGGCTTTTCGATCCTTGCCTGCACGGATTCGGCGCCGATCGCCGCGATGGCGGACGAGAAGCGCGGTTTCTACGGATTGCAATTCCATCCGGAAGTGACCCACACCCGTCAGGGCCGCCGCATTCTCGAGCGCTTCGTGCGCGAGATCTGCGGTGCTTCGGGTGCTTGGACGACCGACAACATCGTCGCCGGACACATCGCTTCCATCCGCGAACAGGTTGGTGAGAGCGAAGTCGTGATGGCGCTTTCGGGCGGCGTGGATTCTTCTGTGGCGGCGGCCCTCATTCACCGCGCGATCGGCGATCGCTTGACCGCTGTCTTTGTGGATCACGGCCTGCTCAGGGCCAACGAGGCCGAGCAGGTGATGGCCGCGTTCGCGCGGCATCTGGGCGTCAAGATCATCCGGGTGGATGCCGAAGAGCGATTTCTGGGCGCACTCGCAGACATCACCGACCCGGAAGAAAAGCGCAAACTTATCGGCCGCAGCTTCATCGAGGTCTTCGAGGAGGAGGCCGCGAAGCTGCCCGCGGCCGAATGGCTGGGACAGGGCACGATCTACCCCGACGTGATCGAGTCGGCGGGCGCCGGCACGGGCGCGGCCGAAGTCATCAAGTCGCATCACAACGTTGGGGGGCTTCCCGAACGCATGCGGCTCAGGCTGCTCGAGCCGCTGCGCGATCTGTTCAAGGACGAGGTACGGAGAATCGGGCTCGAATTGGGGCTTCCGGCCGAACTCGTCGGGCGCCATCCATTTCCCGGGCCGGGGCTCGCGGTGCGCATCCTGGGCGAGGTCACGCGCGAGCGGGCGGAACTCGTGCGCCGCGCGGACGCGATTTTCATCGCGGCATTGCACGAGGCGGGACTCTACGATCGCGTCAGCCAGGCTTTCGCCGTGTTTCTGCCGGTACGGTCGGTGGGCGTCATGGGCGACCAACGCCGCTACGAATACGTCGTCGCGCTGCGCGCGGTAGAAACTACCGACTTCATGACGGCACATTGGGCGCACCTGCCTTATGAATTTCTCGACGAGGTCGCGCGGCGCATCATTAATCGGGTGCCGGGCATCGCCCGCGTCGTTTACGACATTTCGAACAAGCCCCCGGCGACCATCGAGTGGGAATGAAAGAGAGAAGTGGGGAAAGATAAAGTGGGAAGCGAAAAGCGAAAGGTGAGACGTGAATCATAGGCCAGAAAATCCGGCTTCTCTCACTCCTCGCTCTTTACTTCCCATTTCTCTCGATTCCCGCTGGATGAGACGCGCGCTCCGACTCGCCCGTCGTGCGGGCGCTGCGGGCGAGGTGCCGATCGGAGCGGTGCTGATCCGGGACGACCGATTGCTCGCCGCAGCAGCGAATGGACCTATCGCTTGCCACGATCCCACGGCGCATGCCGAGATTCTCGCCCTTCGCCGTGCGGCCCGCCGTGAGCGCAATTATCGTTTGCCTGGAGCGGTGCTTTACGTCACGCTCGAACCCTGCGCCATGTGCGCTGGCGCGATCGTGCAGGCTCGGCTCGCCCGCGTGGTGTACGCCGCCGCCGACCCGCGCGTCGGCGCTGCGACCAGCGTATTCAGATTGCTCGACGACGCGCGTCTGAATCATCGCGTTGAAATTTCTGCGGGAGTCGAAATGCAAGCGGCGTCCGTGTTGCTGCGGGAATTTTTCCGGAACCGTCGTTAAGTCAGACGCCGATCACCGGTGAACACAGATTGATTAGGGAGCCTCTGATTTACTCAGGGTTTCCGAGTTTTAGAGGGCGGGCAGCGTCAACGCAGACGCCAAGCTGTCGGCAACTTGCCGGGGCAGGCTGTTTTGTGCCGTACGCCAAGCCAGAATGTCGTAATAGCTACGGATGTTCGCCACGTAGCGTACCGCCTGCTCGCCGTTCGCGTAGCCATAGTGTGCATGCGCATAGTACCGCCGTTCCGCGAGGAGCGGTAGCGCCCGCTTCACGTCGGCCCAGCTGTTCGGATTCCAGCCCAATTGCCGAGTCAATTCAAGGGCGTCGAGAAGATGGGCGTAGCCGATGTTGTAGGCGGCAAGCGTCATCCAGGTGCGGTCCGGCTCGGTGATGGAGGCGGGGAGCCGATCACGCAGCAGCGCGAGATAGTGGGCGCCGCCGCGGATGCTCAGATGCGGATCAGCGCGGTCGAGTACCCCCAGCCGGGAGGCAGTGTTCGTGGTCAGCATCATGATGCCGCGGACGCCGGTCGGTGATTTGGCGTGCGGGTTCCAGTGCGACTCCTGGTAGCCCACCGCCGCGAGCAATTGCCAGGAAAGCCCGGTCGCCGAGGCCGCCTGCTCGAAGCTTTGGGCGTAGTCCGGGAACCGGTTGCCGAGGTCGTTCAGAAATCCTTCGGCCCGGACCTGATCGTACGCATCGTGGCCGCCATAGTAGCGCCTGAGGATGGTCGCCACTTCCGTGTTGGCCTCGGCGCGCGTGAAGAAGGCCACTGTGGCCTGATAAAGACTTGTGTCCTGTCCACTGCGCACCGCCCAAGAGAGTGGGCGCTCATCGGTGAGCGGGAAGGCGGCCCGCAGTTGCGGATAAAACTGGCGGTAGAGCCGGAATTCGTTTTCGTTTGCGACCGTGTAGGCGATCCTGCCTTGCGCGAGATCTACCAGCAGCTCATCGGCGCCGGCGTCGGTCGAGACGTGCCAGTCGAGGGTCGGATGAAGTCGCGAGGTGCGCTGCATGAGAGAGCGGTAACTGGGCGCAACAGTAAGCGGAAAATCTGGACCGGCGAGGCTCGCCACGGTATCGGGCGCGGTCTCCCCGCTGCGATATACGACAAGCTGCGAAATCATCTGATAGGGCGGGGTGAAACTGAGCCGCGGAAAGTCCCCGGACCGGACCGCGACGCCCGGCGCCGCGATGTCGGCGCGGCCTTCGGCAACCGCCTTCAGCGCTTGGTCGCCGTTAGCGACCTTGAGTATCTTGAGGCGCACGCCCAGTTCGTCAGCCAAGCGTCGGGCCAGATCATAGTCCGGACCTGCCGGGCCATAAGAGGCGAGATAGTAGGTCGTCGGGCTGTTCGGGGTTGCGAGCACGAGCACCCCGGCGTGTTGAACACGGCTGAGGGTGCTGGGCGCTTTGGCCAAGGTGGCGAGCAGGCAGACGGCCGCGACGACGAGGCTGATCTGGAGTACGCGCAGCCCGAGACTTGTGGCGCGCGCGCCGAACCGGTGCCGCCGGAGGTGGGCCAAGGCTTTCATCCGCTTTCGTATGGTCGGCAAGTCAGCGCCATTGTAACTGTTTAGGGGGATACGTGCTGGGCGGGTCTGGTATTCTTACCCGCCTGTCCCCCGGAGCCCCGGGGGCGAAGCCAGCGGAGAGGTGCCAGAGCGGTCGAACGGGGCGGTCTCGAAAACCGTTGTGCCCTTCGGGGCACCGTGGGTTCGAATCCCACCCTCTCCGCCACTTATTCGGGACCCACGATCCTTATTCAGGCAGGGTCATGCCGACGACGTGATATCCGGCATCTACATAAAGCGTCATGCCGGTGATGCCGCGGGCGAGGTCCGAGCACAGGAACGCGGCGGCGTCACCGACTTCCTCGGCAGTCACGCTGCGCCCGAGCGGGCTGGTCTTTGCGACGGTATCAAGCATCCGTCGGAAGCCTGATATTCCGGCGGCGGCCAGCGTCTTGATCGGACCCGCGGAAATGGCATTAACGCGGATGCCTTCGGGTCCCAGATCCTGGGCCAGAAAACGCACCGCCGCCTCGAGGCTCGCCTTAGCCGGGCCCATGACGTTGTAGTTCGGGAGTGCCCGAACGGCGCCGAGATAGCTCAACGTAAGCACGCTGCCGTGCGCCGCGGCGAGCGCGGATCGGGCGGCGCGGGTCAGTGCAACAAGACTGTAGGCGCTGATGTCCTGGGCAATGCGCCAGGCCTCGCGCGTGGTGGATTCGGTAAATCCGCCCGCCAAGGCTTCGCGGGGCGCGAAACCAACGGAGTGGACCAGAATGTCCAAGCCGCCCAAGGCGTTCTCGGTGTCGGCTATTAGACGCTCAATTGCATCGTCGTCGGAGACGTCGCACTCGAACACCGCCTCGGTGCCGAGTTTGCGCCCCATGTCGTGCGCCCGTCCGGCCAGTTTTTCGCCTTGGTAGCCGAAGGCGATCCGCGCACCTTCTCGATGCATGGCCTGGGCGATCCCCCATGCGATGGAGCGGTTGCTCGCAAGCCCGACGATCAGCGCACGCTTGCCGGTGAGAAACCCCATTACGGAACCGACGTTAGTTGCTGGCGCTTACGAACAGCGTCAACAGCTGACCCGGTTGCAGGATGCTGGAGGCGGAAAGCGAATTCCAGTCCGTGAGTTTGTGCAGCGAGACGTTAAAGCGGTTCGATATCGCGTAGAGCGAATCCCCCGCCTTAACGACGTAATGAATGCGTTGCGGCTGATTGGATTGTGCAGCTACGCTCTCCGCAACGTTGCCCAAAATCACAAGACGTTGCCCTGGGTGCAGGACGCTGGCGGCGGTAATCGAGTTCCAGCTCGCCAGCGCATGAGTCGAAACTTTGAAACGGCTTGCAATCAGGGAGAGCGAATCGCCGTCCTTGACTACGTAATGGGTGCTGCTGCCCGCT
Organism: Gammaproteobacteria bacterium; assembly: GCA_050739575.1. Classification (GTDB taxonomy): domain Bacteria; phylum Pseudomonadota; class Gammaproteobacteria; order JAKDMP01; family JAKDMP01; genus JBOIBN01. The sequence continues at coordinate 50,797 of JBOIBN010000003.1, forward strand.
CGCGCTACCGCCGAATGGTCCATAGCCGTGGTTGCTCCGCGCAGCACGCTGAGTTGCTGTCCAACGCGGAGTTGGTCGTGCGCGCCCAGATGATTCCATTTCGCAAGATCTGCGACGCTGACACGATAAGTGTGGGCCAGACCCCAAAGCGTGTCCCCGGAACGGACCTGAATGTGGGAATAAGCAACGCTATGCCGAACCAGGATGGGCGGAGTGTAATTACGTGCCACCTGCATCGGTTTGTCAGACACGTAGCGCAGATTATTGCCGCCGCTCGAAGTGGGAACTTTCAGAGTTGTACCGACCCGGATAAGGTTTCCGTGCAGGCCATTGCGTTCGCGCAAGGTGGCGACCGTGGTGTGGTAATCAGCCGCGATCCCGCTCAAGGTCTCGCCATTATTGACGCGATGGCTACTCCAGCCCGGCGCCCTCTCTAGTTGCAGGTCGTCGAGCGAGGCCAGAAACTGATTTTTCTTGCCGGCAGGAAGAAGGAGTGTCGAGGGTCCTTCAGGCGGCGTCTCCCAACGGCTGTAGCCGGGGTTAAGTTGGTACAGTGCCTTGAGGTCCATGCCCGCAAGTTTGGCCGCGATGGCTAGATCCATCTGGCCTTTCAGGTCAACCTTCGCCAGATAGGGCGTGTTGGCGATGGGCGGCAGATTGAGGCCATACTTGGCGGGATTGGCGATCATGTCGCGAATCGCGAGCAGCCGGGGCACGTACGCGCGGGTCTGGGCCGGCAAGTTGAGATGCCAGAAGTCGGTCGGACGTCCGTGGCGGCGATTGTAGTCAATCGCATTCTGGACCGTGATGGAGCCGGAATTGTAGGCCGCGAGCGCGAGCAGCCAGTTGCCGTCGAACTGATCGTGCAGATTCTGGAGATATTTGAGTGCGGCATTGGTCGAGGCCACTATGTCGAGCCGTCCGTCGTACCAGCTGTTCTGCTTGAGCCCGTAGATGCGTCCGGTCGAGGAAATGAACTGCCACAGGCCGGCCGCCCGCCCCGGCGAATAAGCATAAGGATTGAAGCCGCTTTCGACCACCGGCAGCAGGGCTAGATCCGTCGGCATGCCGCGCGCCTGCAACTGTTGGACGACGTAGTAGAGATAGGGCTCGGAACGTTGCGCGGTGCGCTCGATGAAACCGGTGCGCTCCTTGAAGAAGGCGATCTGTTCGCGCACCTGCGTTTCGTTGCCGTCGGGAAGTGAAAAACTCTGACGAAGCGCACTCCAGAGGTCTGTCTCGTTCGTTCCCGACTCGGCGCTCCCGGGGGCACCCGACGCCGGGGACTCATCAGGGGCAGGCGATTCCGCCTGACTGAGCAGGTCGGCGACCGGTATGGGGACGCTGGAAGGCGCCGCGGTGGCGGTGGAATCGCCGCTCGCAACCGGGGCGTGCAGACTGGCGCAGCCTCCGAGTGCGCTCAGAGCGGCGATGGCGAGGGCGGCCGAGATTGCTCTGGTCGTACGCATCGTCATCGTATCCTCTGGCTAAAACTGATCTTTCAAATGGCGTAGTGCCGCAAACACCTCCGCCTCTGGATGCAGAGGACGGCCAAGCTCCTTTTCGACCGCCGTCCGTACCTTCGTCTCCCCGCTGCGTAAAAAAAGATTGATCCCGCGTTCCCGTCCAATCGTCGAAGGTAAGGTCGCTTGCCCGTCCGCACGGATTGTAACAACATTTTTCAGCGTTCGTGCAAGTCCGGGATCGGCGGGGAGAAGCGAGCAGGCAAACCGGAGGTTCGCTTCGGTGTATTCGTGCGCGGGGTAAACGCGGGTTCCAGCGGGCAAGGCCGCGAGTCGGCCGAGCGAAGCGTGCATTTGCGCGGCCGTTCCTTCGAACAGCCGTCCGCAACCGGCGGAAAAAAGCGTGTCGCCGCAAAACAGGAGATTTGCGCCGTAATAGGCGATGTGCCCGGCCGTGTGCCCCGGCACCTCGAACACTCTGAAGGCGGGAAACCCCTCCGCTGGAGTGACCGTATCGCCTTCCGCAAGCGCCACGTCCACCCCGGCTATGGCTTCCCCCGCCGGCCCGAAGACCTGCGGATGATGGCGAGCCTTGAGCGCAGTCAGTCCGCCAATGTGATCGTGGTGATGATGGGTGATGAAGATGGCCGCGAGCCGCCCGTTGCCGCGCGTGAGCCATGCTTCAACGGGTGCGGCGTCGCCGGGGTCCACCACGACGGCCTTGGTGCCAACTGTCAGCGCCCAGATGTAGTTGTCGCGAAATGCCGGGATCGCTTCGATGCGCAACATGCCTTCATGCTAGCGCAGCGGAAGGTACGGCGCGGGCTACAATGCCGGGACAAGGTGATAGAGAGCCCCGTCGGTATGTATGCGCTGGACAAGACGATGCTCGCGGAACGGCTGACAGCCGAAGCCGAGGCGCTTGCTCCATTCATAAGCGCCTGGAGCGGGCGCCTCGCCGTGCAGGTGGGCGCGCCGGGCGTCGCATTTGTCTCGTCCGAAAGATTTGCACGTTGCCTGAACGTGGACCGGGAGACGGCGCCGGGCATCGTCCAGGCAATCCCCGCAGCGCTCCCGCTCGCCGAAGGTTGTGTCGACGTATTGTTTCTTGTACATGTACTGGACCAGGCGGAGTCGCCGTCTGCGGTGCTCGCGGAAGCCGCACGCCTGCTCAGCGGGGAGGGCCGGCTGGTTGTGCTGGGGTTCCGCCCGCTCTCGCCGGCCGTGATGCGTCAGGCACCGGCACGGCTTTTCAGACCGCGAGCGCGAATGCTGAGTCCTTTTCGTCTGCGCCTGCTGCTGGGGAGGGCGGGTTTCGCTTGGGAGCGTTCGCTCGGCCTCGGTTGCGGCCCGATCGAGCGTAGATTGCCGGGCCCGTGGCGCCAGCATCTGAGCACGAGCTATGCGGCGATTGCCAGGAAACGGGTCGAGGGCATGACGGTGCTGCGGCCAAAGTGGCAGCAAAAGGCCCGTGAGCGGCAACAGGCACGGCAGGCGGTGCTTCCGGGTCACGGGCATGCGGGTTGAGATTTATACCGATGGCGCTTGTCTTGGTAATCCGGGACCGGGGGGCTGGGCGGCAATCCTCACGGCGGACGAGCGTCGACGCGAGATTTCCGGGGGCGAGCCCGCGACCACCAATAACCGGATGGAACTCACGGCTGCCATCATGGGGCTCGAGGCCTTGAAGCGTGCAAGCACCGTCGTGCTTTGTACCGATTCGCGCTACGTGAAGCAGGGCATTACCGAGTGGATCCCCCGCTGGCAGGCGAACGGCTGGCGCACGGCGGCCCGTCGCCCGGTCGAAAACCGGGATCTATGGGAGCGTTTGCTGGCCGCCGCCGCCCCACACCGGATCGAGTGGCAATGGGTGCGCGGACATGCCGGGGTGGCGGAGAACGAACGGGCCGACGAGCTCGCCTATGCGGCCGCGCAGAAGGTTGTCAACGGCGGGTGAATACGCGTCTGGTCATTCTTGATACGGAAACCACCGGACTCAGTCCCGAGGCCGGCCATCGAATCATCGAAATCGGTTGCGTGGAACTGAAGAACCGGCTCTATACCGGGCGGACCCTGCACCATTACCTCAACCCGGAACGCAAGATCGAAGCCGGGGCGCAGGATGTCCACGGCATCAGCGACGAGCAGTTAGTCGACAAGCCGCTGTTCGTGCAGATCGCACCCGAACTTAGGGAGTTCGTCGCGGGTGCGGAGTTGATCATTCACAATGCCCCGTTCGATCTCGCTTTCCTCGACGCCGAGTACCGCCGGATTGATTCCACGCACGGCTCGGTCTCCGAGTGGTGCAGCGTGCTCGATACGCTGGCGCTCGCGCGCGCGCGCTACCCGGGACAGGCAAACAGCCTCGATGCGCTGTGCCGTCGGCACCAGGTGGATAACAGCGGGCGTGAATATCACGGTGCGCTGCTCGATGCGCAACTGCTCTCCGAAGTCTATCTTGCACTTACCGGCGGACAGGTAATGCTGGGGTTGGAAAGCGCCAATTCCCGCGACGAATCCGCCGGCGCAGAGATTGTGAGGCGCGATGGACGAGTCCTGCCCGAGATTGTGGTAAGCGATGCGGAGCGCGGCGCGCATCGCGCGCGCCTCGCCGCTATCCGCGAGCAGGCGGGCTTTTGCCTGTGGGATAAAATCGGCGCCGATTTGCCGGAGTCGGGCAGCCCTTGAAAAATCCGGCGGCGAACTTTCGAGTTTCTCCCGGCGGATAAGACCAGGACCTGAGGAGTTCACATGGAAACCGTCTCGGAAATCCAAGCCGAACACGTGCTGCTCGCGGCCGCAATCATTCTCGCCGTCGGTTCGCTGCTGGGCTATATTGCAAGCCGCCTGCGGGTGCCTGACATCGTTCTGTTCCTGATTGCCGGCATCGTGCTCGGACCGGAGGTTTTGGGCTGGATCAATATTCCGGCGACCTCGACCCTCTCCTGGGCCATCATCATTTTCACCGCAAGCTACATACTCTTCGACGGCGGCGCCACGCTGGAGTTGAAGGTGCTGGGCAAGGTGTGGCTATCGCTCGCGATCATCGTCACCGTCGGCGTCCTGATCACCGCATTTGTAACCGGTTTTGCCGCGTCCTGGATTCTTGGCCTTCCGGTGACGGTCGGCCTTTTGCTCGGCGCGGCCATGGCGGCAACCGATCCCGCGACTCTGGTTCCCGTGTTCAAGCAGGTGCATGTGCGCGACAAGGTCGCGCAATTCGTGGTGGGCGAATCCGCGCTCAACGATCCGACGGGCGCGATTATCACGCTGGTGTTTTTGGCCTTGGTGACGGGCGGCGCCGCCAGCGGACAACACATTGCGATTGGCCAGGACGTGCTTGCTCTCCTCGCGCAGGCCGGCATCGGCATCGGGATCGGACTCGCACTCGGCTACGCCGGATCGTTTCTGGTGGCGCACGTGCGTTACGGATTTCTCGCCGATTATCTGAAGCTGGTGACCTTGATCGCGGTGATCGGCGGTTATCTCGGTGCGACGGGACTGCACGCAAGCGGCTTCATGGCCGCCTTCGTCGCCGGGCTCGTAATGGGCAACATGCACTACCTCGGACTCAAGATGCCGCACGGGCACCACGCGAGATTCGAGGATTTCGTGGGTACGACCTCGCTGATTTCGCGCATGTTCATCTTCATACTGCTCGGTTCGCAGGTCAAGCTCGAACTGATTGTGCGGTACTGGTGGGAAGGATTGGTGGTGGTCGCCGTGTTCATGTTCATCGCCCGCCCGCTGACCGTGTTTATCTCCACGCTTCCCGACCGGCGCGCGCGCTGGAGTTGGCGCGAGCTGACGTTTATCGCCTGGACGCGTGAGACGGGCGTGATTCCGGGCGCGCTCGCGAGCATTCTGGTCGGCGCCAAAGCACCGCATGCTGATGTGCTGGCGGCGATCATCTTCATGGCTATCCTGATTACGATCATTCTTCAGGCGACGACCGCAAAATGGGTCGCAGGACGGCTGGGGCTTCTGGTCGAGAAGCATCCACGCAGTGCAGTTGGCACGGATTAGGCGATGCGTGAAGAGAATTTCCATGCAACGTGCTGGATTGATTGGAACGAGACGGAGATTGCCGCCGGGTCAGCGGTTGATGAGCATCATCGGTTGCCAACTAAATTGGCCTTTCTGGTTGTGGCCGCTCCGTTCTACGCAGGATGATGTGAATCACCTACCATATGCGCTGGTGCTCACCGCGGCCGGACTCGTCTGCGTGTGGGTCTTCATCTGAAAACTGGTCAGTGAGCGAGGGTATGAAGAAAAGCATCGGAGTTCTGGCATTGACGATCGCGTTCGCATGTGCGGGCGCGCCGGCTGTGCGCGCCGCGACGGATTCGCCGCTGGCCGCACCGGCGAGTGCTTCCCCCGCGGGCATCGCCGACTACAGCTACATCCAGGTCGAACATATCGATGGAGGCAACTCCGATTATTTCGGCGATTCCGCCAAGGGCAACGGCGCCAAATTTTCCTTCCAGTTCGGCAGGAATGCCTACGTCTATGGCAGCTATGACCGACTGGCTTTCGATCGCTTGCCGGGCGATCTCTATCGCACGGGCGTTGGCATCGGCTACGCGCAGACCGAGGGCAAAGTCTCGGCCTACGTGCAGCTCGGTTACTATCGCGAAATGCTATCCGCCGCGCTCGGCGGCGCGCGCGGTTACTACTTCGAACCGGCTTACGGCATGCGTGCCGCACTCAACCGTTATTTTTCGCTCGAAGGCGAAATGTATACGGATATCCGCCCGGAATTCGGCAGCCGACCCTGGGGCCTAAAGTTCGGCGCAGCCTTTGCACTCGGTCCGGTGTCCCTGCATGTGGTGGCCGATCACAATCGCGACGTCAACAGCCTGAGCGGTGCCTTGCGATTTGCCTTCTGAACCGGCGCGGACAAGACGAATGATTTTCGGGGATCACGCATGAGAGTCACGATTTTCGGTACCGGCTATGTAGGACTCGTGACCGGCACCTGCCTTGCCGATGTCGGCAACCACGTGATCTGCGTGGACGTGGACGCGGCCAAGGTCGCGCGCCTCAACGCCGGCGAGGTGCCAATCTTCGAGCCCGGACTGGATGCCCTGATTGCCCGCAACCGGCGCGAAGGGCGGCTGCGCTTTACTACCGACGAGAAGGAGGCGCTGGCTCACGGCACCGTCATCTTCATCGCCGTCGGCACGCCGCCCGAGGAGGACGGGTCGGCGGATCTCAGGCATGTGCTCGCCGTGGCGCGTTCGATCGGGCAGGCCCTCGTACGCCCGGCCGTGGTGGTCAACAAGTCCACCGTTCCGGTCGGCACCGCGGATCGGGTACGCGCCGTGATCGCAGCCGAACTTAAAGCACGCGGCGTCGAAGTTGATTTCGACGTCGCCTCCAACCCGGAGTTTCTCAAGGAAGGTGCCGCGGTGGAGGATTTCAACCGCCCCGACCGCATCATCGTCGGCGCGGAGCGTGATACGACGATCGAAACTTTGCGTGCGCTTTACTCGCCCTTCAATCGCAATCACGACCGTCTGCTGGTGCTCGACACGCGCTCGGCCGAACTCGCGAAGTATGCAGCAAATGCGCTGCTCGCGACCAAGATCAGCTTCATGAACGAAATCGCCGGGGTAGCCGAAAAGGTAGGTGCCGACATCGAATCCGTGCGCCGGGGAATCGGCTCGGATCCGCGCATCGGCTGGCATTTCATTTATGCCGGCGCCGGCTATGGCGGTTCGTGTTTTCCGAAGGACGTGCGTGCGCTCGCCGCAACAGCCCGCAGCACCGGCGTGGCCTCCGAACTGCTGGCGGCCGTCGAGGCCGTGAACGAACATCAAAAGCTGGTGCTGTTCGAAAAGATTCGTGCGCACTATCGCGGAGTCCTCCGCGGGCGTCGTTTCGCGCTGTGGGGACTCGCCTTCAAGCCGCAGACCGACGACATGCGCGAAGCGCCGAGCCGTGCGTTGCTCGAAGCGTTGTGGGCGGAAGGCGCGACGGTCGCGGCCTACGATCCCGCGGCGCTTCCGACGACCCGCGCACTCTACGGCGAACGAAAGGATCTGCATCTCGTCGAGCGGGCCGAGGAGGCGCTCGAGGGTGCCGATGCACTTATCGTCATGACCGAGTGGCATGTATTCCGCAGCCCGGACTTTCAGCTGATCCGCGAGCGCCTGGCGGCGCCGGTCATCTTCGACGGACGCAACCTCTACGATCCGGCCTGGCTGGCCCGTCAGGGCTTCACTTATTACGGCATCGGTCGCGGTGCGCAAACGGTCTGACGCCGGCCGCGGGGAACCATCGATGCGGATTCTCCGCAGGATCGGCGGCGTAATGGCCGCGGTGGGTATGGCGCTCGGCGTAGTCGGGTTCGCGCGCGCGGACGGCGCCACGCGCATCATCGGCGCGGGCTCCTCCTTCGCCTATCCGCTGTATTCGGCCTGGGCCGATTTGTATCACCGGCATTCGGGCGTCGAAGTCAATTACCAGTCCATCGGTTCGGGCGGCGGAATCCGCCAGATCGAGGCCCGCACGGTGAATTTCGGCGCAACCGATGCGCCGCTCACCGCCGAAGAGCTGAAAAAGCAGGAACTGGTGCAGTTTCCCGCCGCGATGGGGAGCGTCGTCCCGACGATCAACCTTGCCGGAATCGCTCCCGGCCGCTTGGTGCTTTCGGGACCGCTGCTGGCGAAGATCTATCTCGGCAGGATCACGCGCTGGGACGATCCGGCAATCGGCCGGCTCAACCCCGGTCTCACGCTGCCCGCCCGCCGCATCACCGTCGTCTATCGCTCGGACGGCTCCGGCACCACCTTCATTTTTACCCACTACCTCGCCCAGGTGAGCGCCGAGTGGAAGACGAAGGTCGGCTTCGGCAAGACGGTGGCGTGGCCGAGCGGCATCGGCGGCAAGGGCAACGAGGGTGTTGCGGCCTATGTGGAACACGTCAAGGGCGCCATCGGCTACGTGGAATATGCCCTGGTGCGGCAAAGTCACATGACCTGGACCGACATGGTCAATCGCGCCGGCCGGCGCGTCGGCCCGTGCAAGCAAAGTTTCGCGGCGGCGGCCGAAAGCGCCGACTGGGCCCATGCCCCTGGCTATTACCTGATGCTGACCGACCAGCCCGGCGCCCTGAGCTGGCCGCTTGTCGGCGCGACCTTCGCGCTGGTTCCGGCTCGTCCGGGCGATGCCCGCAGCGCCCGAGCCGTACTCGATTTTTTCGATTGGGCTTACCGCAACGGGGATGGAATTGCCGGACAGCTCGACTACATTCCGATGCCGCGCAGCGTTGTATACCGGATCGAGCAAGCCTGGCATCAAAGCATCGCTGCCGCCGGTAAGCCGCTCTGGCCGGCGCCGGCGGAGTCCGGCGCGAACTAGGCCCTATAATCACCGCCATTCAGGCGGCGGTGCGCTCGAACCCTGTCGTCTTTCGCTAAAGACCCCACGAGCGAACGTATAGCCGATATGGCACACACGACGGAAACGGTTCAGTCGCAGGCGCAGGCGATCCGCCTCGTGCGCCGCGGCGGGCGCGCCGACGCCTGGTTCCGCCGGCTTACCCTGTTATTTGCGTGGGTAGTGCTCGCGGTACTCGGCGCGATCATCGTGGTGCTCGTCAAGGGCGGCTGGCCCGCGCTGTCCACGTTCGGCGTGCATTTTTTCACCTCCTCGACCTGGAATCCGGTCACCGGCGTGTTCGGCGCCGCGTCCTCGATTCTCGGCACCGTCGCGACATCCGTGATCGCGATCGTGCTCGCCGTGCCGATCAGCTTCGGCGTCGCGCTCTTCGTGACCGAGATCGCGCCGCGCTGGCTCAGGCGGCCGATCGGCATCGCGGTCGAGCTTCTCGCCGGCATACCCTCGATCATCTACGGCATTTGGGGTCTGTTCGTATTCGCGCCCTGGTTTGCCGACCACGTGCAGGAGGGCCTGACCGCGAGCCTGGGGCGGATTCCGGTGATCGGCGCGCTTTTTCAGGGACCGCCGATCGGTCTTGGTTGGGCAGTCGCGGGCATCATTCTCGCGATCATGATCATCCCCTTCATCGCCGCCGTGATGCGCGACGTCTTCGAGGTGGTGCCGGTGACGCTCAAGGAATCGGCCTATGCGATGGGCTCGACGCGCTGGGAAGTGGTGCGCAAGATCGTGTGGCCCTACACCCGCGTCGCCGTGATCGGGGGCATCATGCTCGGTCTCGGGCGCGCGCTCGGCGAAACGATGGCGGTGACTTTCGTGGTCGGCAACGCGCACAATCTCTCCGCGTCGCTGTTCATGCCCGGCAACACGATCGCCTCCACCATCGCCAACGAATTTACGGAAGCGACGACGCCGCTCTACCTTTCTTCGCTGATCGCCCTCGGCCTGATCCTCTTCGCCATCACCTTCGTCGTGCTCGCCTGCGCCAAGCTGCTGCTGGCGCGCGTCGAGCGGACCGCGGGCGCGAGCGCATGAACGGCAGGTATCTGCGCCGGCGCGCAAGCAACGCGAGCGCGCTCGTTCTGTCCGTACTCCTGACCGGTGTCGCGCTGGTCTTTCTCGGCTGGATCCTGTGCGTGCTGGCGGACCGGGGCTTCCGCTACATCAATCTCGATCTTTTCGTGCATTCCACGCCCGGCGCCGGCATCGAGGGCGGCGGCCTCGCGAACGCGTTCGTCGGCAGTCTCTTCATCACGCTGCTCGGCATCGTGATCGGCGCGCCCATCGGCGTGCTCGCCGCGACCTGGCTGGTCGAGTTCGGTGCGAAGCGCCGCCTCACCGCCGTGGTGCGATTCATCAACGATGTACTGCTTTCCGCGCCATCGATCGTGATCGGCGTATTCGTGTACGGCATCGTGGTCGCCCCGGCAGGTCATTTTTCCGGCTGGGCCGGCGCGATCGCGCTGGCCATCATCGCGCTTCCGGTGGTAGTGCGGACAACCGACAACATGCTCCAGCTCGTGCCCGACCCGTTGCGCGAAGCGGCGATCGCGCTCGGCTGCCCGCGCTGGAAGGTGACGCTCTCGGTGGTGTACCGCGCCTCGCTTGCGGGCATCGTCACTGGCGTGCTGCTTGCGATCGCGCGCATCATCGGCGAGGCGGCACCGCTGCTCTTTACCTCGCTCGGCAACCAGTTTTTTTCGCTCAATCCGAATCACCCGATCGCCGCCCTGCCGCAGGTGCTGTTCAATTTCGCGCTGGGTCCCTACGATAATTGGCACCGCCTAGCTTGGGCGGGCGCGCTCGTGAGCACGCTGTTCGTGCTGGTACTGATGATCGTGGCCCGGGTGGCGACCGGACGCAGAACCAGGAGACGTTAGGCGATGCCGCGCAATCCAGAGGAATTGACCGCACCGCTCGTCGTACGCAAGACGGAGGATGAGCGGCGCACGGGCCGCGCGCATCCGAACGCGAGCAAGGGACCGGCGCGGGGCGCCGACATGCGCCACGTCTCCAATCCCAAACTGGTCGCGCGCGGGCTGAATTTCTATTACGGCGGCTTTCAGGCCCTGCAGGACATCAATCTCGAAGTGCAGCAGGGCGCAATCACCGCCCTGATCGGTCCCTCGGGCTGCGGGAAATCCACGCTGATCCGCTGCTTTAACCGCATCTACAATCTTTATCCCGACCAACGCGCGGCCGGCGAAATCCTACTCGACGGCGACAACATCCTCGGCCCACGCCAGGATCTCAACATGCTGCGCGCGCGCGTCGGCATGGTGTTCCAGAAGGCGACGCCGTTTCCGATGTCGATCTATGACAACATCGCCTTCGGCGTGAAACTTTATGAACGGCTCGGCCGCGCCGAGATGGACGAGCGGGTGGAATGGGCCTTGCGCAAGGCCGCGGTGTGGGAAGAAGCGAAAGACAAACTCAGGCAGTCCGGCACCCAGCTTTCCGGCGGTCAGCAGCAGCGCCTGTGCATCGCGCGGGCGATCGCGGTCAAACCCGAGGTGATCCTCCTCGACGAGCCCTGCTCGGCGCTCGATCCCATCTCCACGCTCAAGGTCGAGGAACTGATCACCGAACTCAAGGACGAGTACACGATCGTGATCGTGACCCACAACATGCAGCAGGCCGCGCGCGTATCCGACTACACCGCCTTCATGTACCTGGGGCGGCTTCTGGAATTCAACGATGCCGACACGATCTTCACCAATCCGGCGGTGAAGGAGACCGAGGACTACATCACCGGCCGTTTCGGCTAGCAGGCTGCTGAAAAACTACTGCGCTCGTCATCTTGAACGCGGGCGGTGCTCGCGATCCTCATTTACTTGCATGTAAACTGCGGTCGCTGCGCTCCGGCGCGCAACCCGAGGGGACGGAACGGTTTTCGCCCACGGCTTTGTCGCTCCGCGCTTATTCGGAACAACCAAACTGCGCTTGTCGCTTCGCGCCCTGAACGAAAACCGTCTCCGTCGCGCTCCGCGCAGGAGCCCATCCCGAGTTCCACTTTGCTCGCTACGTTTTTCAGCAGCCTGCAGGATCGGGACTTCGGGACTCGGCAAGACAGTACTCCATCACGGAGCATGCAAAGACACTGAGTTCAGTATCTTCAGTGCGTTCGGAACCAGCCGGTGATTGCTAGGCGGGGTTCGGTCGCGAAGGGTGCGACGCAGGAAACGCAGTGCCAAGTCGGCACGCGGAACAGAGCGAGCGCGTTGTAGCCGGGCATCCAGCTTTCCTCCACGCGCCCGCCGTCGTCGAGAAATTGCAGCAGTCCGCCCCAGTCGGCCTGCCAGTTGCGAGTCAGGTTGATGACGTAGGCGGCGCGCCGCGCGTCGCGTTCACTCTCCTGATGAACGTCGTTATGACGGCGCAGGAAATGCCCCGGCAGATAGCGGGTGGCCTGGGCGTCGGCCTTGGCGATGTCGTCGCAGCCGGTAACGCGGCGCACGAATTCGATCATCGGTGCGCCGTTCAGAAATTCGAGAAAGCGATTCAGGTAGAGTTCTGGATTGCGCCGCTCCTTGTAGGCGGCGACCATCTGGTGGCTGTTGTAGAAAAATTGATAGCCTGCGCGGGCCTCGGCTTGAACATCCTCGATAAGTTTGCGCCAGCTCACGGGTGTAGTCGCCTGCAGTTCTTCGGCCGATAGCGTGCGGGCTTCGCCGCCGGTGCGGGTAACCAGGCCCCACGGCACCTCTTCGCGCAGGCAGCGGGAGAGTTGCTCCGCGATGTCGGCGCCGAAGGCATCGTGCACGAGGACACGTCCCCGACGGGCATACTCGCCGGCGAGGCCGGCGGAATCGAGATCCGGATTCAGCATGTCGGTTGCGGCTGCTTCGGACACCAGCGGTCGAAGGCCAGATGGTAGCGGATGTCGAGCGGATCGGCGACCTTGAGTGCCCCCAGCAGCACGGAATAGGGCGTAATGCCGAAGTCGCTCTGACGCATCGTGAATGTGCCGCTTGCAAGCAATTGCCGGGCGTCGAGTGAAAGCTGCGTCGTGGCGGGCAGGACGCGGGTCACGCCGTGCAGCGTGAGCGCAATCGTAATTTTGACCGCGCCTTGCGCCGTAGCGGGAGCGACGATATGCAGATGCGCCCACGGATAGCGGGCGCTGTCGAGCGCTTCCCGGCTCAACATGTGCGCGCGGATTGCCTTCCGCTGATCGGGCGTAAGCGGTTCGGCGTAAAGGCCGCCCAGGGCGGCACGGGCGGCCGGTGCATCCACCACGAGTGCGTTGAGCGGGAAAACGATGTCCGCCTGTCCGCCGCCCTTTGCGGTAAGCGCGTAGCCGCTGAGCTGCGCGGCCTCGACTACATGAACGTGTCCCTTGCTTGCGAGCGGGCCCGCCCGCCCGACCAGAATCCGCACCTCCGAGGCTGCGGAATCAAGCCGATAAACCGGTCGGCCCGCTTGCGCGGCCGCCTGGTAGGGCGGTGCGATAACCGGAGCCGGCCCGGATGTCGTCGACGGCGGCAAACTCGGCGCCGCGCAACCGGCGAGCAGGGCGCCCAAGGCCGCGGCGGCGAATAACCGGCGCATGGATCAGGCCGGTCCCAGCACGACGTGAAAAATAATCGTGACGGGAACGGAGATGATCTTGCCGTCCGCCCACTTTCCGGTGCCGATGTCGAAGCCCGTGCGCAGGAGCATCAGCTGGCCGTCGAGAACCGGATGGTTGCCTTCGTGGCTGAGCGTAAGCGGGAAGGAAACGGTGCGGGAATGGCCTTTGAGTTTGAGTATGCCCATAATCTTGAGCGCTCCGCCGCTCTGCGCCGCAATGGCTTGCGAAACAAACGTCGCCGAGGGGTAACGATCGACGTCGAACCAGTCTTTGCTGCGCATGGCCCGAGTCACGTCGGCGCTCGATGCACTCACGCTCGTGGTAACGATCTTTACCTTGAGGCTTCCGCCCGACGGATTGGCCGGATCGAGCTGCGCCGTGACCTGAAATTTCGCGAATTTACCGGGGACCGGAGTCTCTTGCCAATGGGCAACGAATCCGAGAGTGCTCTGATCGGCGAGGCTCGACCATTGCGTGGCCGCGCCGAGGACGCTTGCGCAAGGCGCGAACGTGAGCACGACGGCGAGGAGAAACCGCATCAGGGTTTCATCCGCGAGAATTGCGGCAGCATGCGCACGAGCACCCGGTTGTGGAGCAGGAAATGATGACGCAAGGCGGCGCCGATGTGGCCGATCAGGAGTGCGCCGAGTGCGCTGAAGAGCGCAAGGTGCGCAAGTCCGAAGATGTTTTCCAGCCGGGCCGAGACGGGCGAGATGGGCGGCAACGGCAGAACCCAGAAGATCTTGAACGGAACACCGGCCGCGGAATTGAGCAGCCAGCCGGAGACCGGCATCAGCAGGATCAATGCATAAAGCAGCCCGTGGGTCAGACGCGCAAGCACCGGTTCCCAGCGCGGGAGATTGCCGGGAAGCGGCGGCGGGCGGTTGAACAGACGCCAGCCGAGCCGCAGGAGAACCAGCGCCAGCACCAGCATGCCGAGCGACTTGTGCCAGTAGA
>JBOIBN010000004.1:0-57378 GCA_050739575.1 Gammaproteobacteria bacterium
GTCGCCGCTCTGCTGCATCGCCAAACCCTGGGTCTTGAGAATGATGGCGAGCGCCTGGTCCCAGGGCACGTCGTGCAGGCGCAGCGTGATGTTGCCGCTCACGCTGCCCGACACCACGATGTTCTTGTCCGTGAAATCAGCCAGTATCTGCAGCACCGCGCGTACCGGGATATTCTGGAAATTGAGCGTAAGTTTATTGCCTGTATAGTGCCGGTTTCCGCTCGCGGCAAGCTGTTGCGGCGTGACCGGTCTAAGGTCCACCGCAAAGTGGTTATTCGCCTGAAAAGCCTGCTGCTCGAATTCGCCGGTTCCTTCGATGACCACTTGGGCGCCCGTCGGAGTCTGACGAGCGGTAACCGTGGTCACCGGGGTCGCAAAATCCGTCACATTCAGGCGTTCCTGGAGCTGCGGCGGGATCACTGTACCGGGAAAGTTGACGATGACGCTCTTGCCCTCCTGGACCACGCTGCCGCTGACCGCGGAGCTGGAAAGGGAAATGGAGACTCGTCCGGCCCCATCGGGAGTGCGATGAAATTGGAGATCGGTGATCGCGAGCGCAGTGCCGGCAGAAGGAGCAGTGCTCGCGACGGCGCCCTGCCCTCCGGTCTGCCCTCCGGCGCCCACGGTTACGTAAATATGATCTCCCTGCACCCGCGTCTGATACGGGACCATCGCGCCCAAGTTGAGAAGAACCCTTACCCGCCCGTTGACCGCGACCGTCTGGATGCCGGTCAGTACGCCGGCGTTCACGCTCTGGTTGCGCTCATCGTTTGGAAGCCCCAGACCCGTACCTTCAAGGTCGAGCACGATGGCCGCCGGCTGGTTGACGCTGTAGCTGAGCGGCTTGGACGCCGTCTGACTCAGTACAAGATCAACCTCCACCCCGCCGCCTGTGAGCGTAACGGTCCTGATTGAGGTCAGCAATCGCGAGGGCGCAGCGGACTGTGCGTCGGCTTGGCCTGCCGCCGCAATCATAAGCGCCGCGATTAGCGCTCCCGCAAATCCTGTACGAGCCTTGTGCATGATGCTAGCCTCCTGATTGCTGCCCGAGCGAGAGCGAAGCCGGGCGCTCGACCCAGCCGCCCGTGCCATCCGGCACGATCTCGCTGATTTCGATCTCCGATGGCGTAACGGCGACGATCCGGCCGTTATTCTGACCGAGATAGTTGCCGACAGTGACGCGGCTCACCAGCCCATGCGGATCTATAATCAAGGCATAGGTTTGCCCGCCGAACCCGAGTTCGCCGACCAGCTTGAGGGCGTCCAACGGGAATTGTTCGAGATATTCCTTTTGCCGCCCCGGCTCGGGACGGACGCCGCCTGTACCGGGCTTATTGACCGGAAGAAAGGGCGAACGCATATTCTGATCCGCCCAGGTGTAGGTTTGATAAGGCTGCGGTTGGGGAATCGGCGGAATCGGCGGACCCGGCCGCGCATCAACGCTCGCAACCCACTCCCTGAGATCGCCGAAATGGTCTCCACTGCAACCGGCAAGTACTGTGGCAAACGCTGCAAGCGCGAGAAGAGGAATCCATTTGATTTGGGGCGAACTCAATGCTTGCCTCCCTTCTTGCCCGGGCTTTGCGCAAGCTGCTCGGACTCGCTCAGATAACGGTACGTCATGGCCGTCACCTTAAAGTCCAGTTGCGAGCCCTCGTCTTTTTTCACGGGCTGCAGGGAAAAGTCCTGCAGCGTCACGATGCGCGACAACGACGAAACGTCGCTCACGAATCTCGCCACCTGCTGGTAGCTGCCGGTGTATTCCATTGAGATCGGCTTTTCGGCGTAAAAGTCCATGCGATGCTCCGTCTCGGGCTGGAACAACTTCTGCGCAAGGCCGTCCTCCTGCGCGGTTTGCGAGATGTCGCGCAGCAGGCTGTCCATCTCGCTTTTGCTCGGCAGTTTCTGCAACAGCGTGCCGAAGGTTTTGCGCATCTCGGCAAGCTGGTTCTGATAGGCGGCGAGATTGGCCACCAGACGTTGTTTTTGCTGGTACTGCTGCTTGAGTTGAACTTCCTGTTGCCGGGCCGCATTGAGATCGGCGATCTTCCCGCGCACGAAGCCGAAGTAGCCGATAGCGAGCACTACGATCAGAACCACGCCCAGCAGAACGGCGCGCCCGGCAACCGGCCAGTCGCCCACGTTCCTGAAACTCAGGTCGCGGAGGTCGAGGTTTCTGAATTCATCGAAGGTCATGGCTTGCCCGCCCTGGCATTACCGCCATCGTCCTGCTGCGATCCCGCAACGCTGGTCGTCACGGCGAAGTCGCTGCTCTTCTCGTTGCCGTTAGTGTAGGTGCGCACGATCTCGAGATTCGGGGCACCCAGCCAGGGTGAACCCGCGATTTTCTGCATATAGGTGGATACCGCAGCGGGCGATTGCGCAGTTCCGGTTATCTTGAGCTTGCCGCCGGTATCGGTGATCGCGCTCAGGTACAAACCGTCGGGCACCGTGCGCACCAATTGATCGAAGAGATGCACGGCTGTCGGTCGGCTCTGTTCGAGTTGTTCGATGATCTTCATGCGGGCAAGCAATGCGTCCCGCGTTTGCTTCAAGGTGCGAATGGTCGCGATCTGCTTGTCGAGCTTCGCAATCTGGCCCCTCAGATAGACATTGCGCGCCTGTTGCCCGTCAACCGCGCTCGATACACTCCGGTCGGTCCAGAATACGATTACGATTCCGATCAGCACGCTCAGTGCCAACATCAGCAAAAACTGCCGGCGACGTTCCCGCCGCCGCCACTCGCGCCAAGGCAGCAGATTGATGCGCGTCATCAGTCGAAGCTCCGGAGCGCCAGTCCGCAGGCAATCATGAGCGCCGGGGCGTCGCGCTCGACCCCTTGCGCCCGGGCGCGAGGGCTCAGTTGAAGCTCACCAAGAGGATTAGCCGTGCTCACGGGCTTGCCGATCTGCGCCGTGATCCGCTCGTTTGCGCCCGGAATCGAGGCGCACCCGCCGCAGATCACGACCTGGTCCACACCGACGTGCTCCGTGGTGGAGGCCAGGAAAAACTGCAACGCACGATTTATCTGCCGCCCCATATCGTTCACGAAGGGTTCGAGCACCTCCTCTCGATAGTCCTGCGGCAACTCATCCCCGTACAGATCTCGAACCGCGTCCTCGTAGGGTGCATCGTAGCGGCGCATGAACTCCTCAGTCAGCTGTCGCCCACCGAACGCCTGGTCTCGCGTATAAACAATCCGGTTGTCGTGGAAAAAGCTGAAATTGGTGCTGTTGGCGCCAAAGTCCGCGAAGGCGGTGACGACCCCGGATCCCGCCTCCGGAAGTTGACTGTGGATGAGCCCGTAGGCATTCTCGAGCGCGAATACTTCGCAATCCATGATCCGCGCGTTCAGGCCGGCGATCTCAAGGATTGCCTGGCGATGCTCGATGTTGTCCCTGCGCGCAGCAACCAGAAGCACATCCACGGAATCGAGTTGTCTCGCGCTGGGGCCGAGAACCTCGAAGTCCCAAGCCACCTCTTCGAGCGGGTAGGGAACATGGCGCGCCGCGAGGACTTCGATCTGCTCCTCCTGTTCGCGCGTCGTGAGCCCGGCCGGAAGCTGGAGGGTACGGATGATCGCATTGGCGGCACCGATCGCCATCGCGACGTTCTTGAGCCCGCTTCCCGAACGCTGGTAGGCGCGGCGTACCGCAAGCCCGACCGTTTCGACATCCGCGACGGCCTGCTCGGCGGCGGTGTTCGGCGACAGCAATTCGACCGCGTAGCTCTCGACGCGGTACGATAATCCTTCCCTGGCCAGTTCGACGAGCCGCACGCTGGAGGTGCTGACGTCGAGCCCGAGGACGGGCCGGGATTTTAGCTTATGCTCCACGGTCTGATCACTGAACGACGCCCCTCGGCAAAGTTTCTGCCCCCGTGCCGTGCGAGCACTATATAACTTCTATTATGGATGTCAAGTCGGTGCCAGAAGAATCGTCCGAATTTTGGGGTAGGCGGCCGTGAACTGGCGCCGGCGTCTTTTGCGCTATCTGCTGGTCGGGGTCGCCGGCCTCGGGCTCCTCGGGCTCCTTGTCCTGACCGGTCCCTACTTCTATATCTCCTCCAGCCTGCCTTCGGTCGCCGTCCTCAAGGACATTCACCTGCAGGTGCCGCTCAGAGTCTACACCCGCGACGGCAAACTGATGGCGATGTACGGGGACCAGCTGCGCATCCCACTCAACTACGACCAGATTCCGCCGCTGCTGGCCGAGGCCTTCATCGCCGCCGAGGACGACCGTTTCTTCGAACACCCGGGACTCGATCCGCGCAGTCTGAGCCGGGCGGGAATCAACCTTGTCCTGACGGGAACCAAGTCGCAGGGCGCGAGCACGATCACCATGCAGCTCGCACGCAACTTCTTCCTGTCCCCCCAGAAACTCTATATCCGCAAGGCGCGCGAAATCTTCCTGGCCCTGCAGATCGAACACGAGCTTTCCAAGGAAGACATCCTTAGCCTTTACCTCAACAAGATTTATCTCGGCAATCACGCCTACGGCATCGGTGCGGCGTCCGAAGTCTATTACGGCAAGGACGTCTGGCAGCTCGACCTTGCGCAGATCGCCATGATCGCCGGGTTGCCCCAGGCACCGTCCACCCACAATCCGATCATCGACCCTCAGGGAGCGCTGAATCGCCGTGCCTACGTCCTTGGGCGGATGCGCGATCTGGGCTACATTGACCAAGTGGCCTACCAGCGCGCCATGGCGGAACCGGTCACGGCACGCCGGCACGCCGCGCAAGTGACGGTGCAAGCACCCTATGTCGGCGAAATGGTGCGCAGCTACATGGTGAGCCATTATGGAGAGTCCGCTTATACCGCCGGCTACCGCGTGACCACCACGATAGACTCGCAACTCGAACGGGAGGCCCGCACAGCCGTAAACTGGAACCTCGAACGTTTCGATCGCGAGCATGGCTGGCGCGGACCGCTGCGTCGGGCGCCTCTGCCCGTCGGCGCCGGCGACGACGCGCTGAATCACGCGCTTGCCGGGCTCCACCCTGTGGAGAATCTCGTTCCCGGCGTCATTACCGCGGTCGGCGACAAGTCAGTCGGGGTCTTTCTCGCAGGCTACGGCGACGTCAAGATTGATTGGCCGGGTTTGCAATGGGCGGCGGGCAAGGCTACGACAGCGGACGACTTTCTTAAACGCGGCGACGTAATTTACGCCAGCCTGGGCAAGAAGGATTGGCAACTCGCCCAGCTGCCCGAGGTCGAAGGTGCGCTGGTCGCACTCGATCCCTACGACGGCGCCATCGTCGCGCTCGACGGCGGGTTCGCCTTCGGCCGCAGCAAGTTCAATCGCGCCATTCAGGCGCACCGCCAACTCGGCTCCTCGTTCAAGCCCTTCGTGTATTCCGCCGCGCTCCAGTACGGCATGACGCCAGCGACCCTGGTTTCCAACGCCCCGTTCGTGACCGTAGCCAACCCCGCGCTCGCCAATCTTTGGCGACCTGAGAATTACGAACGCGAAACCTCTGGCATGATGCGCCTGCGAGAAGGTCTGGTGCATTCGGTCAACATCGTTTCGGTGCGTGTGCTCGAACATACCGGCCTGCGCCGAACGCTGGCCTGGACCCGACGGTTCGGATTCGATCCCGAGGAGTTGCCGCACAATCTCACGCTCGCTCTCGGCAGCGCCAGCCTGACCCCGCTCTCGATGGCCCGCGGCTATGCGGTATTCGCCAACGGGGGCTTCCTGGTGCGTCCGTACTTTATCCAGCGGATCGAAGGACCGGGCGGCAATGAACTGGCACTTGCGCATCCATGGATCGCCTGTGCGCAATGCACGACGGACGCCGCAAAGGCCGACGCGGTGGCGGCCAATGCAGCAGTTGCCTCAAGCGCACCGGGAGAACCGGAGAAGGTGCCGCCACCCGCTTCGGCAGCACATGCCGCCGCTGACGCGCTTGAGCATTCTGCCGTGTTGCTCAACCGCTCGCCGGAAAACATCCGGCTCGCGCCGCGCACGATCAGCGCACAAAATGCATATCTGATGACAAGTATGCTTCAGAGCGTGATCGAACGCGGAACCGGCACCCCGGCGCGCGCGCTCGGGCGCAGCGATATCGGCGGCAAAACCGGCACCACCAACGATTTTTCAAACGCCTGGTTCGACGGCTTCTCCCCGCGTCTGGTTACCGTCACATGGGTCGGCTACGATCAACCGCATACACTCGGCAAGGGCCAAACCGGCTCACGAGCAGCGCTGCCCATGTGGATCAAGTTCATGGGTCAGGCGCTCAACAAGGTCCCCGATACTCCCTGGTCCATGCCGGCGGGGATTGTGACGGTGCGCATTGATTCGCAGACGGGGCTACGCAGCGCCCCTGGCGATCCGAACGCGATGTGGGAGATATTCCGCGAAGACAAAGTACCGCCGCTTAGTCAGCCTCAGCAACTGCCCAGCCTTTATGGGGGCAGCGGCGGCGGATGAAATCGCAACACACCCGTCAACTGCTCGCCCGCGAGGCGGCACGAATCATGGCCGAGGAAGGGCGACGCGATTATCTCGCGGCGAAGCGCAAGGCCGCGGAGCGGCTCCGCATTGCGCCGAAGTATCTGCCGACGAACCGCGAAGTCATGAGCGCACTTATCGAACACCAGCAGTTGTTCGAAGCGCCCCAGCAAAGCGAACGTCTGACCCGTTTGCGTGGCGGTGCGCTTGCCGCCATGGATGCGCTGGCGGAATTCCAAATTCGCGCCGTCGGAGCGGCAACCGGCGAGATTGCAACCGCTCACGCCCTGATCGAACTGCACGTTTTCGTGGATCCACCCGAGGCGTTCGCTTTTCGACTCAACGATATCGCTCTCGCCTACAAGGAAAGCGAGCGGCACCTGCGCTGGGGCGGTGGACGTACCCGCGCGGTACCCTCCTTCCTTTTCGTGTTGGACCAGCAACCGATTGAGACACTGGTCTTTGCGGCAAACGATCTGCGCGAAGCACCCACCGATCCTGCCAACGGCCGCCCCATGCGCCGACTGACGCGCGCTGCGCTCGAAAAACTACTCCCCGCGTCGCAGAGGCGGGGATCCGTTACGATCCCTTAGCACGTCCCGAATCCCACGGGTCTAGCGCTTCGCGAGCGGCACGAACTCGCGCTCGGCGACGCCCGTATAGAGTTGGCGAGGTCGGCCGATGCGCATTCCGGGGTCCGCAAGCATTTCCTGCCAGTTCGCGACCCAGCCCACTGCGCGCGCGATCGCGAACATGACAGTGAACATGTCGGTCGGGATGCCGAGCGCCTTGTAGATAAGACCGGAGTAAAAGTCCACGTTCGGATACAGCTTGTGTTCGACGAAATAGTCGTCTCTGAGCGCGATCTCCTCCAGCGCGAGCGCGAGTTCGAGCAACGGCTCGTCGGTGCCGCCCAGGCTTTCGAGTACCTCGTGCGTCATCTTGCGGATGATTTTCGCACGCGGGTCGTAATTCTTGTACACGCGATGGCCGAAACCCATGAGCCGGAATGGGTCGTCCTTGTCCTTGGCGCGAGCCACGTATTTGTCGATGTTTTTCACCGAGCCAATCCCGGTCAGCATCTTGAGCACGGCCTCGTTCGCGCCACCGTGTGCCGGCCCCCACAGGCATGCGATCCCCGCCGAGATCGCGGCATAGGGATTGGTGCCGGAACTTCCGGCCAGGCGCACGGTTGAGGTGCTTGCATTCTGTTCATGGTCCGCGTGAAGAATGAACAGAAGGTCCAGCGCCCGTGCCGCAATCGGATTTACCGCGTAAGCCTCGCTCGGAACAGCGAACAGCATTTGCAGCAGGTTCTCCGCGTAGCCTAGATCGTTGCGCGGATACATAAAGCGCTGACCGACCATGTGCTTATAGGCGGCGGCGGCAATCGTCGGCATTTTCGCAATGATACGTGTGGCGAAAATTTCGCGATCCCCGGCATCACGGATGTTGGTGGTGTCGTGATAGAAAGCGGAGAGCGACGCCACGACGGCGGTCAGCATGGCCATCGGGTGCGCATTTGGGTGAAATCCTTCGAAAAAGCGCAACACGAACTCGTTCACCAGCGTGTGATGGCGAATCTCATCGGCAAAACCTTCGAGTTCGTCGCCGGTCGGCAATTCTCCGTTCAGAAGCAGATAGGCGACCTCGACGAAGTTGCAGTGTTCGGCCAAGGCCTCGATCGGGTAGCCGCGATAAAGCAGCACCCCCTGCTCGCCGTCAATATAGGTGATGGCGCTCTCGCAGCTCGCGGTCGAGACGAAGCCGGGATCGAAAGTGAAAACGCCCTGTTCACGGTAGAGGTTCGAGATATCGAGCGCCACCGGACCAAGTGTCGGGCGTCGTGCCTCGAGTGTCAGCCGTTTGCCCTCCGGCGGAACGAGTGCGTAACTCTGGGGTTTATCCGGCATCTTGATTTCCTTACTTGGCCCGCAACCTGCGGCGGCCGGAAACGCTGGACGCGAGGCTGGCAGGGCTGGTCGGTCTGCTGGAGGGTCGGCCTTGACCGACACGAATTGGTTAATTATAACCGTTTAGCACGCTGAAGTCGTACAAAGTACGCACCGAACGCCGTGCGGAGCTTATCAGTTCGGAGGGGCTCCGTACTTACGACGGAATTTGTCCACGCGCCCTGCGGTGTCTACGATTTTCTGCTTACCGGTGTAAAACGGATGGCAGGCGGAACAGACCTCGACATGGAGGTCATGGTCAAGGGTCGAACGGGTGGTGAAGCTATTCCCGCAGCTGCAGGTCACCTTGATTTCCTGGTAGGCGGGATGGGTGTCTTGTTTCATGTTCACTGGCAATCTCGATAGTGATGTAAATTTTAACATCCCGTGGAAGTCCCCCGGATGCTGCCAGGCGATCAATGGCGGCGTCCGCTGCTCGCCGACGGGTCTCGGAATCGAACCGGCCCACTTTCCTCCATGCCAGACGCCTGTTCAGCTCCCTATGCTAAGCCTCTATTCCGGCGGACAAAACCGGACTCTTCCACAGACCCTGTGGATAACTCTGTGGACGAAATGCGGACGCCGATATTGTGCCCCGTATTAAAAGCCTGCCGCTCTCAGATTGACCAATTTTTCACCAATCGAATTATCAACTATAAAATCAATGGCTTACAATACAAGGATCGGATTGCTTGGATATCGGCCGATCAGAGATCGGAGCCGATCGGAGACACCATCAGGCGACTGTGTATAACCCCATGATTCTGCTCGATCCATAAGCGGATAGGGGTGGTAAATACAGCGCTCATGCCGGTAAAAACCGGGTCAAAACCTCGTTGAGGCAATCCAGACCGCGGGCCGTCGCACGTGCCCCATGCGCGTCCTGCTTGATCAATTCGCCGACGGCTACCCCCTGCTCTAATTCAGCCGCGAGAACCGCCCGATCAAGACCGGTGCGCGCCTCGAATTCCACCCACGCAAACCCTTCCACCCGTCGCAACGCGCCAAGCAGAAACTCGAACGTCCGCTCCGCAGGAAGCACGAATCGTTCGCTCTTGATTGCCGCTGCGGTTCCGGCCTCGCGAAGATAGCCGTTCGGGGAAACGGTCCGCACGGTTCGCACAATCGTGGCGCCGCAGCAGCGCTTGCCGTGCGCGCCGGGACCCAGGCCGATGTAATCGCCGTAGCGCCAGTAGTTGTCGTTGTGGCGACAGCGTCGCGTGGGGCGGGCAAAGGCCGATATCTCATATCGGAAATAGCCGCCCGCGGCAAGACGGTCGTGGCCGATCGTTTCGATCCGTGCCGCCTCGGGTTCCGGCGGAAGTCTCGGCGGGCGCCGATGGAAGGCCGTCCCAACCTCGAGCGTCAATTCGTAGTAGGAGATGTGAGCAGGCGAAAGAGCGATCGCCTGCTCGACATCCGCCAGTGCGCCCGTCGAATCTTGATCCGGCAACGCGTACATAAGGTCCAGGTTGAAATTCGCAAGGTCGGCGCGATGCAATTCTTCCGCTGCGGCAACGGCTTCCCGCGCCGAATGGATGCGTCCCAATCGTTTGAGCATTGCATCATCGAAGCTCTGCACGCCGAGAGATACGCGGTTGATTCCGACAGCGGCGTATTCGGCGAAGCGTCCGCGCTCGATGGTTCCCGGATTGGCCTCGATCGTCACTTCGGCATCCGCGGCAAGCGGCAGGCGCGCGCGGATGCCCGCGAGCAGGCGGGAGATCGTTTCCGGTGCGAGCAGACTCGGCGTGCCGCCACCGAGGAAAACACTGATCACAGGCGTCGCCGTCGGACGCCGTTCGAGTTCAAGATCAAGATCGGCCAGTACAGCGGCGAGGTAGGCCGCCGCCGGCAGCGCGCCCCGCAATGCATGCGAGTTGAAGTCGCAGTAAGGGCATTTGGCGATGCACCAGGGCACATGTACGTAGAGCGCGAGTGGTGCGCGTTCCAGCGCCGCTGTCTCGCTGCCGGCCCCTATAATGGTCGTTTCCGCCGTCGCCGTCTCGCCGATGCCCAATGCCGATACCCACAGAATCGTTCGCCTCGCAGACTATACCCTGCCCGCCTATTTGATCGATGCCGCGCGGCTCGATTTTCTGCTCGGCGAGAACGGCACGGAAGTCCGCGCGGAACTCGAACTGCGGCGCAATACTGCGAGTTCGGAACCAGCCGATTCCCTGAATCTCGACGGAGAAGGGTTGGAGCTACTTTCCATCGCCATCGACGGTGAAGCACTGCCGAGCAACCGTTATCGGGCGACGGCGGACGGACTGACGATTCAAGCGCCGCCCGACAGCTTCACGCTCGCGACCCGGGTGCGCATCCACCCCGAAGCCAATACGGCGCTCTCCGGCCTTTACAAATCTTCGGGCAATTTCTGCACCCAGTGCGAGGCCGAAGGATTCCGGCGCATTACCTGGTATCTCGACCGCCCGGACGTACTCGCACGTTTCACAACTCGCATCGAGACGCAGCGGGAAGCCTATCCCGTGCTGCTCTCCAACGGCAATCTGATCGATTCGGGCCTTCTCGACAACGACCGGCACTACGCCGTCTGGGAAGATCCCTTCCCAAAACCCGCCTATCTCTTCGCGCTGGTTGCAGGACGTCTCGCCTGCCGCGAAGACGAATTCATCACCGCCTCCGGCCGCCCGGTTGCGCTCCGGCTTTATGTCGAGGCGCACAACCTCGAACGCACGGCACACGCGATGGCCTCGCTCAAGCGGGCCATGCGCTGGGACGAGGAACACTACGGACGCGAATACGATCTCGACGTCTTCATGTTCGTCGCCGTGGACGACTTCAACATGGGCGCGATGGAAAACAAGGGCCTCAACATCTTCAATTCCAGATACGTGCTCGCCAATCCGGACACCGCAACCGACCAGGACTTCGCCGCGATCGAGTCCGTCGTCGGACACGAATACTTCCATAACTGGACCGGCGACCGGGTGACGCTGCGCGACTGGTTCCAGCTCTCGCTCAAGGAGGGGCTTACCGTCTTTCGCGAGCAGTCCTTCGCCGCCGACATGGGCTCTGCCGCAGTCAAGCGCATCCGCGACGTGCGCACCTTGCGCGCGCTCCAGTTCGCCGAGGACGCGGGGCCCATGGCGCATCCGGTACGGCCCGAGCAGTATCTCGAAATCAACAATTTCTACACCGCGACGGTGTATGAGAAGGGCGCCGAGTTGCTGCGCATGTACCGCACGCTGCTTGGTCCCGAAGGATTTCGCCACGGCATGGACCTCTACTTCGAGCGCCACGACGGCCAAGCGGTGACGACCGACGATTTTCGCGCCGCGATGAGCGACGCCAACGAAGTGGATCTTTCCCAATTTGCGCGCTGGTACGAAGTTTCTGGCACCCCGCGGCTTGAAGTCACGGGGCGCTACGACGCCGCAAATCGTCGCTACACTCTGGCCGTGCGCCAGGTGCACAGAGACACGCCTGGCCAGCCGGCGGCGGACAAGCCGGCACTACTCATTCCACTCGCGATGGGGTTCCTCGGCCCCGATGACGCGCCGCTACCGCTCAAACTTAGCGGTGAGACGGACGCACCGAAGGAGCGCGTACTGTGGCTGCGTGATTTTACGGAGAGCTTCGTATTCGAAGACATTCCGGCCCCGCCAGTGCCTTCGCTGCTGCGCGGATTCTCGGCGCCCGTGCGGCTCAAGTTCCCCTATACCGATGAGGAACTGGCCTTTCTCGTCGCCCACGATCCCGATTCCTTCAATCGCTGGAACGCGGCCGAGACGCTCATCGTGCGCATCGTCAAGGCCGCAATAGCGAACCCCGGCGCGGCCGATTCGCCGCCACCCGAGGTGCTGACTGGCGCGTGGCGGGCGCTGCTCGCCGGTGAAACGCTCGATCCGGCGCTGGTCGCCGAAACGCTCAGCCTGCCGACCGAAACCGAACTTGCACAGGCGTTCGAGCGCGTAGATGTTGAAGCACTCCACGCCGCGCGTCGCAATCTTAAGCGCGGGCTTGCCGCTGCGCTCGAACCGGAGTTCCTGGCCGTTCTCGAACGCAGCGCGCCGAGCGATCCCTATCGCTACGACCCGCAGGAGGCAGGCCGGCGCCGCTTATACGCCGTGGCGCTCGATTATCTCGGCGCGCTCGAGAGCGCCGCGCATCTTGCAAGGGCCGAGGCCGCGTTCGATTCGGCCGACAACATGAGTGATCGCTTGGCCGCGCTGGCCGTGCTCGCGCATCACGACAAACCCGCGCGGACCAAGGCGCTCGGATATTTTCGCGCCCGTTACGCCGATCAACCACTGGTGCTCGACAAATGGCTCGCACTGCAGGCCAACGCGCCACTCGCGGGGGCGCTCGAACGCGTGCGCTCGCTCATGGACGATCCCGTATTCACGCTGGCAAACCCCAACCGGGTGCGCGCGTTGATCGGCTCCTTCGCCCACAATAATCACTCCGGCTTCCATGCGGCGGGCGGAAACGCGTACCGCTTCGTGGCCGATCAGGTTCTCGCGCTCGATGCGCTCAATCCCCAAGTCGCCGCACGGCTGGTGACCTGCTTTGCGCACTGGCGGCGCTACGACGACGCGCGTCGGGAACGGATGCGCGTCGAACTCGAACGCATGGCCGCCGCGCCCGCGCTCTCGCGCGACGTTTACGAAATTATCGCCCGCAGCCTTGCCTGAGTGGCCCATCCCGTCGTTCCTTACAATGATCCCGTCCCGATCCGGTTCGCGAACTTGAAAGCGCTCATCGAAAAACTCGTCACCCAGGCGCTGGATACGCTTGGCATCGAATCCGAGGCGCGCGGACCGGTCGCGATCGAGCGCGCGCGTAATCCCGAACACGGGGATTACGCCACCAATGCAGCATTGGTTCTAGCGGGCGCGACGGGCGAGGAGCCGCGCGCACTCGCCGCAAAAATCATCGCCGCACTCCCCGCTTCGAAACTCGTTGCCAAAACCGAAATTGCCGGACCCGGGTTCATCAATTTTTGCCTTGCGCCCACGGCCTGGCATGCGGAACTCGCGCGCATTCTCGCTGCCGCCGAGCGCTACGGCACAAGCGACACGGGCGGCGGCGGCCGCATCCTGCTCGAGTTCGTCTCCGCCAATCCGACCGGCCCACTGCACGTCGGACACGGACGCAACGCCGCCTACGGCGACTCGCTTGCGCGCATTCTCGCCGCCGCCGGTTACCGGATCGAGCGCGAGTATTACGCGAACGATGCCGGTCGTCAGGCCGACATTCTCGCCGTCAGCGTGTGGCTGGCCGTGCTTGCATTGGCCGGCGAGACGCCGCATTCCCCTGGCGCCGGCTACCCCGGCGACTACATCCGCGCAACCGCGGAGCAAATTGCGCCGCAATTCGAGGGCCATCTCGTGCGTCCGTGGCCGGAGATTGCCGCCGGTCTGCCGCCCGACGCACCCGTCGGCGACAAGGAAGCCCACATGGACGCGCTCATTGCGCGCGCGAGAACCCTGCTGGGCGAGGACTACGCAAGATTGCGGCGGGCGGCGCTCGACGTTCAGATTGCCGTCATCCGCGCCACGCTCGATCGCTTCGATGTGCGCTTCGATCGCTGGTTCTCGGAAGAAACTCTGGTCGCGGGCGAAGCCGTGGCGCACGCGCTCGAACGGCTCGCCGCGAGCAGCCATACCTACGAAGCCGATGGCGCGCTGTGGCTCGCTTCCTCCAAACTGGGCGACGAGAAGGATCGGGTGCTCCGCCGCCGCGACGGCAGCACTACCTATTTCGCGAGCGACGTCGCCTACCATCTCGACAAGCTGGAACGCGGCAACGATCTCCTGATCGACGTATGGGGCGCGGATCATCACGGCTATATCGCGCGCGTGCGAGCCGCAATCGAAGCGCTCAGCGGGAGGCGCGATGCCTTCGAGGTGCGCCTGATCCAGTTCGTAACGCTGTCCTCGGGCCGCATGGGCAAGCGCAGCGGCAACTTCGTGACGCTGGATGAATTGCTCGCGGAGGCCGGCGCCGATGCCGCCCGTTTCTTCTACCTTGCGCGCTCGCACGATCAGCATCTGGAGTTCGACGTCGAACTTGCACGCGCGCGGACCAGCGACAATCCCGTTTACTACGTGCAGTACGCGCACGCTCGGGTCGCAAGCGTCTGGCGTCAACTCGCCGAGAAGGGATACGCATGGAACGAGGCGGACGCCGCTGACAACCTGGCCCGGCTCGTCGAGCCGCAGGAAATTGCGCTGCTCAACCGGCTGGCGCGTTTTCCCGAGGTCGTCGCCACCGCCGCGGCCCAGCGCGCGCCGCATGCCGTCGCCCACTATCTGGGGGAGGTGGCGCAGGCTTTCCATGTCTGGTACAACAGTTGCACCTTTCTGGTCGAGGATGCAGCCTTGCGCAATGCCCGCCTTGCACTTGCCCAAGCCACCCGGCACATCATCGCGAACGGGCTCGGATTGCTCGGCGTTTCGGCACCGGAGCGGATGTAATGAGTCCGCAACGCAGTCAACCATCGCGCAACGGCAAACGAAAGAGTGCCGGCACCGGCCCGCTCTGGTTCGTCGCCGGCGGGCTCCTCGCGGTACTCGTGATCTTCGGCTTCCCGGCTCTGCGCGATGCATTCCAGCATGTCGGGCATTCGACGGCCCAACATGCGGAAGCGCTCAAGGGCAAACTCGTGGAAACAACAACGGTGCCCCCGGCGACCGGCGCGACGGCGGCCCAATTCGACTTCTATCAGTTGCTGTCGCATCCGACCCAGATTCTTACCTCGCGGGAAACCCGCGAAGTACAGCCCTCGGCTACCTCGAATTCGGTGGCGACACCTGGAGCCTACATACTGCAAGTGGCTTCCTTCCGCGCCGACAAGGATGCCGAGGCGCTCAAGGCCCAACTCGCACTGTGGGGCGTTTCGGCGAGCGTCCAGCCGGTGAACGTGCAAGGCGAGACGTGGCACCGCGTGCGGGTCGGGCCGGTAAGCGATCTCGCCGCCCTGAACACGCTGCGCAGCAAACTCGCGGCGCATAAACTCCAGCCGCTGGTTATGCGCGTCGGCAACTGATCTGCGCAAAGACGGAAACGGTCCCCGAACGGGCTGAAAATTGTCGCCGACAGAATATTTGCGGATGATCTTTCCCGAGTTCCCTATAATTGAAGGCATGCGCAAACTTGTCCTGTTGCCGGTTGCCGTACTGCTCGTCGGTGCGCCCGTACTCGCTCGCGCCGGCGATTTCACGCTCGCCTCGCCGGCATTCGCCGATCACGCCACGATCCCGCAGCGCTATACCTGCAACGGCGCCGGCATCTCGCCGCCGCTCGTCTGGAGCGGCGCTCCGCGCGGCACGCGCGCCTATGCACTCATCGTCACCGATCCCGATGCGCCCGATCCGGCCCATCCGACCCATACCTTCGTGCATTGGGTGGCCTTCAATCTTCCGGCCGCGACCACTGCGCTCACCTCCGGTGCCGCACTGCCCCGCGGCACGCGTCCGGGCTTAAACGGCACGGGGCATACCGGCTACACGCCGCCCTGCCCGCCGATCGGCCAGCACCGCTATTTTTTCCGCCTGTTCGCGCTCGATGCCCCACTTGAAATCGGCGCTCATCCGGACCGCGCCGCACTGCTCAAGGCCATGCACGGACACGTCTTGGCCCGGGCGGTGCTCATTGGCACCTACGCCCATCACTGACGTGCGGCCGCCAGGCGCACGCCGCTGCAAGCGCGGCCTC
Source organism: Gammaproteobacteria bacterium (assembly GCA_050739575.1). Classification (GTDB taxonomy): domain Bacteria; phylum Pseudomonadota; class Gammaproteobacteria; order JAKDMP01; family JAKDMP01; genus JBOIBN01. Next base: position 16,097 of record JBOIBN010000004.1, read on the forward strand.
GTGCCGATACTTGCCGCACTTGTGCTCGCGCTCAGTGCGAGCGTCCCGGCCGCAACTCCGGGCAACGGCGAGACGGCGGCCAAGCTCCACCGGCTGCAAGCCGAGATTGCAAAACTCAATGCCGCCGAACGCAGCGAGATTGCTCACAAACACAAACTGCTCGGCGAACTCGGCACACTCGAAGAACACATCGGCGCGCTCAATCGGGAACTCGCGAGCCTTGCCGAACGCGAACACAAGCTCGCCGCACGCAAGCAGACTCTGGAACAACAGACGGCTCAGGCCGAGAACACGGCGGTCGCGGCGCAACAGGAACTCGGCACCATGCTCCGCGCCGCCTTCATTCTCGGACGTGAACCCGAGATCAAGCTTGCGCTAGAGGGCGACGATCCGACGACCGCCGCGCGCCTGCTCGGTTACTACGGCTACTACTCCCGTGCCCAATCCGAACATATCGCGACCCTCACCGCCGAGATCGCCAATTACCGCAAATTGCAGGACGCCGTTGCCGCCACCGCGCAGGAACTAGAAGAAACCGCCGCCGCCCGGCGCAAATCCCTGGCGGACCTTCAACAGACTCACAATCGGCGCGAGGCGGTAGTAACGCAACTTACAAGCGACATAGCGAACAAACACGCCCAGGCCGAGTCCCTGCGCAGCGATGCCGCGCGGCTGGAGAAAATCGTTCAATCGGTGAGTCGCGATATCGCGCAAATCCCGGTCGTGCCGCTGGAGAAAGTAGCTTTCGGGAAACTCCGCGGAAAACTGCCCTGGCCGGTCGCAGGGAAAATCGTGGACCGCTATGGCGCACCGCGAGCCGAGGCTGTATCCGGTTGGCAGGCCGTGCGTATTGCCGCGCCGGCCGGCACCAAAGTGCGCGCGATCGCCTACGGACGCATTGCCTATGCCGGTTGGCTACCTTATTATGGATTGGTGCTGATTCTCGACCACGGCGACGGTTTCCTCACCGTGTACGGTCACAACGAGGCGCTCTACAAACAGGTCGGAGACCAGGTGCGCCCCGGCGACGTAATCGCAACAGTCGGCGACAGCGGCGGCCAGCCGCGGCCCATGCTTTATTTCCAGATTCGCCACGACGATCATCCTCTCAACCCCGAACAATGGTGCGCGCACGGCGCCCCGCCGCCGCGATAACTCGCGTTCGGTATCTGGATAAGTTTGACCTACCACAGGCGGCATCGCCGCGGAGAGCGCGTTGCACTTGCAACTTGAATCTACCAGACGCTCCTCAAGACGCTCTAACCCACCGAACAGATTTGTAGAGAAGAAAACACAGCATGGCTATCAGGCCGTACAAGACTGCGTTACCAATGATGGAAATAATAATCACCTCTGTCATGGTATGCATAAGAACCATTGACAAATAAAATGGACAAAACAGAAACGCTATAGTTAACCCCTCTTGACTACTCATGTGGTTAAACAAAAAGCCGTTATATGGAGCGTTTGGAAAAAGCATTACAGCTATTAGCATCCCGATGACAGCGCCAAATAAAAATGCTCTTTTAAAGTTCATTCACTAATCCTATTACGGTTCGCCTAAGGCTCCCGGGCATCCGCATAAGTTGTCTCGTGATAATAGGCGTGCAGTTCGCCCATTAATATCCTTGGCAGAGGAGTCGTTTGCACATCGATGCCTACCTTTTGGAGCGCACGTCCAAGTTTAAGGCTCGGGTCTCGCGTCGTAGCGTCCGCATCGGGAATTGTGGTACGTCCACTAGTTCCTTAATGCGGTGATCATCCATATACAGATCAGGACTGCGGCCGTTGACGAAAGCGCAGGCTCGCGGCCGGTTTCGCACCCATAAGAACAAACCAGGCGAGGCTTGCCGCGCCGGATTCGTGTCTCGTACGGCGCAGCAGTTTCAGGCAATACAAGACGCGAAACGCGAGCACCGCGGGCCAGCCATGATGTTTTCGCAAATAGTGCAGAAACGAGATGAAGAACTCGCGCCGGTGCACGGGATCCTTCGGCGTGCTACCGCCACCTTCGTGCACGAGTCGCGCGGCGGGCACGACCCACACACTCCAAGCAGCCTTACGGAGACGGAGCGCGAGGTCCTCTTCCTCGCAGTACAGAAAAAATGCCGGATCGAAGCCGCCGATTTCAAAAAACGCTTCGGCGCGTACGAACAGTGCGGCTCCGCCCACGACCTCGACCACAAGCGGCGCGATCGGTTCATTGCGCCGGTCGGGATAACGGGCGGGATTGAAGCGGCGCGCGAAGGCGCGCCCAAACAGAAGCTCCGTCAAGTTCGGCGATGGATGGTAATTGGCCCTGAAACTCCCGTGGCGATCCAGCGTCACGCCGCTCGCCAGCCCGGCACGCGGATTGTGTTCCATAAAATCCACCAGCGCGCCCGCTACATCGTTCTCGAACAGGCAGTCGCTGTTCAGAAAAAGATAATAATCCGCGACTAGAAATTGCAGCCCGAACATATGCCCGCCACCGAAGCCGAGATTGATGCGGCTCGTGACCACGCGAACGCGCGGCAACCCGGCAAGCTTCGCAAGTCTTTCGCGATCATCAGCCGCGGAGCCGTTGTCCACGACGAGCACCGCATAGTCCAGACTGGAGACGGTATGCGCGAGAATGGACTTCACGCAGGCGCGGGTAAGTTCGGCGCCGTTGTAGTTGAGGACGATGATTCCGACGCGATGGCGATCGGGAAAACCCGTGCCGGGTTGGTTCACACCCGCGGCCACGGCCGGCCGGCGGCGCGGGCGTCGAGGCTCGCGGCCAGACCGAGCAATTCAACTTCCTCGTGCAAAATTACGAAGGCCGGAATGGCCTTGACGTAATCGCTCATCCTGCCCTTGGACTCGAAAGCCGCGCGAAAACCGGACTCGCGCAAAAGTGCGAGGTAACGCGGCACGATGCCGCCGGCGATATACACGCCGCCGAAGGCGCCGTAGGTGAGCGCAAGGTCTCCGGCGACGCCACCGAGCAACGTGAAGAAAAGCGCCATGGTTTCCACCGCCACGGGATCATCGCCCCGCACCGCCGCTTCGCCGATTTGCGCGGCCTCGAGTTTCTCAACCGTTCGTCCATCGAGTTCGCCGATGCCCCGGTAGATATTTTCCATGCCCTGACCGGAAATCACGCGCTCCATCGATACGTGGCCGAAACGGCGGCGCAATCCCGCGAACAGCGCCGCCGTGCGTTCGCTGGTCGCGGCAATACTTGCATGTCCGCCTTCGGTGACGAGCACCTGCCCACCATCCTTGCCGGGCACAAGTCCGGCGACGCCCAGTCCGGTTCCGGGACCGAGGATCGCGATCGGGGCGCTCGCGTCACGTTCACCGCCGCCGACTTGTTCGGAATCCTCGGCACGAAGTGCAGGGACTCCCAGTGCAACACCCGAGAAGTCGTTTACGACTTCGCAATGTTCGAAGTCGAAACGCCTTGCGAGTGAAGCCGCCGAAATCTTCCAGCCGCGGTTGGTCAACGCAGCTTCATCCCCGCGCACCGGGCCTGCTACCGCAAAGGCCGCGGCCGCCGGATGCGCACCCGCGTGCTCGAGATACTCGCCGACCACGTCTTCCACCGAAGGATAATCGTCGTTGCTATAGGTTTCGAGCCGTTCCCAGCGACGACCTTCGGCTATCAGCGCCAGACGCGTGTTGGTGCCGCCGATGTCGGCGATCAGGCTTCTCACCTTTTTCCGCTCCGTGATTCGAACGCTTGGACGAGCGTGCCGAGAAACCTCTCGCTCCACGCGTTGATGTCGTTGCGGCGCACCAGTACGAACAATCTTTTCCAGCGGCGGCGGCGTTCCGCAAGCGGCATGGCGAGTGCCTCGGCAATGGCTTCGCCGACCCCTTCGACATCGTAAGGATTGACGAGCAACGCATCGTGGAGCTGGCTTGCCGCGCCGGCCATTTCGGAGAGCACGAGCACGCCTGGATCTTCTGGATCCTGCGCAGCGATGAACTCCTTGGCAACCAGGTTCATGCCGTCGCGCAAGGGTGTCACCAAACCAACGCGGGCCACTGACAAAAACGCCAGCAAGGTCGGGCGTTGCATGCGCCGATTGAGATAACGGATCGGCATCCAGTCGAAACGGGCATAGTGTCCGATGATTTCTCCCGCCACCTGATCGAGTTGACGGCGCACCTCCTGGTATTCCGGCACTTCGGAGCGCGAGGGCTCAGCGACCTGCAGATACACGATGTCGCCCAGAAGTTCCGGATGGATGCGAAGCAGATGCTGGTACGCACGAAAGCGCTCGATCAGACCCTTGGAATAATCCAGACGATCGGCTCCGATGATGAGTTGTCGGCCCTCGAGACTCGTTTTGAGCATCGCGACGTGGCGCGAGCTGCGTCCATGCCTGGCCTGATCGGCGACCTCCTTCACATCCACTCCGATCGGGAACACACGGGTCGCGATGCGCCGGTCGCCGAGCACGACTTCTCCCTTCTGATCGGTTGCGGCACCAATGTCGTAACGCATGGCGCCCAGAAATGCGCGCTGGTCCACCTCGGTCTGGAAGCCGACCAGATCATAGGCACTGAACCAGTGCAGAAACTCGCGGTGCGGAGGCAGCGAACGCAGGATATCGAGCGGCGGGAAAGGCGTGTGCAGGAAAAAGCCGATCGGCCCCGTGAAGCCACGGGCGCGAACCTCGGCGGCGAGCGGCACGAGATGGTAGTCGTGTACCCAGAGCATGTCGTCTGCTCCAAGCAGCTTCATCAGATGCTCCGCGAACCAAGCGTTGACTCGCTGGTAACCCTCGTAATATCGGCGCTGATAGTGCAACAGCGCGAGGCGGTAATGCATGAGCGGCCAGAGCACGCGATTGGCGAAACCCTGGTAATAATCATCGTAATCGGTGGACAGCAGCGGCAGGGTGACGTACTCCACGCCGTCATGCTTGTGGTGACGGGGCGATGCCGTGCGCCGCGCCAACTTGCGCCCGTCCCATCCGAACCACAACCCCCCGCGCGCGACGAGGGCGGAATTGACGGCGACGGCGAGACCACCCGAGGCGGGCTTGCCAGCGCGCGGAACCGCCACCCGGTTCGAGACCACAACCAGCCTGCGCTCAATCTGTTTTTTTGCCATCACGTCCTCCGCGAATCGCTCTCTTCGCCCAGCCAGCGACGCACCGCAGCCGGCGCGGGCAAACACCAGGGCGCGAGACTCGCGCCATCGCCCACCTTGACCGCGGTGCCTCCAAGCGCGAGCGCGACGGCGAATGCACTCTCGTCGGTCACGTCGTCGCCGAGCACGAGCGGGCAGCGTCCCGCAAACGGCGGCTCGGCAAGAAAGGCTCGCAGCACGCCGCCTTTGCTGCTTCCGGCCGGACGCAACTCATACACCGCCTTGCCCGATATCACTTCCAGCGCACCACCGCTCCTGGCGGCTATGGTTTCTGCAAGCTCTGCAAGCACCGTCTGTGCCTTCAGGTTGCCGCGGTAGTGCAGCGCAAGACTGGCACCCTTGTCCTCCATCAGCACTCCGGGATGACGAGTAACGAAGCGTTGCAGTTCGGCTCTCGCCTCCGCGAGCGCCGGCGCCTGTTCCGCCGCTTCGGCTTGTCCGTCGTGCAGACGTCGCTCGGCACCGTGCTGACCGGCAGCCGGCAGCGTCAGACTTGGCAGATGGCGGTCGAGATCCGCCAGCGAGCGGCCGGTCAGGATGGCGACCGCACCATCGAAACGGCGGATAAGATTGTGCAGAAGTTTGGGTAACTCCGATGGCACTCGAATGGCGGAAGGGCTTTCCGCGAGCTCGACGAGGGTTCCGTCAAAATCCAGGAAAAGCGCCCACTCCACGGGTTTGGCGGTTAATTGTGCAAGCGGCGGCGGCAGGGGCCGTCGCAAGGTCGGCGCAACTCGTGACGATAGGCGCATCGGTTGAAATGTAGCACAATCGTGCGAAGGCTCTTTCATCTCCGAACGCGAATTTCAGCTGCTTCGCCCGAGATCCGGTCAAAACGCAAGAAGCCCTGACGCTGAAAAATGCCGGGCAATCAGTGACGGAAATGCCGCTCGCCGGTAAAAACCATGGCGATATCATGCTCGTCGGCGGCGGCAATCACCTCGCCGTCGCGGCGCGAACCGCCGGGTTGCACAATCGCGCGCACGCCGAGCTTCGCCGCCGCGTCCACATTGTCGCGGAACGGGAAGAAGGCATCACTTGCGAGCACCGAAGCGGCGAGGTCGTGGCCCGCCTCGGCGGCTTTCATCCCGGCGATGCGTACGGCATCGACACGGCTCGTCTGTCCGGCGCCGATGCCGAGGGTGGCGTCGGCACGAGCGATGACGATCGCGTTGGAGCGCACCGCCTGCACCACGCGCCAGGCAAAGTCGAGGTCAGCGCGTTCGTCTTCCCCGGGCTTGCGCCGCGTCACCACTTGCGCCTCGGGCGCAAGCGGGCGCACCGGATCGGCATCCTGCACAAGCAATCCGCCGGTAAGATGCCGGTAGTCGCAACCGTCGCGTGTCGCATCGAACGCTCCGGCTGCCAGCACGCGTAAGTTCGGTTTGTGTCCGAGCAGTGCCGCCGCCCCTTCCGTCACCCGCGGCGCAACGATGACCTCGGTAAACTGGCGTTCGAGAACGGCCCGCGCTGCGTCGGCATCGAGCGGCCGGTTGAACGCAATGATGCCGCCGAAGGCGGAGGACGGATCGCAATCATAAGCCTTGGCATAGGCCTCGGCCGAATTCGCCGCCGTCGCGACACCGCAGGGCGTGAGATGCTTCACGATCACACAGACCGGTGCGGCGAATGCGCCCGCAAACCGCCACGCGGAATCGGCATCGGCGAGATTGTTGAAGGAAAGCGGCTTGCCCTGAAGCAGCCGGGCCGCGACCACCGTGCCCGCCGCTGCGCCCGGCTCAACGTAGAGTGCGGCACGCTGATGCGGGTTCTCGCCGTAGCGCAGCTCCGCCAGGCGTTCGAAACGCCGCGCGAACACGTCCGGAAACGTCGCCTTCGCAGCGCCGGATTCGCTCGCCGTAAACCAGTTCGCAATAGCAGCATCGTAAGCCGCGGTACGGGCAAAAGCCTTGGCCGCAAGGCGGCGGCGTTCGGCCGGCGACACACTGCCCTCGCGCGCAAGATAGCCGAGCACCCCGGCATAGTCGGCGGGATCGGAGACGACGGTAACGTCGTCGTGATTTTTGGCCGCGGCGCGGATCATAGCCGGGCCGCCGATATCGATCATTTCGATTACTTCGGCCTCGTCAACACCCACCTGCGCCGCGGTGGCCTCGAAGGGATAAAGATTCACCGCCACCAGATCGATCGGCTCAATGTCATGCGCCGCAAGCTCCGCCTCGTCGCTACCGCGCCGCGCGAGAATGCCGGCGTGTATCGTCGGGTGCAAGGTCTTCACGCGACCGCCCAGCATTTCGGGCAGGCCGGTCAGCTCGGACACCTCGCGCACGCCTAGGCCCGCTGCCCGCAACACACGGGCGCTGCCGCCAGTGGAAACCAACTCGATGCCGAGCACGGCCAGACCGCGGGCAAACTCCGCGAGTCCGGTCTTGTCGTGGACGGAAAGCAACGCACGGCGCACGACCCGGGTGGCAGACATAGTCGAAGGATTTGCCAGAACGTTAAAAGCCGTTCAGACCATAATGCTTGAGCTTCCCGCGCAATGTCGCGCGGTTAATGCCGAGCACTTCAGCCGCGCGGCTCAGGTTGCCGGCGGTGTAATCGAGTGCCATCTCGAACAGCGGGACTTCCACTTCGGCGATCACCAGCTGATACAGGTCGCCCGCGGGATGTCCGTCGAGATCGGCGAAGTAGCCCGCAAGGCGCGTGCGCAGGCATTCGCGCAAGGGTTGACAATCACTCGAGGGAACGGATGCCGTGACCAAATTGTTTTGATGCGACCCCTTCGCTTCCAGCGTCATGACTCCCTCGGTATCCGAAACGGCGTGCCGACACCCAAGAGCATCCGCTCGCCTGCAAGGCTCAATTGCAAGACATCCGCCTCAAAGATCCGCAATCCCGATGCGGAATTTCTTTCGTCGAGACCGGGACACCACGCGCGCCGTACCACGCATCAGGGCGTCTTCTGCACCGTGCGCACAGTGTACTCCACTCGACCGGAATCGATGAACCATTTCACGCTCGTCACGTTCCAAGTCATGGTCAATCCCGGATTATCCGCCTGGAGTTTCACGTTCAACGCCGCGTAAGCTGTTGCTCGAGGTAGTGGATATCGGTGCCCCCGGCAAGAAATGCCGCATCGCTCATGAGGCGCTGATGCAGGGCAACGTTGGTGCGAATGCCCTCGATCACGATCTCGTTGAGCGCGATGCGCATGCGCGCCAGTGCCGTGGCGCGATCGTCGCCCCAGGTAATGAGTTTGCCAATCAATGAATCGTAGAACGGCGGCACTCTGTAGCCGGTGTAAAGATGCGAATCCACGCGTACTCCGGGGCCGCCCGGCGCGTGCCACTCCACCACCTGTCCGGGCGAGGGCACGAAATGTTCGGCATCTTCGGCGTTGATCCGGGCCTCGATCGCGTGACCGTGTATCGCGATCTGATCCTGACGCAAGGTGAAGGGCTCCTCGGCCGCGATGCGAATCTGCTCGCGTACCAGATCGAGACCGGTAATCATCTCGGTCACTGGATGCTCGACCTGGATGCGCGTATTCATCTCGATGAAATAGAACTCGCCGTCCTGATACAGAAACTCGAAAGTTCCCGCCCCGCGGTATTTGATGCGTTGGCAGGCTTCCACGCAGCGCTTGCCGATGGCGGCGCGCTGCTTGATCGTGATGCCCACCGCAGGCGCTTCCTCGAGCACCTTCTGATGCCGCCGCTGCATGGAGCAGTCGCGCTCGGCGAGAAATACCGCGCGCCCCCTGCCGTCGCCGAGAACCTGAACTTCGATGTGGCGCGGATGCGGCAGATACTTCTCGAGATAGATACTGTCGTCTCCGAAGGCCGCCAAGGCTTCGGCCTTTACCAGCGTAAGCGCGCTGCCGAGGCTCGCCTCGCCGTGGACGAGACGCATCCCGCGACCGCCGCCACCGGCCGCGGCCTTCAGGAGCACCGGATAGCCAATCGCACGCGCAAGTCGGCGCACCTCGTCGAATGCCTCCGGCAACTTGCCCTCGGAACCGGGCACGGTGGGCACGCCCGCTTCCTGCATTGCATGTTTGGCTGAGACCTTGTCCCCCATCAGACGGATGGTTTCGGGCCGCGGACCGATAAAGACGAATCCGCTCTGTTCGACCCGCTCCGCAAAATCGGCATTCTCCGCGAGAAAGCCGTAACCTGGATGAATCGCCTCGGTGTCGGTCACTTCGGCCGCCGAAATGATCGCAGGCACATTCAAATAGCTTTCCGAAGCCGGCGCCGCTCCGATGCACACCGCCTCGTCGGCCAGCAATACATGCTTCAGGTCGCGATCGGCCGTGGAATACGCCGCAACCGTGTGAATGCCCATTTCCTGACAGGCGCGCAGAATCCGCAGCGCTATCTCGCCGCGGTTCGCAATCAGGATCTTGCTGAACATGCGCGGTCTATTCGAGTACGAACAGGGGCTGCCCATATTCGACGGGCTCGCCGTTTTCGACTTCGATCGCCTTGACCGTGCCGGCAAATTCGGCCGTGATCTGATTCATCATCTTCATCGCCTCGATGATGCACAGTACGTCACCCTCCTTCACCTGCTGGCCAATTTCCACGAGAGGACTCGCCCCGGGGCTTGTCGCGCGGTAAAAGGTGCCGACCATCGGTGCACTCACCACCCGGCCGGACGGGCGCTCCGGTACTGCGGTTGCCGGGATTTCAGCATTCGCCGGTGGCGAGCCTCCCATTGCCGCCGGCGACGGCTGCACTGCCGGCGACACGGCATAGACCGGTGCATGGCGCGAAATTCGTACCGACTCCTCGCCTTCGGTAATTTCGATCTCGTCGACACCTGAAGTTTCGATCAATTCGATGAGTTTTTTTACTTTGCGGATATCCATGAAGATTCCTCGTTCGGCTGTGTTGATGGCCCAAAGTCTCGAAACCGGGCGCTGAACATACGTTTTTTCATGTTCAAGCCCCCGGCGAAATATGGCTCAGCGCAGCGGCCAGCGCGAGATCGTAGCCACGCGAACCGCAACCCGCGATGAATCCGGCCGCACCGGGCGCAAGCAGCAGCCGGGTTCGCAGGCCACCGCGAGCAAAGACGTTACTGACATGCACCTCCACATAAGGCACCGCAACGGCGGCCAGTGCATCGGCAAGCGCAAGACTGGTATGACCCCAAGCGCCGGGGTTGATGACGATGGCGTCGGTACGCCCACGGGAGGCGTGGATACGGTCAATCAGTTCATGTTCGGCATTGGACTGGAAATGCTCCAGCCGGTGGCCCGCGGACTTGGCCTGCGTGCTCAACCTCTCCGTGACTGCGGTCAGGGTGTCATGGCCATACAACTCGGGCTCACGCGTCCCGAGTAGGTTGAGATTGGCCCCGTTGAGAAGCAGAATCGTCGCCATTACTTTCGCCAACCTGGAGTGAATCAGCCCGCTATATGCGTCAAATTGCCGACATCGGCTCCCATTGTGCAGGCTAATGAAGGGATTGTCCAGTGACCCGAAAGTCCAGGTTCGACTAGTCGCTAGTCAAAGCCTGCCGCACATGGGTGAGAAACGCCTCCGCGTCTAGCGTACCGACAACGGTATCGGCGGCAAGCAAGCGCCCGTTGCCGTTGAAGAACAGATAGGCGGGCGGTCCATAGAGCCCAAAGCGCTTGAGCAAGGCACGCTCGGCAATCGAATTGGCGGTGACGTCCGCGCGCAGGAGCCACATGCGCCCGAGCGCCGTACGCACGGCGGGGTCGTGAAAGGTCGTGTGCTCCATTTCCAGACACGAGGTGCACCAGTCGGCATAAAAGTCCACCATGACCGGGCGGTCGGCCGCCGCGGCCCGCTCGAGTTGTGCATTCAGATCCTGCGGCGTGCGGATGGGTCTATAGTCGAGCGCGGCAGTTTTCGGCGCACCCGGCGATGCCTGCAACCCCGCGAGCGGCCCCAGAGGGTTAGTCGATCCGACGGCCCCGCCGACGATCAGGAGCACGGCCCAGGCGAAAACCACAAACCCCAGCGCCCTGACCAATTGCCGCCCCGTGCCTGCCGCTGCTCCGAGACGGACAAATGCGCCGAGAAACACGCTCGCGATGACACCGGTTACGCCCCACAGCAAGAGCGTGACGGGAGCCGGAACAATACGCCCGAGCAGCCACACGGCAAAAGCCAGCATGACAACCCCGAACAGCCGCTCCAGCGTCGTCATCCAGATTCCGGCCCGGGGCAGAAGACGCCCGGCCACGGTGCCGAAGACCAGCAGCGGCGCACCCATGCCGAGCGCGAGTGCGGCGAGTGCAATACCGCCCCGCACCGGTTCGCCGGCACGGCCGATCACGATCAGCGCACCAGCGAGCGGCGCCGCGATGCAGGGACTGACGATCAGCGCCGAGAGTGCTCCCATCGCCGCCGCCCCAGCCCAAGTGCCGCCGCGACGACGCCCGGAAAGCCTGCTCATGCGGTTAACCAGCGCACCCGGCAGGCGCAATTCGTAGAGGCCAAAAAGCGAAAGCGCGAGGGCGACAAATAAGGCGACGAACAAGGCGATCACCCAAGGCGCCTGGAAGTAGGCTTGCAATCCGGCCCCGGCAAAGCCCGCCGCCACGCCGATTGCGGTGTAAACCAGCGCCATTGCCAGCACGTAGGCGAGCGAAAGGGTGAACCCACGTCGCGCCGAAAGACGTCCCGATTCGGCGCCGATAATCCCGGCGAGGATCGGCACCATCGGCAAAACGCAGGGCGTGAAAGCGAGCAACACGCCCAGACCGAAGAACACCAGGACAAACCAGAACGGATTCGTTTGCTCGATCAGCCGGGCGAGTTGATCCTGTCCGCTCACCGCTGCCACACCCGGTCCCGGCGTCCCCTCCCCGGCGGCGATTCCGGCGCCCGCATCGGCGGCCGGGATAGCAACGTTGATCTCTTGGGTAATGGGTGCGTAACACAGCCCGGCCTCGGCGCAACCCTGATAGGTCACGGTCAACCTGAGTTCGCGATCCGCTGGAATCTGCTTCACCGGCACCGTGAGCGCCGCTTGGTGGTGATAGACAACGACGCGGCCGAAGTTGGGATCGTCCTTGGTTTCGCCCGGCGAAAACTTTACGGCGCCGATCGCACCGGTATCGGCCAGGATCTTGAACCGGCTCCGGTACAGGTAATACCCGTCGGCAATCTTCCAATCGAGCGTCACCGCAGCCGGTTGGCCGTTCGCGGAAAGCCTGAAAGCCTGATCCGGCGGCAGGAAATGGTCGCCGTTTGCAACTGCAACCTTTGGCGTGAACAGAAAAACGCCCAGGGCAAACCATGCGAATGCGGAGCCGAGTCGCCTCATCCGCGTAGCTCCGTCGCCGCCTCGATCCAGTCAAGATAGCCGCTGCTGCCGTTCTCGATCGGAACCGCAAAGGCTTCCGGCTCCGTGTACGGATGCAATTCGCGCAGCGCGTCGAGCAACGCCGCCTCGCATGCAAGCGTGGTCTTTATCAGCAACTGCACTTCCGTATTTTCCTTGATCGAACCCTGCCAGCGATACACCGAATGCGCCCCCGGCAGCCGGGTAACGCAGGCCGCGAGCCGGCGCTCTACCAGCGCGCGGGCAATCCGGGCGGCAATTATCTCGTCTGGACAGGTGGTAAAAACCAGTCGCGCCGTCATGGCTTGCCTTGTCTTTGCCGGGCGGCTAATTAATTATGATTGCATAAACGTGCACAAGAAACGAGGGGCCAAATCGCTCTACGCTGCTTCCCGCGACCCGAATCGGGTCCGTGTGACTCGCCCCGAGACCCTTGAAAAGCCTGCGGCTGCCCCCACCTTGTTGGCAGCCGCTCGTGGCGAGTGCCAGAATGTGCCGCCACGCCGGTCCGTAACGTCTGTTTAAGTCATTGTCAAATCAGGAGGTTTTTGGATGAAAATCCGTCCCTTGCATGATCGCGTAGTCGTCAAGCGGCTGGAGGAGGAACGCACCTCTCCCGGCGGCATTGTAATCCCGGACACCGCCGCCGAAAAGCCGGTCCGCGGCGAAGTCATCGCCGTCGGCAACGGCAAGATTCAAGACAACGGAGAGCTGCGCAAGCTCGACGTCAAGAAGGGCGACAAGGTGCTCTTCGGCAAATACTCCGGACAGGAAGTCAAAGAACTCGGTGAAGACGTTCTCGTCATGCGCGAGGACGACATCATGGCCGTCATCGAAGGCTGACACACGTTTAAAAAAGGAGATTGATTCATGGCAGCTAAAGAAGTACGTTTTGCGGAGGATGCACGTCAGCGGATGTTCCACGGCGTTAACGTCCTCGCCAACGCAGTGAAGATAACGCTCGGTCCCAAGGGCCGCAACGTCGTGCTCGAGAAGAGCTTCGGCGCCCCCACCGTCACCAAGGACGGTGTTTCGGTCGCAAAAGAGATCGAACTTAAGGACAAGTTCGAAAACATGGGCGCCCAGATGGTGAAAGAGGTCGCCTCCCACACCTCCGACGACGCGGGCGACGGCACGACCACGGCCACCGTCCTCGCCCAGGCGATCCTGCGCGAAGGTCTGAAGTCGGTGACCGCCGGCATGAACCCGATGGATCTCAAGCGCGGCGTGGATAAGGCCGTCATTGCGGCGACCGCGGAGCTGAAGAAGCTTTCCAAGCCCTGCGACACCGACAAGTGGATCGCCCAGGTCGGCGCCATCTCGGCAAACTCCGACGAATCCATCGGACAGATCATCGCCGATGCAATGAAGAAGGTCGGCAAGGAAGGCGTGATCACGGTTGAGGACGGCTCCGGACTCGAGAACGAACTCGAAGTCGTCGAGGGCATGCAGTTTGATCGCGGCTACCTCTCGCCGTATTTCATCAACAACCAGCAGACGATGTCGGCGGAACTCGAGAATCCCTACATCCTCATTTACGACAAGAAGATGTCGAGCATCCGCGAGCTGTTGCCGATTCTGGAATCGGTTGCCAAGGCGGGCCGCCCGCTGCTCATCATCGCCGAGGACGTCGAGGGCGAGGCGCTCGCGACGTTGGTGGTGAACAATCTGCGCGGCATCGTCAAGGTCGCGGCCGTCAAGGCCCCCGGCTTCGGCGACCGCAGGAAGGCCATGCTGCAGGACATCGCGGTTCTCACCGGCGGTCAGATGATCTCCGAGGAACTGGGTTTGCAACTCGAGAAGGCTACGACCAAGGATCTCGGTCAGGCCAAGAAGGTCCAGATCAAGAAGGACGACACCACCATCATCGACGGCGCCGGCAAGAAGGCCGACATCAAGGCGCGGGTGGAACAGGTCCGCAAGCAGATCGAGGATACCAGCTCGGACTACGACAAGGAGAAGCTCCAGGAGCGCGTCGCCAAGCTCGCCGGTGGAGTCGCCGTCATCAAGGTCGGCGCCGCGACCGAAATCGAGATGAAGGAGAAGAAGGCCCGCGTCGAGGATGCGCTGAACGCAACCCGCGCGGCGGTCGAGGAAGGCATCGTGCCCGGCGGCGGCGTCGCCCTGATCCGCGTGCTCGAGAAAATGAAGAATCTCAAGGGCGCAAACGAGGAGCAGAATCTCGGCATCAACATCGTGCGCCGCGCGATGGAAGAGCCGCTGCGCCAGATCGTCACCAACTCGGGCGACGAAGCCTCGGTGGTGCTCGCCAAGGTACGCGAGGGCAAGGACAACTACGGCTATAACGCCCAGACCGGCGAATACGGCGACATGGTCGAGATGGGCGTGCTCGATCCGACCAAGGTCACACGCACCGCGTTGCAGAACGCGGCTTCCGTGGCGGGACTGCTGATTACCGCCGAGGCGATGGTCGCGGAACTGCCCAAGGAAGACAAGGCCCCCATGGGCGGTTCTGGCGGCGGCATGGGCGACATGGATTTCTAAGAACAAGCATACTGATGACTCAAAGCCCCGCCCCGGCGGGGCTTTCTTTTTGTCTTTCTCCGCAGATTACGTTATGTCTTCCCCGTGGTGTCCGCCGACTCGGTGTTAAGTCAAAAACCGTTTCTGCCTCTATTTCCCTCTGGCACGCGCTCATGCGCCGGCCGAAGGGCTGTAGCTCATCGCATCGGCCGATGCGCCGTTGTCGTCGCCGAGATCCATCGTGCTGCCAAGCTGATCGGTCACCGGATAGAGCACGCCGGCGTTGTTGCCGCCGGTGTCGATGACGGTGAGATCGGCGAGCGCCAGCGTCCGGCGGATGCCTGTACTGCCGTTGAGGTCGATCAGCTCGGCCGCGCCCAGATAGAGCACCGTCTCGCTCTGCCCATAGGCGCTTACGTCCTTCTCGTAGCGCGCCTCATCGGGACCGTAGGCGAGGCTGACCGAGGTCGCGCCCTGGCTGATGGTGGTCGCCTTGCCGAAGGCCGCCCAGGTGAGCGTCTTGCCGTTGTCGTTGGTCATCTCCCCGTCGGCATCGTAGGTAAACGTGCTGCCGTCGCTGATCGAGGTCACCGCGTGCGGCCCGGCACCGTTCTCGCCGTAGGTGTAGGTCCCACGATCCGAGCGGGAAGTCAGGTTGCCGGCATCGTCGTAGCTGTAGGTGGTGGTGCCGCCTCCGCCGCTCACGGTCAGCACGCTCTTGATCAGGCGATTGAGATCGTCGTAGTGCTCGGTCTCGTCAGACCCATTGAGGACGTCGTCGCGCTCGGTGAGGTTGCCGTAGCCGTCGTAGCTATAGGTGTATTGGGCGAGCGTCTCACTGCCGTCGGTGGCGGCAAGGCTCTGCGCGAGCCCGGTCACCTGGCTGTAGCCGCGCACTATGGTGACGCCGTTGGCCTCGTCCACCTCCGTCGCATGGCCCCAAGCGTCCATCGCCGCTACGGTGCCATAGACCGTGCCGTCGCGATCCCGCCAAGGAGAATTCACCAAATTGTAGAAACCGTAATCCGCCGCAGTCTCCGTAGTGGTCCCCCTTGTACATCGCGCCGGAAGGCGTATATTTGAGATGTGTCGTCTTGGGCTTTTGGGCCGGGAGTCGTCACGATGCGGAAATTTGTCGTCATTGCGCTTGCACTCGCCACGGCCGCTTGCGCCCCGACGGCCAAGCAAGCCTTCGGTCCATTGCTTGTCCGTGCCCAGACACAGGGCTTGCCGGTGCTCGTCTATGCGTACGGCGTGCCGGGGCAAATCTCGGTCGCCGGGAGCAATAGTGCGGTGCCGGTTTACGTACAGTTCGTGGTCACCGCCGACAAGCCGATCCAACGGGTCCAATTCACCTTGGTCGGCTATTCGACGCGCGGCAATCTCGTGCGCGGCCAACAGGGTCTGGGCATCGCTGTCGTCCTGATCGGACCCGGTCCCTTCGACCCGACCAAGAACTACGAGGTCAATTCCTTCCACTCCAGCCCAGCCGGCTTTCCAGGCGGCGACGTAGCCTGCGTCGTGCTCGCAAAGATGGAAATTCTTTACGCCGACGGACGCAAGCAGAATTACGAAGCGGAAGCGCTAAACCCTCTCCTGCTGCCGGCGCTGCGCAAGGGCTGCGGCGATCAAGGACCACCGGTCAATTTCATGGCTGGCGGTTAGTGAACACGCCATAATCGCCGGGGTCACTTGATCCCAGGGCGCCAAGGCGTTACCTTGATCTCGTAGCCGGGGGTGCCTGCGAGTTGCGGGCTGAGAAATACCCTTGGAACCTGATCCGGTTAGCACCGGTGTAGGGAAGGCTGTCACCACTGCCTTCCGGATACAGACAGGAGGCGGCATGAGTGCAATCGTAGAAGACATCCGGACCCGCGCACACGGGCTGTCGCCCGAGGCGACCCGGCCCTATTCAGGCTCCCAGCGGATTTATCTCACGGGTTCGCGCCCCGACTTGCGGGTGGCACTGCGCGAAATCCTGCAAACGCCCACGCCTAGCGCCCAAGGTGCCGAAGCCAATCCGCCGATTCCCGTTTATGACACCTCGGGATGCTACACCGAGCCCGATGCCGACGTGGATCTCGCGCGCGGGCTCACGCCGCTGCGTGCAAGCTGGATCGCGGAGCGCGGCGACAGCATCGAACTCGACGCACCCAGTTCCGAATACGGCCGCGCCCGCATCGCAGACCCCGCACTGCGACACCTGCGCTTTGCCCACCTTCGCGCGCCGCGCCGCGCGCAGTCGGGCGTCAACGTGACGCAGATGCATTACGCGCGCCGCGGCATCGTGACGCCGGAGATGGAATATGTCGCCATCCGGGAAAACTGTCGCTTGCGGGAACTCTGCGCCGATCCGCGCTACGAACCGCTGCTGCGCCAGCACGCGGGCCATTCCTACGGTGCCGAAATCCCGGAAGAAATCACGCCCGAATTCGTGCGTTCCGAAGTCGCCCGCGGTCGCGCGATCATTCCCGCGAACATCAATCACCCGGAATTGGAGCCAATGATCATCGGCCGCAACTTCCGCGTGAAGATCAACACCAATATCGGCAACTCCGCCGTCACTTCCTCCATCGCCGAGGAAGTCGAAAAACTGGTATGGTCAGTGCGCCTCGGCGGCGACACGCTGATGGATCTTTCGACCGGCAAGAACATCCACGAAACGCGTGAGTGGATCGTGCGCAACTCCCCGGTTCCGATCGGCACCGTGCCGATCTACCAGGCGTTGGAAAAAGTGAACGGCAAGGCCGAGGAACTCACCTGGGAACTGTACCGTGACACGCTGATCGAACAGGCCGAACAGGGAGTGGACTACTTCACCATTCACGCGGGCGTACTGCTCCGCTACGTGCCGTTAACGGCGCGGCGCATGACGGGCATCGTCTCGCGCGGCGGCTCGATCATGGCCAAGTGGTGCCTCGCTCATCACAAGGAAAGCTTCCTTTACACGCATTTCGACGACATCTGCGAAATCATGAAAGCTTACGACGTCTCGTTTTCGCTCGGCGACGGTTTGCGCCCCGGCTCGATCGCCGACGCCAACGACACGGCCCAGTTCGCGGAACTCGCCACACTCGGCGAACTCACGCAGAAAGCCTGGGAGCACGACTGCCAAGTGATGATCGAGGGGCCCGGCCACATTCCGTTGCAGATGGTCAAGGAAAACGTGGACCGCGAACTCGCCGAGTGCTACGAGGCGCCGTTCTACACCTTGGGTCCGCTAGCGACCGACATCGCGCCCGCCTACGATCACATCACGAGCGCCTTGGGCGCGGCGAACATCGGCTGGTACGGCACGGCGATGCTCTGCTACGTCACGCCGAAGGAACATCTGGGCCTGCCGAATCGCGACGACGTGCGCACAGGCGTCATCACCTACAAGATCGCCGCCCACGCCGCCGATCTCGCCAAGGGCTTTCCCGGCGCTCAATTGCGCGACAACGCGCTTTCCAAGGCGCGCTTCGAGTTCCGCTGGGAGGATCAGTTCAACCTTGCGCTCGATCCAGAGCGCGCCCGCGAATATCACGACGAAACGCTGCCCAAGGAGGCACACAAGTCCGCGCACTTCTGTTCCATGTGCGGACCGAATTTCTGCTCGATGAAGATTACGCAGGATGTGCGCGATTACGCCGCCGAGCATGGTCTCGACGAACAGACCGCACTCGAAGAAGGCCTCCGGGAGAAGGCGCGGGAATTCCGCAATGAAGGCGATCTCTACCGGCAGGCTTAACGTCACCGGCGAATCCGGCGCAATTGACAGCCGGCGCACGCGCGCGCTAGCGTTTATTGCTTAATGCCGCTGCTGTTGACAGACATCATGCCTTTTCCCGCTCCGCGCCTGACGCTCCTTGCAGCATTGCTCGCGGTGCTTGCCGCGGGCTGCGCTACGACCTCGACGGCACCGTCCCGCCGCACGGCCGCCGCGAGCGGAGCCTTGCAGATCGACGGTCTCACCATCGACAAACTCCTGGCTAGCGACGAACTCAAGCGCATAGACCACGACACACCCGAACAATATCGCGGCGACGTGATCAGCTCGGAAGCGTTGGGGAAAGTCGTTTACGCGCACGATAGCCTGGCGACCGCCGCGGGCGAACTGGTCGCGCCCGGCGGACGCTCGACCCTGGGCTATCCGGCCGCCGGCTGGATCACGGAGCGCACGCCGGAGGGGCTGCGCGTAATCTTCATCGTCAAACTGCAACAGGGCCTCGGCATTGCGGCCGAGGTGAATCAGGCACCGGGATCCGGAAAGCCGCAGCTACACACTTTGTCGCCGCCCCGCGCACTCACGCCCACGGAAGAGGCTTTGTGGCAAGCGCGGCAACTCGCCTTCAACGCCCATTTCAAGCCCTGTGCCAAACACTACAATCCGGTAGTAATTCCAATCAGCGCGCAGGGCAATGGCGCTTTCTATGTCTATCTGCTGCCGGTAAGCGCCGATCCCGGCCTTATTTTCCTGGGCGGCTATTACCGCATCACGGTAAACGCGGACGGCAGCCGCATACTCGACACCCACGCCTTCACTCACGCCTGCGTCACACTGCACCGCAACCCGAAGGCCACGGGCGCAGGCGTCAGCGAACTGATGAGCCCCACGCCGACTCCGCCCCAAGTTTATGCCAGCCTGCGCTACGGGCTGCCGGTCTATGTAGCGACCGCAACGAACTCGGTCGTCTGGAATGTCAAGGACGGGCGGATTTACTACGTCCGCACAGTGAAACCGGATTGAGGAACTTCTGATTTATTCAGAGGTTCCGCGTGACGCAGGGACGCTCCGCAACGAATCGAGTACGTAAGTACTCGATTCGGCGTAAGACGAGTCCGGACTTGCCGTCTCTGAAAAGTTCACGGATGAATTTTTCAGACTTTCTTAAAGGGGCTTCCGAATTCGTCGGTCGAATACCGGCGGATTCAGCCGCCGGTCACGGCGGCCGGGGGATAAATCCGCGGCGCAAGTCGCGGGTGGGTCACCACCGTATGCAGCAACAGGTCGCGCTCGAAATAAACGATGAAATCCGGATAAACCCAGCGCGTAATCGGCGGCTTGTGCGGTCCCTGGGCGGTGGCGGGTACCGGTGCATCGGCGTGCTCGGGTTGACCAAAAATCTGGCGCACCTTCGCCATTGTCATCTCGGGCAACGGGTAGGGATAGGTGTTGACGCCGTTCGGCACGGCAGGACTGCTTCCGCTGCTCGCGGCAAGCGCGGGTGAGCCGGCCAGAAGCAGCAACATGACAGCACTTTGCAGAATCATTGAGTGCCCTCCGACGAACCGCCGAAGCGAACTATAGCACCGTCACGGACGGAATGCGTAGCACGGGGACTCCCCCGGCTAGGGCGGCCGCCCTGTAGAATCGCGGCAGGTTCTCGACGTGCATGGCGATGTTCCGCCCCCTCCCTCTGGCCATCGGGCTGCGTTATCTGCGGGTGCGCCGGCGCAGCCGCTTCGTCTCGGTCGTGGCGCTGGTTGCGGTGCTCGGCATCGCCCTCGGGGTGGGTGCTCTTATCGTGGTGCTCTCGGTTATGAACGGCATGCAGGATACGCTCACCGGCAACATCCTCGGCGTGACAGCGGATGTCACGGTGCGGAGCGTGAACGGCGATGCCCTTCCGGACTTTCCGCGGCTGCAGCGCGAGGCAGGGAAAGAACGGGGCGTCGTCGCAACCGCACCTTACGCCGAACGCGAGGTCGTGCTCGGACGCGGCGATTCGCTCGGCGGTGCACTGCTGCAGGGCATAGATCCACAGGCCGAGGCGCGGGTCTCGACGCTCGGTGGACAGATGGTGATTGGTTCACTCGCGGCCTTGGCGCGCGAACCTTACGGAATAGTGCTCGGCCGCGACCTTGCCTTCGATCTCAACGTCGTTCCGGGCGACAAGGTCAGCGTCATCCTGCCGCACGGACTGATGACGCCGGTCGGTTTCGTGCCGCGGCTGCGTCGCTTTACGGTCGTCGGCATCTTCTACGCCGGCAATCAGGAATACGACGGCGGCCTCGCGTTGACCAGTCTTTCAGCCGCAGAAAGACTGTACGGAATCTCCGGACCAAACGGGCTGCGGCTGAAACTCGCCCGGCCCTTTCTCGCACCCCAAGTGGCTGAAAGGCTGCACGGAATCGTGCCGCATGGCGTTACGGTCAGCGACTGGGAATCCGAACATCAGAGCCTCTTCGACGCACTTGCCAATGAGCAGCGCATGATGTTCGTGCTGGTCGCACTTGCGGTACTCATCGCCGCTTTCAACGTGCTCGGCGTACTCACCGTGCTGGTGGCCGACAAGCGCACCGAGATCGCCGTGTTGGCCGGCCTCGGACTCGCGCCGCGCGGGATCCTCGCGGCGTTTCTCACGCTCGGCTCGACGATCGGCGCTATCGGCATACTGCTCGGTCTCGCTGGCGGACTCGCGATCGCATTTAACGTCAACGCACTCGTGAACGGGGTCGGACATCTGGTGGGCCATCCTTTGTTTTCCGCCGGCGCGGTCGCGCTCGCGGGGCTGCCTTCGCGGGTCGCGCCGGCCCAAGTCGTCGCAATCGTCTGTGTAGCAGTGGTGCTGGTGCTCGCGGCCGCCTGGGTGCCGGCACGGCGCGCAGCGCGCATGCGTCCGGTGGAGGCACTCGCCAATGGATGAACCGGTGCTCGACGCTCGCGGATTGGTCAAGCGTTATCGCCAGGGCGCGGACGATCTCACGGTGCTGCGCGGCATTGATCTCACGCTCGGCGCCGGCGAGCGGATCGCCGTGTTGGGTGCGTCCGGGAGCGGCAAATCTACGTTACTGCACCTTCTGGCCGGTCTCGATCGGCCGAGCGCAGGAGAGGTAACGCTCGCCGGTGAACGGCTCGACCGGCTAGATGCCGCAGCTGCGGCGCGTCTGCGCAACCGTGCGCTCGGCTTCGTGTACCAGTTTCACCATTTGCTGATGGAATTTTCGGCGCTGGAAAACGTGGCCCTGCCGCTACTCATTGGAGGCGTGGGCTCGCGCCGGGCGCGCCGCGAGGCCGAGAATCTGCTCGCGCGGGTCGGCCTCGCCGAGCGCGGACATGCGCGTCCCTCGCGTCTCTCCGGCGGCGAACGCCAGCGCGTCGCCATCGCGCGCGCACTGGCGATGCACCCGCCGCTCGTACTGGCGGACGAGCCGACCGGCAATCTCGACGAGGCGACCGGCGGCGGAGTCTATGAGTTGATCCTCGAAATCAACCGCGAATTCGGCACCGCATTCCTGATCGCCACGCATGACGCGCTCATTGCCCGCGGTGCTCAACGCGTGCTGCGACTCGAACACGGACGCCTGGTCGGCGCAGGCACCGAGAATGCAACCGCAAAGAACGCGGAGCACACACAAGAAAATTAATGATTCAAACTTTTTGTTCTTTAACTTGGCATTATCCCCGCGATCTCTGCGCGCTCTGCGGTGAATTCGGAAATGCGAAAACGCAGGCGCAAAGCACGCCGAAATGCAAAGGCGCAAGCTAATGACGGGTAACAACCTCAAATCGAATACCCAGCCTCGGCTTTCCGCACTCCTCCCGAGTCCCGAGCGACCCGCGTGATTTTCAAACTGGCCTGGCGCCTGCTTTTCGCTCGCGGACGGCTCGCGACCCTGCTCGCAGGTGTCGCGGTGGGCGGCCTCGCACTCGGCGTGCTGGTGTTGACGACGGTGCTCGCGGTAATGAGCGGCTTCGAGTCGGTACTTTCGGAAAAACTCGTCGCCCTCGGGGCGGAAGTTACGGTAACGCCGCCGCCCGCGGCCTCGAACTGGCAGGCGCTCGCGGTGCGACTTGAACGCGAACCCGGCGTCGTGGCGGGAGCGCCCGCCCTCACCGGCCAGGCACTGGTGCTCAACGGCGACCAACTCGCTCCCATCGTCGTGCGCGGTATCGTGGCCGGCGCCGAGGCCCAGGTCTCGGACCTCGGCGCCAATCTGGTCGCTGGGAAACTTGCTGCGCTGGCGCCCGGCAGTCATGGCCTGATCGTCGGCGAGGCCCTCGCCGAAAGCCTGAACCTGCATATTGGCGATTCACTCACCCTCCTCACGGCCCGGCCCGGAGGGGGCGGCTTCGGCTTCACACCCGCGCTCGCCGAATACCGGGTCCTCGGCATTTATCGGCTGGGCATTTACAAGCTCGAGCAGGGACAGGCCTACACCGATCTCGCCGATGCTCGCAGCCTGTTCCCGAATGCCGGCGCCGCTTCAGTGGTACTGCGGCTTGCCCAGCCGCTCGCCGCACCGGCGCTCGCAAGCCGGCTGCGCGCACGCCTGGGACCCGATTATTCGGTATCGGACTGGACCCAGAGCCAGGCGGATCTGTTTGCAACCATCGGACTCGAGAAGCGGATGCTCTTCGTCGTGCTTGCGGCAATCCTTGCCGTCGCCGCCTTTACGGTGGTGGCAACTCTGCTGGTATCCGGCCTCGATCGAGAGCCCGAAATCGCTGTGCTCAAGACCCTGGGGTTCGCACCGCGCGGCATTGCCGCCGTGTTTCTTCTCCAGGGTCTGGTGCTCGGCGTGGTGGGCACGGGAATGGGGCTCGGACTGGGCGCCGCGCTCGCGCTCAACGTCAATCGTCTACTCGGGGCGCTGGATCATCTGTTCCATACCCAGCTCTTGCCGCCCTCGATCTATCTCATCAGCGAATTGCCGGCGCGCTTCCGCTGGCCCGAACTCGCAGCGACGACGGCTGTCGCGGTGATTCTGAGCCTCGTGGCCGCGGTGTACCCGGCGCTGCAGAGCGCCCGCCGCACGCCGGCGGACGCGCTTCGTTATGAGTAAAGGCAGCGAACACGATGCCCCTTCATAAAAATGACGAACTACTCAATCCCAAGGGTCGAAGTTCAACAAAATCGTAGATCGCCGTCACGCTGATTGGTTACTCAAGAAAACTGTTCAATCGCATTCTCGTTATTTCCGGGCAGTGCCGCCCCGCGAAAGCACAGAGCGGAAATCCGGTAAGATCAGACAGTGGAATTTTCGGTCGCCTATCTCAGTCGGGGATAAGCTTCACGGGAATGACGGATAAATCCGGGTTTCGTTAAGAAAACCCTGAAACCGGAGGGAGGGCTCTGGTGTTGATGGAATTACGGCCTTTCGGGGTTCAACAACTCGCGCGCTCGGCCTGAGGCATGGGGACTGCACGCGGGCGGTGGCCGGGGATGGTCTGGCTTGCCGCCGCCTGGCTCGCCGGCGGCGGTCTCGCGCTGACGGGAAGTTCGCTCGTACCCATTCCGATTCTGGCGCTCGCACTTGCAGGCGCGCTCGGTGCAAGCTTGTGGGATCGACGCTCGGCGATCCTGGTTGCAGGCCTGCTCGGCGCGTTATGGGTTACTCAGGATGCCGGAAACGCTCTTGCTTCCCGGCTGAGCCCGGCACTCGCAGGCCGCACGCTCGGCGTGAGCGGGCGGATTGCGGATCTGCCGCGGGTGGAATCGGGTCGCGTGCGCTTCACGCTCGCACCCGATGCAGCCAGTGACAAACGGGGCATTCCGATCGCTTATCCCACACGCATCGCGCTCGCATGGTATCGGCCGCCGTCTCGCGTGCCGCGCGCAGGGGAACGTTGGCATTTTAAAGTGCATCTGCGCCGCCCGCGCAGTCACGCCAATCCCGGCGGTTTCGACTATGCGGCCTGGGCGCTTGCTCACGGAATCGGCGCAACCGGCTCCGTATATCGGGATCGCGCCGAACTCCTGGCCCCCGCGGGCCACGGATTGACGCCGCTGCGTGCGCGCATCGCCGAAGCCATCTACTCGACGCTTGGTGCAAATCCCTATGCGGGCCTGGTGGCGGGGCTTGCGGTCGGTGCGCGCGGCGGCATAAACACGTCTCAATGGCAAACGCTGCGCGCGACCGGCACGACGCACCTGCTGGCGATCTCGGGGCTGCATCTCGGCCTCATAGCGGCATTCGTTTTTCTCCTGGTCGGGTTTGCCGTGCGCCGCATCCCGCCTCTGGTGCGGCGCGTGCCTGCCCGCCTCCTCGCCGCCGGAGCGGCCGCACTCGCGGCCTTGGCCTACGCCGCACTCGCCGGCTTTAGTCTACCCACTCAGCGCGCGCTAATCATGCTCGCGGTGCCGCTCGCGGCGCTCGTCCTGCGCCGGCGCATCGGCGTCGGCACGGTACTTGCGCTGGCAGCCATTATCGTGACCCTGATTTCGCCTCTCGCCCTGCTTACCGCCAGCTTCTGGCTGTCTTTCGGCGCGGTCGCGGTCATTGCCTACGGACTGCGCACGGCCCGTGGCGGGCATCTTCTGGTGCGTACCCAGTTTACTGTCTCGCTCGGACTGGTGCCGCTGATCGCTGTCTATTTCGGAATGGTTTCGCTGATCGGACCCGTCGCCAATCTGCTGGCGATCCCGGTCGTGGGCTGGACGGTCGTATCGGCAGCCCTCACCGGTGCCCTGGCCACCCTGCTGCACGCGGGCTGGGGAGCCCCGTTCTTCCACTTCGCGGCCGCCGTGTTGGCGTTGCTATGGCCCGCACTCGAATGGCTCGGAGGTCTTCCCTTCGCCACTCTGGCACTCGCACCGGTAAGCGGATTCGCGCTCGCTGCGGCGTTGGTCGGCGCAGCCTGTCTGCTCGCCCCGCGTGGATTGGGGCTGCGCCTGGCGGGGGTTGCGCTTTTCCTCCCGCTCTTCTGGCCCGCCGTGACGCCTCGGCCCGCGGCCGGGGACTTTCGGGTGACCGTGCTCGATGTCGGTCAGGGGCTTGCGACGGTGGTGGTGACCGCGCACCATACCCTGCTCGTGGATACCGGCCCGCGCGGCTGGGGCGACAACGATGCGGGAGGAGAAGAGGTCATCCCGTTTCTCCATGCACAGCGGCTTGGCCGGCCCGATCTCGTCGCGCTCTCACATCGCGATCTTGACCATGCCGGCGGCCTGCGTTCGATCAAACGCGCGTGGCCCGATGTGCCGGTGCTTTCGAGTGCGGCCGACGCCGAGCATGTTTGCCGTGCCGGGGAACACTGGATGTGGGACGGCGTACGCTTCGCGGTGCTGGCGCCCGCGGCGAGCGCGGCGGGGAGCCGCAACAACCGCTCCTGCGTGCTCAAGGTGACGGGTGCGGGAGGCAGTGCGCTGTTCCCGGGCGACATCGAGCGCGAAGGGGAGCGCTGGCTGCTCGCACACTCGACACTCGCGCTCGCCGCCGACATCCTGATCGCCCCGCATCACGGCAGCAAGACCTCCTCCACACCCGCGTTCGTTCGCGCCGTGCATCCGCGCTTCGTGGTCTTCGCGATCGGTTATCGCAACCGCTACCATTTCCCCAACCCACCCGTAGTGGCACGTTATCGGGACGCAAATGCTGAGCTTCTCGATTCGGCCCACGACGGCGCGCTAAGCTTCTCCGTGACGCGGGGAAACGGAGTTCGGCTGACCAGGAGATACCGTCTCGAATACCGCCGGGCGTGGACGGATCCCTAGCGACTCTCATACTATGACCCTGTTTCGCCATGCGGATCGCGAATGGACGGGCTCCATTACCTCCCCGACGCACTGAAAGACGCCGAATGAAACGCGGCGGACTCGATCGCAAGGCTCTCGGCGTTTACCGCCGTCTGCTTGGCTACGCGCGGCCCTACTGGCCGGTGTTCGTGGTGGCACTGGTCGCGATGGTGGCCTACTCGCTCTCGCAGACCGCGTTTGCCGCCCTGATGAAGCCGCTGATGAACGGCGGCTTCGTGAATCACGACACGAGCGTGATCCGCATAGTCGCGCTCAAGATCCTGCTGCTCTTTCTCGGCCGCGGCATCGCGAGCTTCATCCTCAATTACTCCATGAGCTGGATCGGCCGCCACGTAATCCGGCAGCTGCGACAAACACTCTTCAACAAACTGCTCGCCCTGCCCACCGCATTCTTCGACGTCAACGCCACCGGCGTATTGCTCTCGAAGATGACCTACAACAGCGAACAGGTCTCCGAATCCATCACCAACTCCGTGAAGGTGATCATCAACGACAGCGTGACGGTACTTTGCCTCCTCGGCTACATGATTTATCTGAACTGGCGGCTCACGTTGCTGGTGTTCGTGGTGGTGCCGGTGATCGGATTGCTCACGCGCTACGTCAGCCGCCGTTTCCGCCGGGTCTCCACGCGCATTCAGGACAGCATGGGCGAAATCACGCGCGCAAGCGAGGAAGTGATCACCGGGCATCGCATGGTGAAGCTCTACAACGCGGAAACGGCCGAACGAGCCCGTTTCGACGTGGCGAACGAAAAGAACCTCTCCGAGAACTTGAAGCTCGCCTTTACCAGTGCGGTATCCAATCCGCTGATCCAGTTCATCGCCGGAGTCGGGCTCGCCCTGGTGATCTACTTTCTCACCATCACGCCCCTGCGCGGCGGCAACTCGGTGGGCGACTTCGCCTCCTTCCTGACCGCGCTTACCTTGTTGCTGCCTCCGCTGCGCCGTCTTACCGACGTCAACGCGGCCATATCTCGAGGCGTTGCCGCCGGACAAAGCATTTTCGAGTTGTTCGATCTCGACGAAGAGCGCCGCGACGAAGGCCGTCCTTTAGCCCGCGCGCACGGACAACTCAAATTCGATGCCGTCACTTTTTCCTACAATCCGCGCAAGGGTCCGGTGCTGCATGCTGTAACGTTTCACGCCGAGCCGGGTGAAGTCGTTGCGCTGATCGGGCGTTCCGGCAGCGGCAAAAGCACGCTCGCAAGTCTCGTTCCGCGCTTTTACGATCCGGACGACGGGCGCATCCTGCTCGACGGCGAAGATATCCGCGAACTGCGCCTGACGGATCTGCGCCGACAAATCGCGATGGTCACCCAAGACGTTGTTCTTTTCAACGATACCGTCGCCCACAACATCGTCTACGGCGCCACCGAAGAAGCCAGCATGGAGCAGATCCGCGAAGTGGCGCGTGCCGCCCAGATTCTCTCCGACATCGAAGCACTGCCGGACGGCTTCGACACCGTAATCGGCGAACGCGGAATCCTGCTCTCCGGCGGACAACGCCAGCGCATTGCCATCGCCCGCGCGCTGATCAAGGATGCCCCGCTCCTGATCCTCGACGAGGCCACCTCCGCGCTCGACAGCGAATCCGAGCATCAAATCCAGCTTGCCTTCGATGAACTCATGCGCGGGCGCACGACACTCGTCATTGCGCACCGCCTGTCCACGATCGAGCGAGCCGACCGGATTCTGGTGCTGGATCGCGGGAGAATCGTCGAGACCGGCACCCATGCCGAACTGGTTTCCAGCGACGGGGTCTACGCCGGGCTGCATCGTTTGCAGATACGCCGCACGGCGTGAACGTCAAATTCGCCGCCCGGTCCTGAAAGTTTCTTGGGGTCATGACGAATCTTCGGGAAGGCTTGGCTCAACACCTGCAGTCGCAGTGGTACGCGGCCCGCGCCCCGTGGTTCCTGCTGCCGTTGAGCGGGTTGTTCAGTGCGGCTGCAGCATTGCGGAGGCTGCTTTACACCCATAGTGTGCTCGCCTCGATACGTCTCCCGACCCGCATTGTCGTAATCGGCAACGTCGCGGTTGGCGGCAGCGGCAAGACCCCGCTTGTCGCCTGGCTCGCGAAACGGTTAAGCGCGGAAAACGTCAAGGTCGGCATAGTCACCCGCGGCTACGGCGGCAGGAATCGCGAACCGCACCGCGTCAACCCCGGCGCGACCGTCACAGACTCGGGCGACGAGGCGCTATGGCTCGCACGCACGACCGGCGTGCCTGTCGTTGCCGGCCGCGACCGGGTCGCCGCTGCGCGTCTGCTCATCGAAGGCTCCGGCCCGGACATCATCCTGAGCGACGACGGCCTGCAGCATTACCGCCTCGAGCGCGATCTGGAGATCGTCGCTGTGGACACGGAACGCGGCTTCGGCAACGGAGCACTCCTGCCGGCGGGCCCGCTGCGCGAACCGGCGAAACGCATCGGCTGGGCGGGTGCAGTGGTACTCAAGGGAAACGGGAATCCGCACCAACTGCCGCCGGGACCACCGGTATTTCGCATGCGCTACGAACTCGCCGATGCGGTCTCACTCGACGACGGCGAAACGCAGCCGCTCGCCGCGTTCCGTGCTACACCGGTGCGAGCGCTTGCGGCAATTGCGGATCCGGAAAGTTTTTTCACTGCACTCGAACGCGCCGGGCTCGATGTGGAGCGCCATCCCCTGCCTGACCACGCGCCGATCGCCGAAGCAGTGAGAACCCTCCCCGTCGATCGGCCGCTCCTGATGACCGACAAGGACGCGGTAAAGCTCGCCGATGCGCCCGCCCACGCCTGGCGGGTGCCGCTTGCCATCGCCTTCACGGTGCCAGAGGCCGCCGCGCTGCTGACACTCGTGCGCGGGGCGAATATCCTATAGTTGGCTGAATTCAGATTAACGGAGAAACACGATGGATTCCATGCTGCTCGACATTCTGGTCTGCCCGATTTGCAAGGGACCGCTCCAGTATGCCAAGGCGGAACAGGAGTTGATCTGTCGGGCGGATCGGCTGGCCTTTCCGATCCGCGACGATATCCCGGTCATGCTCGAGGACGAAGCGCGACGCATTGGCCTGGAGGAACTCGACCGGTGAGTTTCCGCGTCGCGATTCCGGCACGTTACGGAGCGAGCCGGCTGCCGGGCAAACCGCTGGTTATGATCGCAGGCAAACCGCTGATCGCGCATGTCTGTGCCCGGGCGCTTGCGAGTTCGGCTTCCGAAGTCTGGGTGGCGACCGACGACGAACGCATTGCCGCCGCCTGCACGCCGCTGGGAGTGAAGGTTGCGATGACTTCAACGGCCTACGCCTCGGGTACCGATCGCATCGCCGAACTCGCGGCCCGCGAGGGCTGGGCAGCGGACGAGATCGTGCTGAACTTGCAGGGCGACGAGCCGCTAATGCCTCCGCACGCGATAGACGTGACCGCAGGTGCGCTCGCCGCCGCCCCCCAAGCGGCGATGTCCACGCTGGCGGTGCGATTGTTCGACGAAGAGTCGTTCCGTGATCCGCACGTCGTCAAACTGGTGACCGATCTCGCCGGCTACGCGCTCTACTTCAGCCGCGCCCCGTTGCCGCGGCCGCGTGAACCCTTGAGCGGTGTACCAGCACAGGCGCTGCGTCACGTCGGTCTCTACGGATTTCGTGTCGCGACGCTTGCCCGGCTTGCGCTTGAGCCGCCCTGCGATCTGGAACGCGCCGAGGGACTCGAACAACTGCGCGCACTGTGGCTCGGTCTTCGCATCCGGGTCGAAGTCGTGGACGAAGTGCCCATGGCCTCGGTGGATACGCCAGCCGACGTGAAACACGTGGAGAGGCTGATCGCGAACGGGCGGGAAACCGGGCTGTTGACGTGAGGCGGGTGCTCTTCGTGTGCATGGGCAATATCTGCCGTTCGCCGCTCGCGGAGGCAGCGCTGCGCAACCGGGCGGCTGCACGGGGAGTCGAAGTAGATGCGCAATCCGCGGCAACTCACGCCTGGCATCTGGGCGAGGGTGCGGATCCGCGGGCAATCAATGCGGGACGCACACGCGGCTACGAGCTATCCACCCATCGTGCACGACAGGTTGTCACGGGCGACTTTCTGCACCACGAATTCATTCTCGCGATGGACCGCGGCAATCTCGGTCGGCTACAGCGTTTTGCGCCGGCCGGGAGCACCGGACGCATTGCTTTGCTGCTCGAACACGCACCCGAAACCGATGCCGACGAGATCCCCGACCCCTATTACGGCGGCGCACACGCCTTCGAGCGTGCGCTCGATCTCATAGATGCCGCGGTGGAGAGGCTTCTCGATGAATTTGCCGCACCGGCGTAGGCGAAAACGTCTAGGCATCGCGACAGCATCCGTCTTGCCTGCTCCTTGACTGTTGGGGAGGCGGTATTTGCGCGGCGGCTAAACTTTTTCGTTTTCTCCGGCGTTGGCGTTTTCCTGCGCCTGTTCGCGTTCGTAGAGCGCGGCCAGATGCGGAGTTTCGCTCGTGCTCACGGCAACCCTTTCCCGTCGTTCCCCGGGTTGGTTGGGCGACGCCGGTGGCACGCTTGTTTCGGCAGCGGACGATCGGCCCGACATATTTTCGTTTTCGCTCGGGCTGCCGCTCAAGGGAGTTTCGGCCGAAGAATTTTCGTGTTTCACGAGGCGGTTCGCGCCTGCACCACCGCCATCGGCACCACCGCGGCCGCGCCGCCGCCGACCGCCGCGGTGACCGCGCCGCGTGCGCGAACGTGCAGATCCCGCACCTTCGCCGACGTTCACGCCCTCACCGTTACCCCGACGCTCGGATTGCAAGGGCGCAGACCCTACCCGGGGACTCGTCTGCTCGGGCGGCTTCGAATCCGTCTTTCCGTACGCCGGATCAACCCTTTTTTCGGGCGCCGGTTTGCGCACACCGTTGCGTCGAATGTTGTCGCGCCCTCCTCGAGTACGGGCAGCGTCATTGCCGACACGGCGGTTGCCGCCGCTACCCCTTGGCTGCGTTCGTTGCGCATTACCACGGCTCGGTGGCTGGGCCGGTTTTTGCTCCGGTTTATCCGCTTGTGTAGCGCGCGTCTTAGAGGCACGCATCGCAATGATCAGCCGTGCGAACCAGCCGGGGCGCCGCGCACGCGCGGCTTGCGGCGGCGGTGCACCGGGACGCAGGTTGCTCACCGCGGGCGTCTCGCCATGCGCCCCGCGCACCGGCAAAACGGCCGGCTCGGGCGTTTCGACCACCGTGTGCGAAGGCTGCTGCATGGATTCGGCGAGCTGATCGTCGCGAATGCGCTCGACCCTGAATGCAGGCGTGTCCATGTGCGGGTTCGGAATGATGACGACCGACACCCGCGAGCGCGCCTCGGTTTCCGCCACCGCTGCCCGCTTTTCGTTGATGAGATAGGTCGCGACCTCGACCGGCAACTCGGCCACCACTCGGGCGGTACGCTCCTTGACGGCATCCTCCTGAATCAGACGCAGCACTGAAATCGCGAGCGATTCGATCGAACGAATCATGCCCTTGCCTTCGCAGCGCGGGCAGCGCTCGAGGACCGCTTCACCGAGTGAGGGACGCAGGCGCTGACGCGACAGTTCGAGCAGGCCGAAGCGGGAAATGCGTCCGACCTGCACCCGCGCGCGATCTAATTCCAGCGCTTTGTTAAGGCGCTGCTCGACTTCGCGGATGTGCTGGGTGGATTCCATGTCAATGAAGTCCACAACCACCAGGCCGCCCAGATCGCGCACGCGCAACTGACGGGCAATCTCGTCCGCCGCCTCGAGATTGGTGTTGAGAGCGGTTTCCTTGATGTCGCTGCCCTGCGTCGCGCGCGCCGAATTGACGTCTACCGCAACCAGCGCCTCGGCCGCATCGAAAACTACCGCTCCACCGGAGGGCAGGCGCACCAGACGCTGGTAGGCCGCGTCAATGTAGCTCTCGATCTGGAACCGCGTAAACAGCGGAACCCGATCCTCGTAGAGCTTGAGCTTCGGGAGCTGTTGCGGCATCACCATCTCGACGAAGGCGTGGGCCTCCTCATATACGCGCGCATCGTCAACGAGGATTTCGCCGATGTCGGAGGTGAAATGATCGCGCAGCGCCCGGATGATGACGTTCGATTCCTGGTAGATCAGAAACGGCGCCGGGCGCGCCTCGGCGGCCTGCCGGATCGCCTCCCAGATGCTGACCAGGTAATCGAGATCCCACTTAATCTGCTCTAGGTTGCGCCCGACGCCGGCCGTGCGCACGATTGCGCCCATGCCGTCGGGGACGGGAAGCTCAGACAGAATCTCGCGGATCTCGTCGCGATCCTCGCCCTCAATGCGCCGCGACACACCGCCGGCGCGCGGATTGTTGGGCATGAGGACGAGATAACGCCCCGCGAGGGTCACATAGGTGGTGAGCGCCGCACCCTTGCTGCCGCGTTCTTCCTTTTCGACCTGAACGATGACTTCCTGGCCTTCCCTGACCGCGTCCGTGACGGCCAGCCGCTGGCCCTGGGCGGGCGCGGCGTGATGATAATCGGGCGCAATCTGGCGCAGGGGGAGAAAGCCGTGGCGTTCGGCACCGTATTCGACAAAACAGGCTTCAAGACTGGGTTCGATCCGCGCTACGCGGCCCTTGTAGATATTCGCCTTCTTCTGTTCCCGGCTGGGAACCTCGACATCGAGATCGTAGAGTTCCTGGCCGTCCACCAGAGCAACGCGCAGCTCTTCCGGCTGGGTTGCGTTGATTAGCATCCGTTTCATGTTGTAAACACCCGTACTGGGCGCTCGCGCCGGCGCACGATGGTTGTTCAGCGTGACGGGAAGACCGATTGCAGAAAGCGGGCGCCCGAGCCACTATGTCGGACGCCGGGGAATCGTCTCCACCTGTCTCAGCGCTTTGCAACCATGCGCCTTGCATGGGAGCGCCGTCCACTCAAATCCGCCGTAAAGCCGGCGGCCTGAAGAAACCTTGTCTGCATATCGTGGGCACTAAGGCGCCCTGCTTGACGATGTAAAGACACGCCGCCCCACGGGCGGTTCGCATACTATAGCAGAATATCGAGACTGGACATAAAGTCTTTTGCCGAATAAACAAACGCTTGCAGCCGCCGCCGAGATCCGCCAAGAAGTGCGCCGGCTGCGGATCAGCGCCGAGGATGCCGGTCGGCGACTGGATAATTTTGTCGCGAGCGAATTGAAGGGCGTGCCACGCGGCCACCTCTATCGGCTGCTGCGCACTGGTCAGGTGCGGGTGAATGGCGGGCGTCGCGGCGCCGACTACCGTCTCGTTGCGGGCGATGAACTGCGCCTGCCCCCAGTGCGAATCGCCGAACGGACTCAGAGCGTGGGCCCGCTGAAGCGCGTGTCGGCCGTGCTCGTGGCGGGGATCCTTTACGAGGATGCGGCGCTGCTCGTCGTCGCCAAGCCCTCGGGCCTGCCTGTGCACGGCGGCAGCGGTCTCGACGGCGGGCTGATCGAGGCCCTGCGCACGCTTCGCGCCGAGCCGGGACTCGAACTCGTACATCGTCTCGATCGCGACACTTCCGGGTGCATTCTGATTGCTCGGCGCAAAAGCGCTCTGCGCACCCTGCACGCCGCGTTTCGCACAGGCGACGTCGAAAAGCAATACCTCGCGCTGTTGGTCGGACGAATCGAACGGGAGTTTGTGAGCAGTGCGCCGCTCAGGCGCTACGTCAAACGCGGCGGCGAGCGCCACGTCGCGGTGGCCGACGACGGACGGGCCGCGGTCACACACTTTCGTCCGCTTGCGCCAGGTGCGGATACGACGCTGGTCGTGGTCGAACCCGACACTGGACGTACACACCAGATCCGGGTGCATGCCGCGCACGCGGGCCACCCGGTTGCCGGGGATCCCCGTTACGGGGACAAGACGGCCAATCGCGCGTTAAAGGCCGCAGGCCTGACCCGCCTCGCCCTGCACGCCGCCCGCATTTCATTTTCTCATCCGCAAACCGGCGTACGTCACGTCGTCGAGGCGCCGCTCCCCGCAGATCTCGAACGCATCATCGGCAGACTCACCAATGGAGGCACAAGAAATTAGAATTCCGGTGATAAAATCCATTTTCAGATGCCATGTTTTGTTGCGACCCGCGGGGTCGTGGAAAGGAATCTTGTACCTAGTAAATGAAGCTCTGAATTTATTCGGGATTTCCGAGTGGTGCATGGATGCACCACCGTGAATTAAGCCCGCGAGGGCTTGATCCCGCGTAAGCCGACTTCAGACATATGCCTGTCTGCATGCGGATGAGCATGGGCAGACCCGACTTGCCGCCAATGAGTCGATTCACGGATGAATTGATCAAAGTTTCCTAAAATAGACCTGATCGAGGCCGTAATGATTGCATCAAGAATCGTATTAGATGACAAGACACGTCTTTGACCGCGTATTTTTTAATATTGCATGAGGGCGGTTTATGAAATCTAGCAATACCATGCAAGACAATCCTGCGGCTGATCCGGATATGCCGGTTCGGCAGCGTTTTCATGGCGCGGCATTATTCGCCGTCATTCTTCCCGTCGGTCTGGCCGCTGCGCTGGCCTTTCTCACAACGCTCAGCGCGCCGGCCTCGCAAGCCGATCCGGCAGCGAACGCGGTAAAAAAGGCACTACCCGGATTGTTGCTTCCCTTTATCGCCAATTCCGGGCAATTAGACCCGCGGGTCGCTTTCTATGCGCACACCTATGCCGGCACGGCCTTTTTGACCAACAGTGGAGATCTGGTTATGAGCTTGCCGCCGCACGGGCAGGCTCATATAGCTAGAGCACATGGTTGGACACTGATTGAGCGCCCCGTGAGTTCTGCCCACCTCGGTCCCGTCGGCGTTGGGCAGACTCGCACCCATGTGAGCGTGTTTCGCGGGAACGACCCGCATCGCGAGAGAACGAGCGGGCTCGCGACGTTTAGAACGGTGCAATTGGGCCATCCCTGGCCCGGCGTGAGTCTCGACTATCGCGCATACGGAAATCATGTGGAGCGGATTTTCACGCTAGAACCAGGTGCACGGGCAGGTGAGATTCGTATGCAACTCAAAGGAGCCGAACGGCTGTATCTGCAGGATGGCGAACTCTTGGCCCGGACTGGGGTGGGGACCGTGCGCCTGAGTCGTCCAGTAGCGATGCAGGAGATTGACGGCAGCTACCAAAACGTTTCTGCATCCTACACGCTCAAAGACGATGTGTACGGCTTTCGTCTGGGGCCGCACGACGCGACGAAGCCGGTGATCATTGATCCGATCCTTCGCACAACTTACCTCGGAACGCCCGCTTACGACGACGGAATGGCGATCGCACTGGGCCCGGATGGCTCGGTCTACGTTACCGGCCTGGTTTGGGGAGTTCATTTTCCCGGCACTGCAGGAGGGGCCCAACCTACTATTGGCGGGAGTCAGGACGCGTTTATCAGCCGTCTCTCCCCCGATCTGAGCCAAATCCTACAATCTACTTATCTTGGGGGGAGTGGTTCGGATATGGCTGACGCGATTACCGTTGCGCCCGATACCGGCAACGTGTACGTCGTCGGGCGGACGAATTCGACCGATTTTCCCGGAACGGCCGGAGGGGCGCAACCCACCAGAGGGGGGGACTACGACGCATTTGTGACAATCCTGAACTCCAGTCTGACGCAGTTGATTCAGTCCACGTACTTGGGGGGCTCGGGTCATGACGAAGGGTGGTCAATAGTCATATCGCCCGACAGCGGCAACGTGTATGTCGGAGGGTGGACCAATTCGGCAGACTTTCCGGGGACTGCGGGCGGTGCACAGCCTACTTACGGAGGCGCTCAAGACGGTTTTGTCGTTGAACTCACGCCGAATCTCCATCGTCTGCTTCAAGCGACTTATGTGGGTGGTTCGGGGGAGGATTGGGGCTTCGGTTTGACTTACGCATCTGGCGTCGGACTTTATTTTGTCGGCGGCACCTCGTCGCAAGACTTTCCCGGTGCTCCTACCCAAGAACCCGAAGAAAATGCTTTTGTTGTTCGGTTGAACGGAAAGCTTACCCGTTTTATAAACACCCTGGTTTTCGGGGGATCCGGCCTTGACGAAGCGCGTCGGGTGCTGTGGATTCCCAACTCGGGAAAAGGCGCGATTTATGTGAGCGGTATTACAGGCTCGACGGACTTCCCCGCCACTGCGGGCGGTGCCCAACCGACTTACGGTGGCGGCCAAACCGATGTTTTCGTTGCGGAGATGGGAATCAACCTTCACGGTATAGCCCAGGCCACCTACTTCGGTGGCAACGCTCAGGATGACGTCCGTATGGTGCTCGGGTTCAATTCTTCAACCCAGACGCTGTATATCGCAGGGATGACCCGCTCGACCAATCTTCCGGCGACAGCGGGAGGAGCGCAACCGTTTTGTCGCGATTTGAAGGCACAGGGACAGGTGTGCGGCAAGGGCGATGGGTTCGTGGCTAGCCTCAATCTTCCTCTAACCGAAATCCTGCAGGCGACCTATTTTGGAGCGGACCAGCACGACGGCGTCCACGGACTTGCTATCGCGCCCAGTACCGGCAACGTCTACATATCATTCGGCACGATGTCCACGGATCTCCTTAACACCCAAGGAGCCCCGCAACCGAATTTTGCCGGCGGGGCTCGCGACGCCGGTGTTTCCCTGTTGACCCCCGACTTACAGACGGGGGCCGGTAACTGATCTGCTCAGGAGGGGATGAATTGCTCATCCCCTCCTTTCCGGACGTAGAAAGTGAACCCTCACTCCCGGCATCACGACGGGGCACACCGACAGACGGCTCAAGGCACAGGGTAGCCCACCTCCCGAAGGAGGGATGCGGTGGCGATGAGCGGCAGGCCGATGAGTGCAGTGGGGTCTGAAGTTTCAATCCGCTCGCAGAGTGCGCTGCCGAGTCCCTCGAGCTTGAGCGCGCCGGCGCAGTCGAACGGCCGTTCGCGCTCGACATAGCGGGCAATTTCATCGGCACCGAACACACGCAACGTCACGTGACTGGTGTCGAGGTGCGTTGTGGGTTCCGCCGCGCCGGGAACGACAAGTGCGATGGCCGTCGAATACGTTACCGTCCGCCCCGACATGGCTTGCAGTTGGCGCCGGGCCTCGGCTTCGTCGCGCGGCTTACCGACAGGTTGCCCCACGACGCTCGCCAACTGATCACCCGCCAGCACCAGAGCGTCCGGCCGCCGGGCCGCGATCATGGCAGCCTTCAGTCTTGCCAGGCGCAGGGTTGCGGCGGAGACCTCTTCCCCGGGCGCCACGCGCTCGTCCACATCCGGCACGAGCACCTCGAAGGCGAATCCGAGTCGCACCAGAAGTTCACGCCGATAGCGCGAGCCCGAGGCCAGAATCAATGGGGGCACGACTTTGACTCGGGTTGATTCTCTATCTACGATAACGCCATGAATCCATCCGCGCCCGCACGGTTGCCCCTCGAGGAACTCGCCGAAGGCGCCCGCGCCTGTGAGGGGCGCCTTGATGCCGCTGTGCTCGCACCGCGCATCGCCGAGGCGCTGGGTGTTTCCCAGGCCCGCGGCAGGATCGAATATGCATTTGAATTTTCGCCCGCTCCAACCGGAGCAGTGGCAATCACCGGAAACTTTCGAGCACGCCTCGAAGCGCAGTGCCAGCGCTGCCTCGAGCCCTTCGAATTAGTGCTCGATGTGCCAATCCGGCTACTGGTCCCCACTGGTGAGGAGGCCATCGAAGCGCCACCCGGCTGGGAACTCATCGAACCGGAAATGCATCCGCGACTCGCGGATCTGCTCGAAGCAGAGCTGCTCCTCGCCTTGCCGATGGCTCCGCTCCATGCGCCGGAGGATTGCCCCGCACGGCTGCCGCAGGCAACGCAGGAAGCCCGGACGCGGCCGTTTGCGGGACTCGCACAGACACGGCGCGAAGAGGGCGACTAGAACCTGTCTCATAATCCCCCACGACCGCGACCGTGGCAATTTGGGTTCAGGGCGCGGCGCACCGAGCATGATGTACTTGCCGTACCTGAGCGAGGCGCAACAAAGCCCTGGGCCCAAATTGCCCGCTCCCCCACGGGGTTACGGCCGAAATACGCGGCTGCGTCGTTGCGCCGCTTGGCCGTACGGCAAGTACTGTCCTGCGCGGCGTGCCTCGCATCTGCGCATTTCGATCGGTAACGCGGTTCGCGCGGGATGATGAGACAGGTTCTGACACGCGGCTCACGGTACAATAGGCGGGCATTTGCAGTTTCCCAACCTCATGGCTGTACAAAAATCCCGCAAAACCCCTTCGCGGCGCGGCATGCGGCGTGCGCACGATGCCCTCAAGGGTCCGACGCTTTCGCGCGATCCCACCACCGGCGAACTGCACCGGCGCCACCACGTCGGCATCGACGGTTACTACCGTGGGCGCAAGCTCGTGGACGTCGCTCCTTCCGAAGACTGATCCCCGCGTGAGCCGGCGAGTACGCCGCAAGCGGCCTCCGGCAGCCTGCTAGGCCATTCGAATGGCGTTCGAGGGGTCGGTGCGACTGGCGATTGACGCGATGAGCGGCGATCATGGACCTGCCATCAGCGTCCCCGCCGCGCTTGATGCGCTTGGCCAACACCCGGAACTCGCCGTCATCCTGGTCGGCGACCAGGAGATACTGGCCCAAGCGCTTCAGGGCGCGAGCGAGACGCTGCGCGCGCGCATCGAGCTTCACCACGCGGCCGAGATCGTCACCATGGACGAATCGCCCACACAGGCACTGCGCGGCAAACGCGACTCGTCCATGCGCGTTGCGATCAATCTCGTCAAGTCCGGCGCGGCAGCCGCCTGCGTATCCGCCGGCAATACCGGCGCGCTCATGGCCATCGCCCACTATGTGCTCAAGATGCTGCCCGGCATTGATCGGCCCGCCATCTGCTCGGCCATCCCCGCCTTCGGCGGCCATACCTACATGCTCGATCTCGGCGCCAACGCCGACTGCACGGCGGAGCATCTGGTCGAATTTGCCGTCATGGGCTCGGCACTGGTCGCCGCATTGGAGAACAATCCCGCCCCCAAGATCGGCCTGCTCAACATCGGCGAGGAGGAGATCAAGGGCAACGAGCGGGTAAAACAGGCGGCGCAGTATCTTGCCCAATCGGGGCTGAACTACCAAGGCTACGTCGAGGGGCATCACATCAGCGCCGGCACGCTGGACGTCATCGTCACCGACGGCTTCGCCGGCAACGTCGCGGTCAAGACCATCGAGGGTACGGCGAAATTCATCGGCCGGATGCTGCGCGAGGAGTTCACCCACAACGCCTTGAGCCGCATGGAGGGGCTCGCCGCCCGGCCGACGCTGCTGCGCCTGCAATGCCGGCTCGATCCGCAGCGCTATAACGGCGCGAGCTTCCTCGGCCTGCGCGGAATTGTGGTAAAAAGTCATGGTGGAGCGGATCGCATCGGCTTCGCAACCGCCATCCGCGCGGCGCTGATGGAGGTTGAGCAGGCCGTGCCCGAACGCATCAGCCGGGTACTCTCAGAGGCCCACGTCTCGGGGATGGAAACATGACTTACGCACGGATCATCGGCACCGGCAGTGCACTGCCCGAGCGCGTCCTGACCAATCATGATCTCGAGAGGATGGTAGCCACCAGCGATGAATGGATCCGCGCCCGCACCGGGATCGAGCGGCGCCACATCGTCGCGGACGGCGAAACCACGGCCGATCTCGCCGAGACCGCCACGCGCCGCGCCCTCGATGCAGCAGGCGTGCGTCCCGAAGAACTCGATCTCATCATCGTCGGCACCACTACGCCCGACTTCATTTTCCCCAACGTCGGCACGCTGATCCAGGACCGGATCGGCGCCAACGGCTGCCCCGCCGTGAGCTGCGAGGCGGCCTGTGCCGGCTTCATCTACGCCCTGAGCATCGGCGAAAAATTCATCCGCGTCGGCGAGGCCAAGCGCGTGCTCGTCGTCGGCGCCGAGACTCTCTCGCGCTTCACCGACTGGAGCGACCGCGGCACCTGCGTGCTCTTCGGCGACGGCGCGGGCGCCGTGGTACTCGCGCCTTCCGAAGAAACCGGCATCATCAAGACGCAGCTCTATGCCGACGGCCAGTACCGCGATCTGCTTTATTTCCCCTCCGGAATATCTTCGGGCTTCGACGCGCTGAAGTCCGGCGGCGACTTCGTGAAGATGCGTGGCAACGAAGTGTTCCGGGTGGCCGTGCGTGCCTTCATCGAATCCGCCGAGAAGATTCTCGCCGCAACCGGCATGACGGCGGCGGATCTCGACTGGTTCGTTCCGCATCAGGCGAACCTGCGCATCATCGAAGCGGTGGCGAAGCGACTGGATCTTCCGATGGAGCGCGTTGTCGTGACCATCCAGGAACACGGCAACACCTCGGCCGCCTCGGTTCCGCTTGCCCTCGACGTCGCCGTGCGCGATGGCCGCATCAAGCGTGGACAGACGCTCTTGTTCGAAGCCTTCGGCGGCGGCTTCACCTGGGGCGCCGCGCTTCTGCGCTACTGATCACGGCTCGCAAACACAAATTCCACTCCGACTGTGATCCATTCCCGCGAGCGGTGCAGCTCAAAACGCCGCAACGTGTAACCCATGCCCTGGACTCGTTCGTTACCTATCTCCCCGACCGGTCTGTTCCGCACTGGAAATGATGGCTAATATCGCCCGAGCTACGGCTTGTTCATCTATCGTGGAAACGTCAATTGGCATAAACATATTCGGCAGCTTTTCGCAAACCTGTATTTGCAAGGGAATTGCCTCAAGCTCCAATAATTTTTGTGCAGGAGTGCGATCCCGTTTCAGGATCCGTTCGCGCAGAAGGGCCACGCCGCATGTGAGTCGAAAGTGAAAGAGCGGCAGACCGAAACGCTCAAGATTAGCGCGGTTACGCGCGTAGGTGGTAATCCCCCCCGAAAGTAGCGGTATTCAGAAGTAGAATTTTCTCTTATTGGAGCGAGGAGGTTCTACGTGAAGAAGTTTCGATTCAGCGACAGTCAGATCATGGGCATTTTGAAGCAGGCCGAG